>JBDSDO010000070.1:0-14099 GCA_039920505.1 Terrimesophilobacter sp.
GCGCAGCACGCCCAGGAGCCTTCTCTCACCGACGGTGCGCAAATGAACGAAGGCACCGTCTCGGCCGACCTGGGGCTTGCCGGCTGGCCCGCCGTCGCCGAAGAATCCGTCATCGCCAGGGATGTCCTGCTGGCTCACCACGTCGGCGCCCGTCTGCACGTCTGTCATGTCTCCACCGCCGGCGCCGTCGACGTCATCCGCTGGGCCAAGGCCCGCGGCATCGACGTCACCGCCGAGGTGACCCCGCATCACTTGCTTCTCACCGACGAGTCGGTGCGAAGCTACGACGGCCGGTTCAAGGTCAACCCGCCATTGAGAACCGACGAGGACGTGCAGGCACTGCGGGCCGGACTGGCCGACGGCACCATCGACATCATCGCCACCGACCACGCCCCCCACCCGCAGGAAGCCAAGGAATGCGAATGGGACGCCGCCGCCTTCGGGATGGTCGGCCTGGAATCCGCGCTGTCGGTTGTGCAGGCAGCCGTCGTCGACACCGGCATCATCGGCTGGACGGATGTCGCCAGGGTGCTCTCAAGCGCACCGGCCGCCATCGGCCAGCTGCCCGGCTACGACTCCGGTATCGTTGCAGGAGCAACAGAGTTCACTCTTTACGACCCGCGCGGAAGCTTCCTCTTTGACGAGACCAGGCTGCACGGCAAGGGACTCAACTCTCCGTTCCTCGGGGTGAATCTGCCGGGCAGGGTCATCGCCACCGTCCACCACGGATATCCAACGGTGCTCGATGGAAACCTCCTCGAAGCCGAAACCGTCGCAGCCAATGCAGGAGCACACCGTGGATAAAGCACTACCGGTCATCATCATCGCCATCCTGACCGCGCTGGCGCTGATCGGCATGTACCTGGGCTGGCGCGCGCGTCAAAACCGCCAGGCCTCGCTCCCTCATCCGCAAAGTGCGCCCAGTGAACTCGGCCAGGAGCTTCTGCGCTGCGATTGCCTCTACGTCGCCACCACCCTGGCCGCGCAGCCGCTCGAGCGCATCGCGGTGTCGGGTCTCGGCTTCCCCGGACAAGCCGGCGTGCTCGTCACCGAACGCGGCGTGGCACTGTCGATCGCCGGAGGCTCCGACGCCTTCATCCCCTCGGCAGATCTGATCGGCGTCGGACGCGCGACCTGGACGATCGACCGCGCCGTCGAGTCCGGCGGCCTCGTCGTCGTGAACTGGATGCTCGAGGGCGAGGACGGGAACGTCGCCTTGGACACCTACTTGCGCATCGTCGACCCGGAAGACCCATCAGACTTTCTCCACGCGATCGAAGGCCGCATCGCGGCGAATACAAGAAGTGAGGCACAGTGAACGAACCTGGACAATCCATGACAGCGGTATTGGTGTTGGAGGACGGCACCCGCTACGAAGGACGCGCTTACGGCGCCCGCGGTCACACCCTCGGCGAGGCGGTATTCGCGACTGGGATGACCGGATATCAGGAGACGCTCACCGACCCGTCCTACGCCGGGCAGATCGTGCTCATGACAGCCCCGCACATCGGTAATACCGGCGTGAACGCCGAAGACCGGGAGTCCGACCGCATCTGGGTCGCCGGCTTCATTGTGCGCGATCCGTCCAGAGTGGTGTCGAACTATCGCGCCGAGGGCAGCTTGGAAGACTCGCTCACCGCACAGGGGATCGTCGGCATCAGCGGCATCGACACCAGGGCAGTCACGAGGCGGCTTCGTTCGGTCGGCGTGATGCGGGCCGGAATTTTCTCCGGGGACGAGGCCGACCTCGGAGACTCCAACCAGCTCACCATGGTGCTGGAATCCGCGCCCATGGCCGGAGCGAACCTCTCGTCAGTCGTCTCGGTGCACGAGAACTACACGCTGGCCGCCGAGGGCGAGCGCATCGGCTCCGTGGCGGTCGTCGATCTCGGCGTGAAGTCCTCCACCCTGCACTATCTGGCCGCTCGCGGCCTTGACGTGCACGTCGTTCCGGAGAACGTCACGATCGACGCGCTGCGCGAACTGGCTCCGGATGCGGTGTTCTACTCGAACGGGCCGGGGGACCCCGGCGCCTCCGACGACCACGTCGAGCTGCTCCAAGAGGTGCTCCGCGACGGCACGCCGTTCTTCGGAATCTGCTTCGGCAACCAACTCCTCGGCAGGGCACTCGGCCTCGGCACCTACAAGCTGCCGTTCGGGCACCGCGGCATCAACCAGCCGGTACTCGACAAGGCGACCGGCCGCGTCGAGATCACCTCCCACAACCACGGCTTCGCCGTCGAGGCACCACTTGAAGGCGTGTTCGACTCGCCAGCCGGGTTCGGACGCGTCGAAGTGAGCCACTACGACCTTAACGACTCCGTGGTCGAAGGCCTCAACGCGCTGGACATCCCCGCGTTTTCCGTGCAATACCATCCGGAAGCCGCTGCCGGCCCGCACGACGCCAACTACCTGTTCGACAGATTCAGGGACATGGTGCTCGAGCGGCGGAAGACCCCTACTAGCTCCGACAACCCAGTAACCGACAACCCAGCGGAAGGTAACTGATGCCCAAACGCAGCGACATCCACAGTGTCCTCGTCATCGGCTCCGGCCCGATCGTCATCGGTCAGGCCTGCGAGTTCGACTACTCCGGCACCCAAGCCTGCCGCGTCCTGCGCGAAGAGGGCATGCGGGTCATCCTGATCAACTCCAACCCGGCCACGATCATGACCGACCCCGACTTCGCGGACGCCACTTACGTCGAGCCGATCACCTGGGAAGTCATCGAATCGATCATCGCGCTGGAGCGACCGGATGCGATCCTGCCGACCCTCGGCGGCCAGACAGCCCTCAACGCCGCCACCCAGTTGTTCGAGCACGGCGTGCTGGAGAAGTACAACGTCGAATTGATCGGCGCCAGCTTCGAGGCGATTCAAAAGGGCGAGGACCGGCAGAAGTTCAAAGACCTGGTCATCCAGGCCGGAGCCGAAGTGGCTCGCTCGCACATCGCCCACACGGTCGAGGAGGCCCTCGGCTTCGCCGACGATCTCGGCTATCCGATGGTCATCCGCCCCTCGTTCACCATGGGCGGCCTCGGCAGCGGGTTCGCGCACACCGAGGCGGAGCTCATCCGCATGGTCCGCGACGGCCTGCACCAGTCTCCGACGACCGAGGTGCTGCTCGAAGAATCCATCCTCGGCTGGAAGGAGTACGAGCTCGAGATCATGCGGGACAACGCGAACAACACCGTCGTGGTCTGTTCTATCGAGAACGTGGACCCGGTCGGCGTGCACACCGGTGATTCGATCACCGTCGCCCCGGCGTTGACGCTCACCGATCGGGAGTATCAGCAGCTGCGCGACATCGGCATCGAGATCATCCGGCTGGTCGGTGTGGAGACCGGCGGATGCAACATCCAGTTCGCCGTGGAACCCTCCGACGGCCGCATCATCGTCATCGAAATGAACCCCAGGGTCTCTCGCTCCAGCGCGCTGGCGAGCAATGCCACCGGGTTCCCGATCGCGAAAATCGCTGCGAAGCTCGCGATCGGCTACCGGCTCGACGAGATTCCCAACGACATCACCCGCGTCACACCGTCGTCGTTCGAGCCGACCCTCGACTATGTCGTCGTCAAGGTGCCGCGGTTCGCGTTCGAGAAGTTCCCGGAAGCCGATACCGAACTGACCACGACCATGAAGTCGGTCGGTGAGGTCATGGCGATTGGCCGTAACTACACGACAGCGCTGCAAAAGGCGCTGCGCTCCCTCGAAAAACGCGGATCGTCATTCCACTGGGACGACCAGCCCAGGACCAAGGAGGAACTGCTCGCCCTGGCCAGCATCCCCACCGACGGCCGCATCGTCACAGTGCAGCAGGCGCTGCGCCTCGGCGCCACCCTCGAGGAGGCATTCGAGGCGACGAAGATCGACCCGTGGTTCCTCGATCAGATCGTGCTCATCAACGAAGTCGCCGCCACGGTGGCGAACGCCGATGAGGTGGATGCGACGCTGCTGCGGCTCGCGAAAGGGCACGGCTTCAGCGACATCCAGATTGCGCAGCTGCGCGGCGTGACCGAAGTCGACATCACCGCACTGCGTTACGTGCTCGGGGTGCGGCCGGTGTTCAAAACCGTCGACACCTGTGCCGGGGAGTTCCCCGCGCTCACGCCATACCACTACTCAAGCTATGACCAGGAGACCGAGGTCGCCCCGAGCGACCGGAAGAAGGTAGTGATCCTGGGCTCCGGTCCGAACCGGATCGGCCAGGGCGTCGAGTTCGACTACTCGTGCGTGCACGCCTCGTTCGCTCTGTCCGCTGCCGGTTTCGAGACGATTATGATCAACTGCAACACGGAGACTGTCTCCACCGATTACGACACCTCGGACAGGCTGTACTTTGAACCGTTGACGCTGGAGGACGTGCTCGAGGTGCTCCACGCGGAGGGCCAGAGCGGCGAGCTGGTCGGCGTGATCGTGCAGTTGGGCGGCCAAACCGCACTCGGGCTGGCCAAAGGCCTCAAGTCGGCGGGGATCCCGATCCTCGGCACCAGCCCGGAAGCGATCGACCTGGCCGAAGAGCGCGGCGCGTTCTCGCGCATCCTCGAGGCATCCGGGCTGCGGGCGCCCCGCAACGGCACCGCCACCGACGTCGCCACAGCGATCGCCGTGGCGGAGGGCATCGGTTACCCAGTCCTCGTACGTCCGTCTTACGTCCTCGGGGGCCGCGGCATGGAGATCGTCTACGATAGCGAGTCGATGGCCACCTACTTCGACCGGGTCGCCGGCATGGCGATCATATCCGCCGACTCGCCCCTGTTGGTCGACAGATTCATCGACGACGCCGTGGAAATCGATGTCGACGCACTCTATGACGGCGTCGAGCTCTACATCGGCGGCATCATGGAGCACATCGAGGAGGCCGGCATCCACTCCGGCGATTCCTCCTGCACCCTGCCGCCGGTGACTCTCGGGCGCGACGTCATCGACCGGGTGCGAGTCGCGACACTGGCCATCGCGGAAGGCGTTGGAGTACGCGGCCTGATCAACGTGCAGTTCGCCGTCGGCGCCGGGGTGCTGTACGTGCTCGAAGCCAACCCGCGGGCTTCCCGCACGGTACCGTTCGTGTCCAAGGCGCTCGGCATCCCGCTGGCCAAGGCGGCGGCGCTCATTATGGTGGGTACCGGCATCCGTGAGCTGGTCGAATCGGGCATGCTGCCGGAGCAGGATGGTTCGGTGGTGCCGATGGATGCCCCGATCTCGGTGAAAGAAGCCGTGTTGCCGTTCAAACGGTTCAGGACCAAGGAAGGCCGCATCGTCGACTCGGTGCTTGGCCCGGAGATGCGCTCCACCGGCGAGGTGATGGGGATCGACGCCGCCTTCCCGAAGGCATTCGCCAAGAGCCAGGTTGCCGCGTACGGCGGCCTGCCATCCACCGGCACGGTGTTCGTCTCCGTCGCCGACAGCGACAAACGGGCCATCGTGTTGCCGGTGCTGCGCCTGAAGCAGCTGGGCTTCACCATCCTCGCCACCGAGGGCACCGCCGAGATCCTGGCGCGCAACGGGATCGCCGCGCGTGTGGTGCGCAAGTACAGCGAGGGCGAATCGGCGGGAGACGACGACCCGACCATCGTCGAACTGATCAACGCGGGC
Organism: Terrimesophilobacter sp.; assembly: GCA_039920505.1. Classification (GTDB taxonomy): domain Bacteria; phylum Actinomycetota; class Actinomycetes; order Actinomycetales; family Microbacteriaceae; genus Parafrigoribacterium. The sequence goes on from JBDSDO010000070.1 coordinate 5,592, forward strand.
GACGTCGACATGGTGATCAACACACCGAGCGGCAGGAGTGCGCGTGCCGACGGCTATCAGATCCGCACCGCCACCGTCGCCGCGGACAAACCGCTGTTCACCACCATCGCGCAGCTCGGCGCCGCCGTCGCCTCGGTCGAGGCGATCCGGGAACCGTTCACCGTGAGGTCGCTGCAGAACTACGAGCTCGACCGGGCGGAACGGCTCAAACGAGCTTCCGTATCCGGACTCGCAGCGGCGTCGGAACCGGCACAGCAGGTGGAGCAAGCACCGCAGTTGGAACAAGCACAGCAGTTGGAACAAGCATCGCAGTTGGAACAAGCACAGTGACGGTCGCCCCCGGGTTCGGCGATCGGTTGGCGGGTGCTTTCGCCGCCTGGGGGCAGTTGTGCGTGGGCATCGACCCGCATCCGTGGCTGCTCAGCCAGTGGGGTTTGGCGGACTCCGCGACCGGGGTCCGAGAGTTCGGACTGCGCGTCGTCGACGCCTGCGCCGGCCGAGTCGGGATCGTCAAACCGCAGGTGGCATTCTATGAACGACATGGCGCCACCGGTTTCGCCGCGCTGGAAGCAGTCATCGCCGCCGCCCGCGCGCGCGGACTGTTAGTGATCGCGGACGCCAAGCGCGGCGACGTGGGCAGTAGCGTTGAGGCCTACGGCGCCGCCTGGCTCACCCCCGGCTCGCCGCTCGAGGCGGATGCCCTCACCGTCAACCCGTACCTGGGCGTCGGCTCTCTCGACCCGGTGATCGCTCTGGCAGGTCGTCACGGCAAGGGTGTGTACCTGCTCGCGGCGACGTCTAACCCGGAAGGGTTGGCTGGGCAGAGCGCCGTACAGACCACGGGGGAACAGGCCGGACAATCCGTGGCAGGCGGTATCGTCGCAGAGGTGATGAAGCGCAACGAAGCGGGGCAACGCAACGCCGCCACCGCCGGAGCCATCGGCGACCTGGGTGTCGTGCTTGGAGCCACCAGTGACCTGGCAGCGTACGGAATCGATCCTGCTGATCTCGTGACCACGCCACACACTGGCGGGGCGACGTCGATCCTCGCCCCTGGATTCGGGCATCAGGGCGCGCGTTTCGATCAGGTCCGCACCCAGTTCGCGGCGGCGGCGGCGGTCACCGTGCTCAGCGTCTCCCGCAGCATCCTTTCGGCCGGACCGGACGAACTGACTGCGGCCATCGCCGATCACGTGGACGAGGCGGCCAGATGCCTGGCATAACACCACCGGACGTCGACCGGATCGCCGCCTCCCGAGCGGCCGTTGCGGCGCGCCGCGCGAGGGCCGCCGTCAAAGCATCCATTGCCTCGCGCGTGCTCAGTCCGGTCGACGTGGTCGACACCGCCTGGAACGACTCCGAGTGCGTCGAAGCCCGGCTGCGTGTCCGCGAATTCCTTACCAGCATCCCGGGCCTCGGTCCCACCCGCGTGCGCGCACAGATGCAGCGGCTTGCCATCGCGGACTCGAAACGTCTCGGAGGCCTCGGTGTTCTGCAGCGCCGGAGACTGCGCGACTGGTTGGCGCTGCGGGAGCACCGGGTCGCCGAACGCCCGCCATCCAGACTCATCGTCCTCGCCGGGCCAACCGCCGTCGGCAAGGGTGCCGTCTCCACATACATCCGGGAACACCATCCCAACGTGCTGTTGTCGGTGTCTGCCACCACGAGACCACCCCGTCCCGGCGAAGTGGACTGGGTTAACTACTACTTCGTCGATGACGCTGAGTTCGACGCGATGATCGGGCGCGGTGACATGCTCGAGTGGGCGACCGTGCACAACGCCTACCGGTACGGCACGCGACGGGCGCCGATCGAGGCCGCCCTTGCGCAGGGCAAGAGCGTTCTGCTGGAGATCGACCTGCAGGGCGCCAGGTCGGTAAAACACTCGATGCCGGAGGCCACTCTTGTCTTCCTGCTGCCGCCGAGCTGGGAAGAACTGGTCCGCCGGCTTATCGGGCGCGGCACGGAAGACAGCGCGGAACAGGCCAGACGATTGGTCACCGCGAAAGCCGAATTGGCGGCGCAGTACGAGTTCGACTACCGGGTGGTCAACCGGGAAGTGCAGGAAGCAGCACGTGAGGTCGTAGACTTGATGTCGATAGAAGCTACAGCCAGAGCGACAAAGATGGAGTTTTAGACAATGGTAGAACGCGCCAAGGGCATCATCGATCCGCCCATCGACGAGTTGCTGTCCAAGGTCGACTCCAAATACGCGCTGGTGATTTTCGCCTCCAAGCGCGCACGTCAAATCAACGACTATTACGCCGACCTCCACGAGGGCAGCCTGTTCGACAACGTCGGACCCCTCGTCGACTCCACTATCGATGACAAGCCGCTCTCGGTGGCCATGCGCGAGATCAACGAGGACAAGCTCGTGGTCAGGCCTCTGGCCGAGCCGTTGCTGGCCGAATAGCACTCGACCCCGCCCACCCGTGAACATCGTCGTCGGCGTGACGGGCGGGATTGCCGCATACAAGGCAGTCGCCGTCATCCGCGCTTTCGTCCTCGACGGGCACGACGTGCAGGTCGTCGCAACACAAGCGGCACTGCGGTTCGTGGGCAAGCCCACTCTTGAGGCGATCAGCCGCAATTGCGTGCACACCGACCTCTACGAGGGTGTCGCACAGGTGCGACACGTGGCCATCGGTCAGGCGGCAGACTTGATCGTCGTCGCTCCGGCGACGGCCGACTTCCTGGCGAAAATCGCGGCGGGACTCGCCGACGACCTGCTCGGGAACACCATCCTCGCCAGCCGGGCGCCGTTGGTCGTCGCGCCGGCCATGCACACCGAAATGTGGCACAACGCGGCGACGGTCGCCAACATCGCACTGCTGCGAAAGCGCGGCGTGATCATCGTCGGCCCGGCCACCGGGCAACTCACCGGCAACGATTCCGGCCCCGGGCGGATGGCCGAACCCGGCGACATCGTGGCTGCAGCGCTGGCCGCCATCACTGTGAAGGACCTCGCGGGGCACACGATCCTGGTCACGGCAGGGGGCACCAGGGAACCACTGGACCCGGTGCGCTTCGTGGGCAACCGCTCCAGCGGGCGACAGGGGGTCGCCATCGCGGTGGCCGCCGCCGCCCGCGGAGCCGACGTGACGCTGCTGGCCGCTAACCTGGAGGTGCCGGTGCCCGATTCGGTGACCGTCGTCAAGGTCGGCACCGCCCGTGAACTGGACGAGGCAGCGAGACGGGAGTCCCGGGTCGCCGACGCGGTCATCATGGCCGCCGCGGTGGCCGACTACCGGCCCGAGTCGGTTTCGGACGGCAAGATCAAGAAGGACGCCACCGGCGAGCGACTCACGATCGAACTGGTCAAGAACCCGGACATCCTGGTGGGCCTGGTGAAAATCCGCCCACCCGGTCAGACGCTCATCGGCTTCGCCGCGGAGACCGAGCCGGAGCAGGAAGCGCTGCTGGCCATCGGGCGCGCGAAGATCGCGAACAAAGGCTGCGACTACCTGGTGATCAACCGGGTCGGCTGGACTGAGACGTTCGGCTCTCAGACGAACTCAGTCACAGTCTTGAACGACTCCGGCGATATAGTGATGGAGGTATCTGGCGACAAATCCACCGTCGCCGATCGCATCCTCGATCTGATTTCCTGATCGTTCTCCGCCATCCGATAGGGCGTCAATGAGTGCACCTTTGCGTCTGTTCACCAGCGAGTCGGTGACCGAAGGTCACCCAGACAAGATCTGCGACCAGATCTCCGACAGCATCCTGGATGCGCTGCTCGCCGAGGACCCGCAAAGCCGCGTCGCCGTGGAAACGGTCGTCACCACCGGTCTGGTGCACGTGGTCGGGGAGGTCACCACATCCGGCTACGTCGACATTCCCACCATCGTGCGCGAACGCATCATTGACATCGGTTACCACTCCTCAGAGGTCGGATTCGACGGCGCCTCCTGCGGAGTATCGGTCTCCATCGGCGCGCAGTCCCCGGACATTGCCCAGGGCGTCGACACGGCGCTCGAGGCCCGCGATGGCAGCGACACCGACGCGCTGGCGCGCCAAGGCGCCGGCGACCAGGGCATCATGTTCGGCTTCGCCACCACCGAGACGACGCAGTTCATGCCCCTGCCGATCTGGCTGGCGCACCGGTTGGCCGAGCGTCTCGCCCAGGTGCGTAAGAGCGGGCTTCTCACGTATTTGCGGCCGGACGGCAAAACCCAGGTCACTGTCGGGTACGAGGGCTACGTGCCGCGCACCGTCGACACCGTCGTGTTGTCCACTCAGCACTCTCCGTCCGCGACCAACGCGCAGTTGACCAGCGAAGTCACCGAGCTCGTGATCCGCCCCGTGCTCGAGCGCGCCGGACTGGACAGCGCACAGGCGCGCATCCTGATCAATCCCACCGGCCGATTCGAGATTGGCGGTCCCGCCGGCGACGCCGGGCTGACCGGCCGCAAAATCATCGTCGACACCTACGGCGGCGCGGCCCGCCACGGCGGCGGCGCCTTCAGCGGCAAGGACCCGTCCAAGGTCGACAGGTCCGCGACGTACGCGATGCGCTGGGTGGCCAAGAACGCCGTCGCTGCCGGACTCGCCGACCGGCTCGAGGTGCAGGTCGCCTACGCGATCGGCAAAGCAGCACCGGTGGGTCTGTACGTGGAAAGTTTCGGAACGGCGCACGTGAGCGACGAGGCGATCATTGGCGCCATACGGGATGTGTTCGATCTGCGGCCCGGGGCGATCATCCGTGACCTGGACTTGCTCCGTCCCATATATGCTGCGACAGCAACCTACGGACACTTCGGGCGCGACCTGCCGGACTTCACCTGGGAAAGGCTCGACCGAGTGGATGCGCTGCGAAGCGCGGTTGGTCTCTGACATGCCGGCGGCATCCATCGCACGGGTGCTGCTCGACTCGCCGCTGCCGCAGCTCGACCGCCTGTTCGACTACCGCATTCCGCCGCAGTTCGCCCAGGCTGCCTTACCCGGAGTGCGCGTGCGCGTGCCGTTGCGGTCGGCGGGCCGGGTGGCCGACGGGTTCCTGATCGACGTTGTCGACGAAGCCGACTTCTCGGGTGCTCTCAGCGACCTGGACAGCGTCGTGTCCCCGGTGCCGATTCTTGCGAAAGAGGTCTGGGACCTCGCGCGCAGTGTCGCCGATCGGGCGGCCGGCAGCGCCAGCGACGTGGTGCGGCTGGCGGTGCCCAAGCGGCAGGTGCGCGTGGAGAAGGCGTGGCTGGAGCATCCGGAGGCGACCCAGTTCGACATCCAACCGGTCGACGTTCCCGACTTCGACTCCGCCGTGTTCGACGCCGCCATCGCCGGAGGCGGTCGGCTGGCGGTCGAGGCGCTTCCCCTGGGCAGGCAGCTGCCTCACGGGCAGTGGGTGGGCCACTGGGCAGTCACCCTCGCGGCACTGACCACCAGGGCGCTTGCCCACGGGTCGGTGATCCTCGCCGTTCCGGACTACCGGGATCAAGACCAGTTAGCAGCGGCACTTCAGGCGGTGCTCCCCGCGGAGGCCATAGTGCGGCTCGACGCCCGCCAGTCGAACCCGGACCGCTACCGCGGCATGCTGGCGTGCCTGGGTGAGACGCCCAGGGTGATCCTCGGCAACCGCTCGGTGGTCTACGCGCCGGCCCACCGACTCGCTCTCATCGGCGTGTGGGACGACGGCGACCCGCTGCACTGTGAACCGCTGGCCCCCTACGTGCAGACCCGTGACGCCGCCCTGGTCCGCGCGCAGCAGCAAGAGTGCGCCCTGGTGTTCCTCGCCCACTCCCGCAGCGTCGAAGTGCAACGACTCGTGGCACTGAACTGGCTACAACCGGTCGGCCCAGCGCGGGCGTATTCGCCGAAAGTCATTCCCACCGCTGGGCAGTCCACCGACGCCGCGGCACAGCGGGCCCGCATACCGTCGACCGCGTGGCGGGAGGCGAAGGCCGCTCTCGAACACGGACCTGTGCTCGTGCAGGTGGCCAGGCCCGGCTACGCGCCCAAACTGACCTGCGCATCCTGCGCCGAGGAAGCGCGCTGCACCCGGTGCACCGGCCCGTTGGCGCTGAAGAGCGCCCACTCCCGTCCCGCCTGTCGCTGGTGTGGCGCCATTGCGGCGCAGTGGTCGTGCTCGGTCTGCGATGGCACCGACCTGCGCCTGGTCGGCCAGGGCACCGCGCGCACAGCGGAAGACCTCGGGCGGGCGTTTCCCGGCGTGCGCGTGATCCTCGCGGACGGGGACCATCCGGTGCAGAATGTCGGCGCCGAACCCGCCTTGATCATCGCCACCCGCGGCGCAGAGCCGGTCGCCTCCGGCGGCTACCGCGCAGTGCTGCTGCTCGACGGCGAAAACATGGTGGCGAGGGAAAGCCTCAGGGTCGGCGAAGACTGCCTGCGCTGGTGGTCGAACGCCATCGCGCTAGCCGCCGTAGGCGCACCCAGTGTGCTGGTGGGGGTCGGGGGCGCCCTGGCATCCGCCCTCACGACCTGGCGACTGCCCGACTACGCGGCCTCGGAACTGAACGACCGCCGCCGGCTGCGATTCCCGCCCGCCGTGCGCGTCGCCACCGTCACCGGCACGGCGGACGCCGTCGAGGCGGCCGTGGCCAAGGCAACCCAGATCGGGCACACGGATGGGCTGGGCCCAGTGGACACCGACGACGGCGTGCGTGCGATCCTCCGCTTCGACTACGCCGACGGCCCGGCTGTCGCCACAGCGCTGCGCGCCGAGGTCATTCTCTCGGCCACACGACGGCGTAAACTCGCGGCCGGTGGCGACCGCGCGACACTACCCACCCTGCGAGTACGCTGCGACGATCCGGAGCCGTTCCTCGAATGAGAAAGGTTCGATGATGATGACAACACCGCCGACGCCGCTGCCTGATGCGTCACTGTGCATCGTCTTCGCCGGCAGCCCCGAGGCCGCAACGCCGAGCCTGCGCCTGCTTGCCGGCAGCCGCCACGAGATCCTCGCTGTCGTCACCCGCGAAGATTCCCCGCAAGGCAGAAAACACCTGCTCACCCCGACCGCCGTCACCGCGGTCGCCACCGAACTCGGCCTTCCGGTGCTCAAGTCGAACCGGGTCGGCAGCCTCACCGAGGACATCCGGGAGCTGCGCCCCGACGTCGGCGTGATCGTCGCCTACGGCGGTCTCATCCGGGAACCGCTGCTGTCGCTGCCGCGGCTCGGCTGGATCAACCTGCACTTCTCGCTGCTGCCGCGGTGGCGTGGCGCCGCTCCGGTGCAACGCGCGATAATCGCGGGAGACGAGATCACCGGCGCGACGGTATTCCGGCTCGTGCCCGAACTCGACGCGGGCGCAGTGTATGGGCAGTTCACGCAGGCCATCCCGCCCAACCAGACGGCGGGGCACCTGCTGCAGAGTCTCTCGGATGCCGGCGCGCAACTGCTACTGCGGGTGCTGGATGCCCTCGCCGATGGCAGCGCGAGGGCGGAGCCTCAGAGCGGCGACGTCACGGCGGCACCGAAGCTCAGCATCGAAGACGGGCGGATCGACTGGACCGCACACGGTGCCGTTGTGGCGAACCTGATCCGCGGCGTCACGCCGGAGCCCGGTGCGTTCACCATGGTCGACGGTGTCCGGGTCAAGGTATTAGCCGCCACGCCGGCCCACGGCGTCCGGATACCCGCCGGCCGATTCGACTACTCGGACGACCGTGTGCTTGTCGGCACCGGCAGCAACGCCCTCGAACTATTGGCCGTGCAGCCTGCTGGCAAGAACCCGATGCCGGCCGCGGACTGGTGGCGTGGCCGACGACACACCCAAAGCCAGAGCACAGACGGGACGACGTGAGCGAGACTAGAATACGGATTCAGCCGGCCAGGCGCGTTGCCTACGAGGTGATCAGTGCCGTGCGCGAGTCGGATGCCTATGCGAACTTACTGCTGCCGGTGCGACTCGACCGCGCCAAACTGTCCGGCCAGGATGCTGCGCTGGCCACCGAACTCGCCTACGGAACCCTGCGCATGCTCGGCTACTACGACAGGGTCATCGAACTGGCCGCCCGCCGGCCGGCCGCGCAGATCGACGCCCCGATCCTCGACGTGCTGAGGCTCGGCGTGCATCAGTTGCTGTCGACGCGAGTGGCGCAGCACGCTGCGGTGGACGAGGCGGTGTCCCTGGCACGCGAGGTCGGTTCGCGCTCGGCCACCGGATTCGTCAACGGCGTGCTGCGGACAATCACCCGCAGCAGTGCAGAAACCTGGCACACGCTCGTGCTCGCCGCGGCCGCAAACGACGACGAACGGCTGGCCGCGGCGCACTCGCATCCGGTGTGGATCATCCGGGCCTTCCGCCGCGCCCTGGCCGCCGAGGGGCGCGAGAGCGAACTCGTCGCGCTGCTGGAGGCAGACAATGCGGCCCCGCACGTCAGTCTCACCGTCCTGCCGGGACTGTCCACGGCGGCGGAACTACCGGGCACGCAGCCGGGCAGGTTCTCGCCGTTCGCCGCGGTGAGTGACGGCGGCGACCCGGCCCACTGGCCGGCGGTTCACGAGGGTCGGGCCCGCGTGCAGGATGAGGGGTCGCAGCT
>JBDSDO010000071.1:0-31383 GCA_039920505.1 Terrimesophilobacter sp.
CCCGCAACAACGCCGGGCGATCATCCTCCGCGATGGGCAGTGTTGCGCACCGGGCTGCGGGATGCCCGGCGCCCTATGCGAGATCCACCATGTCGAGCCCGCCGCCACCTGTGGGGCCACCCATACCGATAACGGGATGGTGTTGTGCTGGTTCCACCACCGCACCCTGGACAGCTCCGGCTGGGCCTTCCGAATGGTCAACGGCATCCCGCAAGTGAAATACCCACCCTGGCTCGACCCCACCGGCACCTGGTACCCCACCGGACGATCCGCCACCCTCCGACAAACCCAAGCAGACCGCAAACGACAACGGCAAAAAAGCTGAAGATCGCGCGGGCGAGCACGTTTGTTGACAGTTGCCAAAAGGTGCCGCGCTTTTTGGGCCGTCGTGGGTCGGAAGACACAGGAATTCGCGCAATCCTCGCAAAGCTGGACCTGTGAGGCTTAGGGTGGCCGCATGGTGGTTGCAGAGACCATTCGGCATGCTCGTGCCGAGGCCGGTCTTACGCAGAGCGAGTTGGCGCGCCGCGCCGGCATTCGGCAAGCCAGCATTTCGAAATTCGAGTCAGGACGCGAGCGTCCTCGTCCCGAAACCTATGCCCGCATCCTCCTGGCCGCACGGGTGAGTCCGGAAATCGCGCTGCAGCGATCCCGCGACGACGTGCTGGATGCCGTGTGTCGACGCCGGGCATCCGACCCGAGGGTGTTCGTCAGCGTGGCTATCGATCGCGACGACTCTGACGGCGACGTAGGCGTGCTCGTGACGTTTGACCCGGATGCGTCATTGCTCGATGCCGCAGGACTCATGCTTGACCTTGAAAAGATCCTCGGCACCCGGGTCGCCGTGGTCAGCGATCGCGCACAAGGGCGCATCGTAGATCGGGCGGTGGCGGAAGCCATCCCGCTGTGACCGACGACTCGGTCGGTGCGGTGTTGGACGACATCCGCAACCTCATCACCGACGGCAATCGCATTGTCAATTCCGGGCGGGCCCGGTTCTTCGATGCCGCGGATCGCACCTTACGGCTCGCTGCGAAGGCAATCGTGATCGGCTTCCAGAGCGCCGCCGACCGGCTGCCCGATCGGTTTCGGCAAGAGCATCCCGCCGTCGCCTGGGCTGAGCTGCGCGCAATGAGCACTTACCTCGCGCGGCACGATTCGAGCGTCGACTACGAGATCGTGTGGAACGCGCTGACCACTGACTTCCCTCAGCTCGGCCGCCAACTCGGGCTGTAGCCCGGCAGTGACGGAATAGCGCCGCATCCCTGCCAGTTGTTCTCGAGGATGACTACGCAAACTCTCGCCCTGTCCGTGCTTGACCTCATCCCGGTGCGCAGCAACCAATCGTCCGCCGATGCTCTCGCTGCGACCGTCGCACTTGCGCAACGGGCGGATGAACTCGGCTACCACCGCTACTGGGTTGCCGAGCACCACAACATGCCGTCGGTAGCCTCGACCAACCCGCCGGTGCTGATCGGCATCCTGGCCGCAAGAACCAGGCGCATCCGCGTCGGATCCGGCGGCGTGATGCTGCCCAACCACGCGCCGCTCGTCGTCGCCGAGCAGTTCGCCGCCCTCGAAGCGGCCTTCGAAGGGCGCATCGACTTGGGACTCGGCCGCGCCCCCGGCAGCGACCCTGTGATCACCGCAGTGTTGCGCCACAGCGGCAATACCAGCGACGTCGACATGTTTCCCGACAACATCCGCGACATCCAGGCGCTGCTGAATCCTGACGGCGCGGGGCTGCGGATGTCCTCGGGCCAGGACTACGAACTGCGTGCGACCCCGAACGCCCACAGCGTTCCGGACGTCTGGCTGCTCGGCTCCAGCGACTATTCTGCGCGCCTGGCGGCGAAGCTCGGGCTGCCGTACGTCTTCGCCCACCACTTCTCCGGCGAAGGCACCGAGCGCGCCCTCGATCTGTACCGCACGGGCTTCCAGCCCTCCGAAACGCTCGAGGCTCCGCGCACCTTCCTCACCGTGAACGCGTCGGTGGCGGACACCGCCGAGGAGGCATACGACTACGCGCTGCCCCAACTGCAGCACATGGCCCGGCTGCGCACCGGCCAACGGCTCACCGCCCTCGACACCGTCGAGGATGCCGCAGTGTCACAGCTCACGCCGCCCCAGCAGGAGGGCGTCGCGCACATGGCCCAGAAGTGGGTCATCGACGAACCTGTCGCCGCGGCGTCACGCATCCGGGAGCTGGCGCAACAATTCGGTGTCGACGAGGTCATGGTGTCACCCGCCGCGTCCGCGCGCGCCGCCGACGATCCGCGCACAGCGCCGGGGCGGGTGCGTACGCTGGAATTGCTGGCCGCTCGACTCCTGAGCGCATAACCTCAGGAGCAGTGCATCATTCGAGAACGAAAGTGACCTCTAACACGACCTCCCACCCGGAAATGGTCCCGTTGTCGATCTCGACCTTTTGCTCCTTCACCCACGCGCCGGTGATGTTACGCAGAGTTTGGCCTGCGCGGTCGATGCCGAGGCGGACGGCGTCTTCAAAGCTGGTCTCGGACCGTGCCGTGATCGTCGACACGCGAGCTACTGATCCCATGATGGCTCCTTCGGTGTGGTTATCGGCACCACCCAACGCCTACCGGAGTACTTCGTCAAGGTCGGGAATAGGCAGCCCGGCATTCGAGTTGCCTTTCTTGTTCATGCAAACGCATAAACCGAGGCACTTGAGCAGCCAGACGAAGGCGGACCAGTCGTGACCACCGACACTCCCACTCCAGTAGATAGCACCGGTTCGATCTCACCGGTGCAATTCGGCATCTTCTCCGTCGGTGACGTCACGACCGATCCGACCACCGGCCGCACACCGACCGAGCACGAACGCATCAAGGCGATGATCGCGATTGCGCTGAAGGCCGAGGAGGTGGGACTGGATGTCTTCGCCACCGGAGAGCACCACAACCCGCCGTTCGTTCCGTCGAGCCCGACCACAACCCTCGGCTACATCGCCGCAAAAACGAAGCGGCTGATCCTCTCCACGACGACGACGCTCATCACCACCAGTGACCCGGTGAAGATCGCCGAGGACTTCGCCGTGCTGCAGCACATCTCCGACGGCCGCGTCGACATCGTGCTCGGCCGTGGTAACACCGGCCCGGTGTATCCGTGGTTCGGCAAGGACATCCGCCAGGGCATCCCGCTCGCCATCGAAAGCTATGGTTTGCTGCACCGCCTGTGGCGCGAAGAGGTGGTCGATTGGCAGGGCAAGTTCCGCACCCCGCTGCAGGGCTTCACCGCGACGCCGCGCCCGATGGACGGTGTACCGCCGTTCGTCTGGCACGGCAGCATCCGCAGCCCGGAGATCGCCGAGCAGGCTGCCTACTACGGCGACGTATTCTTTGCCAACAACATCTTCTGGCCGAAGGAGCACTACATGCAGCTCATCGGCCTGTACCGTCAACGCTTCGAGCACTACGGCCACGGCAGCGCCGACCAGGCCATCGTGGGACTGGGCGGTCAGGCGTTCATGCGCAAGAACTCGCAGGATGCTGTGAACGAGTTCCGTCCGTACTTCGACAACGCGCCCGTGTACGGCCACGGACCCACCATGGAGGAGTTCACCGAACAGACTCCGCTCACCGTTGGCAGCCCGCAGGAGGTCATCGACAAGACGTTGACCTTCCGCGAGACGTTCGGGGACTACCAGCGCCAGCTGTTCCTGATGGACCACGCCGGCCTGCCGCTCAAGACGGTGCTCGAGCAACTGGATCTGCTGGGCGAGGAGGTGGTGCCGGTGATGCGCCGCGAATTCGCAAAGAACCGCCCGGCGCACGTGCCGGATGGCCCTACCCACGCGAGCCTCGTCGCCGCGCGCGATGGCGCCGGCAACCCCGCAGCAACCTCCGAAATGACGGATATCCGGTCCGAGAGCACTCAGGAAGCCGCTATCTGACATGACCACACGCAGAATCTCCGTCATTTCGGGCGGACTCAGCCAGCCGTCCTCGACCCGGATGCTCGCCGACCGACTCGCCACAGCCAGCGTCGAGAGGCTAGCGCAGAAGGGCGTGGATGCCGAGGTGGCGGTGTTCGAACTGCGCGACATCGCGAGGGACATCACCAACAACCTGCTCACCGGCTTCCCGAGCCCGAAGCTCGCCGAGGTGATCGACCGGGTCACCGGCGCCGACGGGCTCATCGCGGTCACTCCGATCTTCACGACGAGCTACAGCGGCTTGTTCAAGTCCTTCTTCGATGTGCTTGACAACACCTCCCTCACCGACATGCCGGTGTTGATCGGTGCGACCGGCGGCACCCCTCGGCACTCATTGGCGCTGGAGTATTCGCTGCGCCCGATGTTCACTTACCTGCACAGCATCGTCGTGCCCACCTCCGTGTTCGCCGCCACGGCCGACTGGGGCAGTGGCGCCGAGGAACTCAAGACGTTGTCGGATCGCATCCTGCGTGCGGCCGAGCAATTCGCGACGTTGACGGCGGTCACCGACCGCACGACGCGGGTCGCCGACCCGTTCGCAGTCGGTGACACGTTCAGCCCGGTCGGAGCGTACGGCGGCGAGTAGCACTGCGGCAGGGGCGGTGGGCTGCTAGATCGGAAAGCGAAGCAGCGCGGCGACTACTGTATCGTCGTCGGGCATATCCTCTGCGCGCGCGGCCCTGACCGTGCCGCCGGATCGCAACACCCGTGCCGCGATCTCATCCACAAGACCATAGGTACCCGGGCCTGGTTCGCCCGCTACCTGAAGCGCCCCGAAGTCGTCGATTGATCCCTCCAAGGTGGAGTTCATGTCGAAGAGAAGTTCATCGACCGCAGAGGCGGTTGCTGCCTTCGCGACCTCGCTGAGTTGGCTTGTCGCAAGGCCGTTGCTGCGGCGTGCGCCGAATGTCTCCCGCCAGTCGACCAGCTGGTCCGCGTAGTGCTCGTCCAGAATCGCTCGCGCCCGGGCGTCCAGCTCGTCGTTGGAGGCAGAATCCGGATGCGTGTCGATGCCCTTCTCCAGCAGACCGGGATACGTGTTCACCACGCGATATGCGGGCTCCAGATCCCGGCTACCGGCGAGGATCATCGGCAAAGCGCTGTCGCCGATCTGTTTGAGGACGGCATCCTCAACGAGGCGACAGAAGCGTCGCTGTTCGGCCTTCGGGCCCAACCTGCCGTCTGCCCGACGCTGGTCGAATCGACCATCGTGCGCGCCATGCTCGAGAACTGAGTGCACGTCGTCGGGAAGCCCCGGCAGCTCGATCACCGTTGGATGTCCGGTTGCCGTGATCTCCAACAGTCTGATGGCGCCCTCGGTGACCGAGAGCACGAATCCGTCGTGCGGAAACGTCACCGATCGAAGCAGCGGCCCAATGTCGAACCGGTCGCCGACCGATAGTCGCTTCTCCAGCGAGTTCGCCAGTCTGAACGCGCGGAGCAGTCCGGGCGCGGCGAAGACGGCGAGGGCATTGGATTGGTATTGCCAGAACTCACGATCGGATTCGAGCCGTCCCACCGCGTCGGCGAGTTCCGCCGTGCGTTGACGTGGAACGCCGATCGCCTTGAGCTGCCCCTCTGCATCGGTGATCGCGCTTCGCAGGGCAAGCTGCACCGCCTCGGTCTGGTTGGCTATCGGCGAAGACGGCAGGTAGATGCTCACGCTGGCGTCATCCCGGTGGTCGATCAACTCGGTCAGGTCGTTGTGGGTGGGCAGAGTGAGTCGCATAGCTCAGACCGTAGCTGTGGAGCCGGTGAAATGGCCGAGCGTTGCGGAGCACCGTGCGCCGAGCGATAGCGTTCCGGTCGAATGTGCCCGCCGCGGCCCTATCGAATACCCGGAAAACTATCGCTCGACGGTGATGAATTACGCGGGGTTGATGATGCGACCCCAGGTGGACTTGTTTCCCCAGATGTTCTGCCGCAGTCCCTCCAGCTGGAGGATCTGGCTGTGGTCGACGAACAGGTTCACCTCGTTGCCGTAGTTCTTGATGTACCACTCGTACACCGGTGGGTCCGCCGACTCGAACATCACGTGCTCGAGGCCGACCCCGTTGATGATCTCGGCGACCGGCCGGGTGTTCCACTCGACCACGTTCTCGGTGATGCCCTCTGACTCGATCATGATGATGTCGGCGCCAGCTTCGAGGGCCTTGTTGGCGCGGGCGATCAGATCGCCGACGTCTTTCTTGCCCTCGGCCGCCAGTTCCGCTTCGCCGGAGTCGCCACCGGACCCGAACTGGATGCCCAGCTCCGGCTTGGCCTTCAGACCGGCTTTCTTTACGCGTTCGATGAGCCGCAGCAGACCCGAGGTGGGCACGGAGATGAAGCCGGCCGAGATCTCAATGACGTCGAACCCGACCTCCTTGGCTTCCTTCAGATAGGCGTCCACAGCATCTGGGCCATAGCGCAGCACTGTTTCCAGCCAGCCGCCTGACGAGATGTAGGCGTCGTGCTCGTGGGCGAGGTCGCTGAACGCGCGGACCTGCTCGCGGGGGAGCAGGGCGAACGATCCGCCGGCCCACTTCACGCCGTCGACCCAGGGGCCGGCGACTTCGAGCACGTCTGCGAGGTGTCGAGTGCCGTAGGTGGAGTAGTACGGCCCGCGCACCTCGGTGATGCCCACCTTGCGCGGCTTGGCCGGCCGGTAGGCGCGGGGGATGAAGTTGAACGCGACGTCCTGCGGAATCGCGTTGGCGCTCCGCGGTGCCTCTGTGGAAATGCCATCGGTTGACATGACAGCGGTTGTGATGGTCATGGTGTGACCTTCTTTCTTTTGTTTTCTTTTCTTTGTGGGAAATGAAATCAGTGGGCAGCGAGCGCGTGGCGACTTACCCGTGCCAGGATCTGCGTGAGGTCCCGCACCGTGTGGTGCTCAAGGTCGCGCACGACGGTGGCGATCTCCTCGCGCAGCTCGGGTGAGGCGAACCTGGCGGCGACGGCATCGAACTTCGCGCGTGCGACGTCCCAGCTCATCGGGTTCGTGTGGAAGCCCTCGTACGAGTTCTGCACCGAGCGCAACACGGTGCCGTCGGTCAAGGTGACTTCAAGGTCGGCCGGCATCTCGGCGGGGAATCGGGCCGAGAAGCCATCATCCGGGGCCACGTCCACGACGGCGAGCAAGCGTTGGATGTCGTCGGCCACGATCCGCTCGGGAGCGAACTGCGCCGGGTTGACTTCCCCGTCCAGCAGCGCTGCTGCCAACAGGTAGGGCAACGAGTGGTCCGCTTCCTCTTTGGTGCGGATGCTGTGCTTGTCGCCCTCTTCGCCGCCGCCGATGATCGAGAAGGCCACGCCGAACGTGCGCAACTGAACCTTCTGGATGCGTGCCGCGTCGAATCCGGCCTGCGAGCGGACGTCGAGGGCCGCGTCCAGTGCTGACTGCGAGTGGATCTCGGCATTGTGCTTCTTGACGATCGTCATCCGTACGCGCTCGAGGTCCTCTTTCGACCAGTCGATCTCGAACGGCCCGGCGATGGACTCCTTGAAGCCCTTGTTGCCTTCAAACACGAGCTCGGGGCCGGTGATGCCGCGGGAGGCGAGCAGCGCCGCGAAGGTGCCCTCCTTGGCGGTGTTCGGGTAGGCCAGGCCCTTCCAGTTACTGAGGTTGCCGGTGCGAGTGACCCGCAGCGCGTTGTTGGCGGTGCCGGAGATCGCGATCGCGTTCGCGGTCTGCGCCTCGGTGAGCCGCAGCGCCTTGGCGGCGGCGGCGGCACTGGCATAGGCGCCCTGCACGGTGTGGTCGAATCCCTTCGCGCGCACCGGGGCGACATCCGACAGACGCGCCTGCACCTGATAGGCGACGGCGAGGGCGGTGAGGAACTCGGCTCCCGTGCCGTCGACCGATTCGCTCGCCGCGAGCACGGCGCCCAGGTTGTCGGACGGGTGGCCCGTCTCGCCCTTGGCGAGATAGGCGTCCATGAAATCGAGATAACGGCTGAGCGCAACATTGACGAACGCGGCC
Organism: Terrimesophilobacter sp.; assembly: GCA_039920505.1. GTDB lineage: Bacteria > Actinomycetota > Actinomycetes > Actinomycetales > Microbacteriaceae > Parafrigoribacterium. The sequence continues at coordinate 7,920 of JBDSDO010000071.1, forward strand.
CGGTCGATCGAGGTCTTGCCGCCGCCGATCATGGTGGCCTGCGGTGTGCCGCCGAGATCATCGACGAGCGTGCGGATCGCAACGATCGGCTGCGCGTCGAGAGCGCCGATGGCGACTCCGAGAGTGTCGAGCACGCGAATCTTCAACTGCTCAAGCGCGTCGGCACTGAGCTGACGGAATGACGCGGTGGCGACGAAGTGTGCCAGGTTCTGGACTTCGGTCATGATGTGACTGTCGATTCTGAAGCGGTAACCGCGCCCCGCATCGGGCTGGTGAGGGTTGCCTAACTTCTCTTCTCACTCTGCCACTATTTATCTTGATGTCAAGATACTTTCGCCGTGACATCACAATGCCGCAGTTCCTACAGAGCCTTCACCGCTCCCAGCACCTTGCTCAGCGAATCCTTGGCGTCGCCGAACAGCAGCGTGGTTTTCGGGTCGTACAGGAGCTCGTTCTCGATGCCGGCGAATCCTGGACGCATCGAGCGTTTGAGGAACACCACCTGGTTGGCCTGTCCGACCTCGAGGATCGGCATGCCGTAGATCGGCGAACCCGGCGCGGTCTTCGCAGCGGGATTCACGACGTCGTTGGCGCCGACGACGAGGGCGACATCGGTGGTCTTGAACTCGGGGTTGACCTCGTCCAGCTCCTTGAGCAGTTCGTACGGCACGTTCGCCTCGGCCAGCAGCACGTTCATGTGTCCCGGCATGCGCCCGGCGACCGGATGGATGCCGAACACCACCTCCACCCCTCGGGCCTCCAGCGCGGTGGCGAGCTCTGCCAGGGTGTGCTGACCCTGCGCGACGGCCAGCCCGTAGCCTGGCACGATCACGACGCGTTGCGCGTAACCGAGCAGCACCGCGACATCCTCGGGGGAGGACGACCGCACCGGCCTGGTGCTCTGCTCGGTCGAGCCGGCCTTGGACCCGCCGCGGAACGCGCCGAACAGGATTCCGGTGACGCCGCGGCCCATCGCGGCGGCCATCACCTCGGTGAGGATCGTTCCGCTGGCCCCGACCAGGGTGCCGGCGACGACCAGCAGCACGTTGTCGAGCACGATCCCGGATGCCGCGACGGCGATTCCCGTGAACGCGTTGAGCAGGGAGATCACGATGGGAACATCCGCGCCGCCCACCGGGAAAACCAGGAGCAGACCGACGCCGAGGCTCAACACGAGCAGCACCGACGCCCAGAGCGGGCTGCCGGTGGCAATGACGAAGCCGCCGGCGGTGACCGAGGCGAGCAGTGCGGCCGTCATCACCCAGCGCATCCCGGGGAACACGAGCGGACGGGTGCTGATCAGCTCCTGCAGCTTGGCGACGGTGACGGCCGAGCCGGAGAACGACACCGCCCCGACGAGCATCGTGAAGACGATCGCCAGGCGCACCCACGGGTCGTCGTTGTGGCCGAGCTCGAGCACCGCGACCAGCGCGGCCGCGCCGCCGCCGACGCCGTTGAAACCGCCGACCAGTTGCGGCATCTGGGTCATCTGCACGCGGCGGGCGATCGGGACGGCGATCGCGGAGCCGACAGCGATGGCGGCCAGGATGAGCGGGATATTCTCCAACCTCACCGACAGGAACACGGTGATCACGGCGAGCACGGCTCCGGCGGCGCCGATCAGGTTGCCGCGGCGGGCACCCTTCGGCGAGCTGAGACCCTTGAGCGCCAGGATGAAGCAGACCGCGGCAACCAGATACAGCAGCGCCGTCCACTGCGCCGGCAGGATGCTCACTTGGTGTCGCCCTTGCTGGCGCTCTTACGCGTGTGGAACATCTCCAGCATCCGGTCGGTGACAACGAAGCCGCCGACCATGTTGGCGGTGGCAAGCACGACAGCCAGAAGCGCGACGAGAAGAACCCACGGGCCATCCGCCTGCCCGGCGACGATGATCGCGCCGACCAGGATGATGCCGTGAATAGCGTTGGCGCCGGACATCAGCGGCGTGTGCAATTTGCTGGTGACCTTGGAGACCACCTCGAAGCCGACGAACACGGCAAGCACGACCAGCGTCAGGAGCGTTATCGGGTCCACTTACTTCTGCCCCTCGAGTGCGTCGGCGGTGGGCTGGTGCATGACTTTCCCCTCGTGAGTGAGGCACGTCCCGGAGACGACCTCGTCGGAGAAGTCCGGAACGATCTGGCCGTCGACGGTCATCAGGGCGAGCAGGTTGGCGACGTTCTTCGCGTACAGGCGCGAGGCGTCCGCGGCGGCGGCCGACGGGGCATCCTGAAGCCCGACCAGCGTCACCGTGCCGTCCCCGGCGCTGGTGGGCACCGCGGTGTCGCTGCCCGCCACGACTCCCTCGACGTTGCCGCCGGATTCGGCGGCGAGGTCGACGATCACCGATCCGGCGTGCATCCCGGCGACCATGTCGGTGGTGACGAGCAGCGGGGCCGCGCGTCCCGGGATGGCTGCCGTCGTGATGAGCACGTCCGCGGCGGCGACGTGCGGAGCGAGCAGTGCGCGCTGCCGTGCCGCGCGGTCCTCGCCGAGTTCGCGGGCGTAGCCGCCGGCGCCTTCGGCCGCGTCGAGGTCGAGATTGATGAAGGTGCCGCCCATCGACGCCACCTCGTCGGCCGATGCCGCCCGGATGTCGTTGGCCGATACCCGCGCGCCCAGGCGTTTCGCTGTGCCGATCGCCTGCAACCCTGCGACGCCGGCGCCGAGAACGAGCACCCGCGCCGGGGGGATCGTGCCGGCGGCGGTCATATAGAGCGGGAAGAAGCGGGGGAAGCGGATGGCGGCCTCAAGCACCGCACGGTAGCCGGCGACGAGCGCCTGCGAACTGAGCGCATCCATCGACTGGGCGCGCGAAATGCGCGGCACCAGTTCCATGGCGAACGCGGTGACGCCGCCGTCAGCGAGCGCGCGGACGGTCGGCAACTGTGTTGAGGGGGAGGCGAACCCGATCGTGACCGCGCCGCTCTTCAACGCCGCCGCGACCTCGGTGGCCAGCGGACTGACGTGGACGAGCACGTCGAGGGTGTCCAACGCCAGCGAACTGGCGAGAGTCGCACCGGCGGCCGCGTATGCGGCATCCGCGTAACCCGATTCGGCTCCGGCGCCCTGTTCGACGACGACGTCGAGACCGAGGGCGGTCAGTTGTGCGACGGTTTCGGGTGTTGCGGAGACTCTGCGTTCGCCGGTACGGCGCTCTCGGGCAACACCAACTCGCACGAAGAATCCTCTCTGACGACTCCTAGCGTAACCGGTTCACGGCGGGCGACCGGCTCACTCGCCGTCGAAAGATCCAGCGACCATCCCCAGTTCGGGCAGCAACTCGGTGGCCGCCCGGTGCCTAGAGGAGTCGAAGCGTTCGAACCGGGCGGTCCCGACAGCGAAGATGCCGTGCTGGGGGAGCCAGAAGTCAGCCATCCGAGTTTGCCGGGTCAGGCGCCCCGGTTCCCCGGCATCCTCCCCGCGGATGGTCGCCGAACTTGAGACGATCGACCAGATGCGTCTTGGTGCGAACTGATAGCGCTGGCCGTTGGGCACAAATCCGTTCAAACGCACGGTTCCGACCGAGAGCACGGGTCCCGCGACCCGGCTCATTGCGGTGAGCAGCATCTCGCTCGACCAGGCGCGCTCGGGAAGCATCGACCCAGCGGCGGTCATCAGCCGTGTTGCGCCAGTGGCGCCGATGGTCAGCGTCCACGAGATGGCATCCGGCACCGTGACGGTCAGCGTGCGCGGATCAATCCACCTCTCCTCGATTGCGCAGGTCCTCGCGGGAAAGGCCGTGGCCGAGGAGAAGAAGCGCGAACAGCTGAACTCGGGGGCGGCATTGGCAAAGATCTGCCAGCGCCCCTGCGGATCCCGGTGCCAGACCGCGGTGTAGCCGGGACCGATCGAGCTTGCCGGGAAGTGCCGAACGGTGAGGTAGTGCCCGCTGGAAAACGGCAGACCCATCACGCCATAGCCCGAGAACCGTTCATCAGTCCCGGCAGGCAAGCGGGGGTCGTCGATGGCAGCCTGCGCCGCGTCGCGGGGTTCGATTCGTGTCATGAAGATCGCCTCCAGTGCTGGATCCCAGAATGGAGTGGTTGCGTGCTGCACACATGGGGCAATCACCCCATCGAGCAGGCCAGACTGGTAGACTCTGCACGGTCGTCCGGCATGGTCCGTTCGATCAGCAATAACGCACAATCAGCAATAACACGGAGCAGGCTGGCAAGAAGCTGGTCACCGGTGGTGAATTACCGTCTCGTACGGTGACTTTCTACTGTTGGCCAGAGCAGCCGCCAAAGCGTCCGACGTGGGTGGACTCTCTGAGTCTCACCTGCGCGTGCGCCCCTTTCTGCCCGCCGTGCTCCTTGACGAGTCGCTCCCACACGGGGAACGACGTAAAACAAAGGAGATAACCCCCCTATGGAGGGTCCAGAAATCAAATTCGCCGAAGCCGTTCTCGATAACGGCAAGTTCGGCACGCGGACGATCCGTTTCGAAACCGGTCGTCTCGCCATGCAGGCCCAGGGGGCAGTCGCCGCCTACCTCGACGAGGAAACCATGCTGTTGTCGGCCACCAGCGCCGGTAAGCACCCGAAGGACAACTTCGACTTCTTCCCGCTGACAGTGGACGTCGAAGAGCGCTCCTACGCCGCGGGCAAGATCCCGGGAAGCTTCTTCCGACGCGAAGGCCGCCCGTCGACGGAGGCCATCCTGGTCTGCCGCCTGATCGACCGGCCGCTGCGCCCGTCGTTCGTCACCGGCCTCCGCAACGAGGTGCAGATCGTCATCACTGTGCTGGCCATCGCGCCGGGCGAGTTCTACGACGCGCTCGCGATCAACGCGGCCTCCGCGTCCACGCAGATCTCCGGTCTGCCGTTCAGCGGCCCGATCGGCGGCATCCGCCTCGCGTTGATCGGCAACCAGTGGGTCGCGTTCCCGAAGTACGAGCAGCTGGAGGACGCGGTCTTCGACCTCACCGTCGCCGGCCGCCTCATCAACGACAAGAACGGCAATGAGGATGTCGCGATCATGATGGTCGAGGCCGAGGCCACCGAGCACAGCTGGGAGCTCATCCAGGGCGGCGCGACCAAGCCGGACGAGGCTGTCGTCGCGCAGGGCCTGGAGGCATCCAAGCCGTTCCTCATGCAGCTGATCAAGGCGCAGTCCGCGCTCGCCGCGCAGTCCGCCAAGGAGATCGCCGAGTACCCGGTGTTCCTGCCGTACAACCAGGAGGCCTACGACGTGGTCGCGGCGCTTGCCTACGACGAGCTCAAGGGCATCTACCAGATCGCCGATAAGACCGACCGGCAGAATGCGGATGACGCACTCAAGGACCGGGTCAAGGCGGCCGTCCAGGAGAAGATCGACGCTGGCACGCTGAGCGCTGACGTTGCCGGCATGGTCAGCGGCGCATACAAGGCCGTCACCAAGAAGATCGTCCGCGGACGCATCCTCACCGAGGGCATCCGCATCGACGGTCGCGGGCTGAGTGACATTCGGCCGCTGGACGCCGAGGTGCAGGTCGTACCCCGAGTGCACGGCAGCGCGATCTTCCAACGCGGCGAGACCCAGATCCTGGGCGTCACCACGCTGAACATGCTCAAGATGGAGCAGCAGATCGACTCTCTTGCCCCGGTGAAAAAGAAGCGTTACCTGCACCACTACAACTTCCCGCCGTACTCCACCGGAGAGACCGGACGCGTCGGCTCACCGAAGCGTCGCGAGATCGGGCACGGCTTCCTCGCCGAGCGCGCCCTCGTGCCGGTGCTACCCAGCCGCGAGGAGTTCCCGTACGCGATCCGCCAGGTGTCTGAGGCGATCAGCTCCAACGGCTCGACGTCGATGGGCTCGGTCTGCGCCTCCACCCTGTCGCTGCTGAACGCCGGAGTGCCGCTGCGCGCCCCGGTCGCCGGCATCGCGATGGGCCTGGTCTCCGACGAGGTCGACGGTGAGACCCGCTACGCGGCGATCACCGACATCCTGGGCGCCGAGGACGCGCTCGGCGACATGGACTTCAAGGTCGCCGGCACCAGCGAGTTCGTCACGGCGATCCAACTGGACACCAAGCTCGACGGAATCCCGTCGTCGGTGCTGGATGGCGCGCTCAAGCAGGCGAAAGAGGCTCGCACCGCGATCCTCGCCGTGATGAACGCCGCAATCGACACTCCCGATGAGATGGCGCCGACCGCGCCGCGCGTGATCAGCGTGCAGATCCCGGTCGACAAGATCGGCGAGCTGATCGGCCCGAAGGGCAAGACGATCAACGGCATCCAGGACGAGACCGGAGCTGACATCTCGATCGAGGACGACGGCACGGTGTACATCGGCGCTGTCGACGGCCCTTCGGCCGAGGCGGCGCGCGCCGCGGTCAACGCGATCGCGAACCCGCTGAACCCCGAGGTCGGGGAGCGCTTCCTGGGCACGGTCGTCAAGATCGCCACCTTCGGCGCGTTCATCTCGCTCACCCCGGGCAAGGACGGCCTGCTGCACATCTCCGAGGTGCGCAAGCTCGCCGGTGGGAAGCGCGTCGAGAACGTCGAAGACGTGCTCTCGGTCGGCCAGAAGATCCAGGTGGAGATCACCAAGGTTGACGATCGCGGAAAGTTGTCGCTATCCCCGGTGACCGAGGAATCCGAGGCGGCACACGCCGAGTCGGTGCCCGTCACCGAGTAGCACCAGTCAGCAAAGAGCCCGCCCGGTCCCTCCAGGGGCCGGGCGGGTTCTTTCCGTCCGCGAGAGTCCTTCCGAAATGACGGAGATTCGGTAGGCGCACCAGCCGGTTACTGGCATCCGGGGCCGTCCTTGACCAAAAGACCGTCATTTCGGAAGGCATGCTACTTGATAATTCGCGCAATTAGATATATCACTAAGTAATGGCATCCGAACTCCCCGTCGCGCAATTGAAAGCCCGGCTGTTCAAGGCCCTCGCGCACCCCGTGCGCATCCGGGCGCTGGAGCAACTCGTCGACAGCGAGCGATCGGTTGGCGACCTCGCTGAGAGCATCGACACGGAGATCTCCCACCTGTCGCAGCAATTGGCGGTGCTCCGAAGAGCTGGCGTGGTGCAAACCCGACGAGAGGGCAACACGATTTTCTACTCCGTGCGCGATCCCCGGATGGCTGGACTGCTCGGAACGGCGCGGGCAATGTTGGTCTCGAATCTGCAGGAGTCACGCGCCTTGTTGGATCAACTCGAAGAAGAGAACGAACCGCAAGCAGCAATCCGGTGACGGCGCGGATCAGCTTCGGGCGGCAACTGCTTCGGCTGCTCCCGGGTAAGGCCGATGTGCTGGCAGTGACGCGCTCGCCGGGCAGGGATCTGCTTGCCGGTGTGACAGTGGCGATCGTGGCGCTGCCTCTCGCGCTCGCGTTCGGCGTCGCCTCGGGACTCGGCGCCGGCGCCGGAATCACCACAGCTGTCATCGCCGGTGCGGTCGCCGCGATCTTCGGCGGCAGCAACCTGCAGGTCTCCGGCCCCACCGGCGCGATGACTGTGGTGCTGCTGCCCGTCGTGCACGGATTCGGGGTGGACGGGGTGTTGCAGGTCGGCGTCATGGCCGGTTTGATCCTGATTGTCTTGGCCATTTCGGGCGTCGGGCGTTACGTACGCTACCTGCCCTCGTCCCTGGTCGAGGGGTTCACGGCGGGCATCGCCGTGGTGATCGCACTGCAGCAGCTGCCGAACATGCTCGGCGTGCCGCAGGGCGACCAGCAGCAGGTCTGGGCGATCGCCTGGGACTCGCTGGTCCGTGCTGCCGCTGCCCCGGATGCCATATCGATTGCGATCGCGCTCGGTGTCGCAGCGGCCATCCTGATCGGAGCGCGGTTCAGGCCGGCGCTGCCGCTGTCACTGGTGGCGGTGGCGTTGGCCACCGTCGTCGCCTGGCTGACGCAGGCTCGCCTGCCGCTCGTTGGCACACTGCCCGCCAGCATCCCGGCGCCGACTGCCGATTTCTTCGACCCCGCGCGGTTGTCGGCGCTGCTGCCGTCCGCCCTGGCGGTGGCCGCACTGGCCGCGCTGGAGTCTCTGCTGTGCGCGACAGTGGCCGACGCGATGAGTGTCGGGCAGAAGCACAACCCGGACCGCGAGCTGTTCGGTCAAGGATTGGCGAACCTTGTGGTGCCGCTGTTCGGTGGCGTGCCCGCCACCGCTGCAATCGCCCGTACCGCCGTGAACGTGCGCGCCGGAGCCCGCTCACGACTGGCATCCCTCTCCCACGCGGGGATCCTGCTGTTGTTCGTGGTGGTCGCCGGGCAGGTGGTCGGAGTCATTCCGCTCGCGGCGCTCGGCGGTGTGCTGTTGGCGACGACTGTGCAGATGATCCAGGTTGGGGCGATCCGCAGCATCCTGCGGGCTTCCCGCGCCGACGCCGTCGTACTCGTGGTGACCTTCGGGGTGACTGTGGCCGTCGATCTCGTCACCGCGGTGGTGGTCGGGCTGGTCCTGGCCGGTATCCTCGCACTGCGTTCCGTGGCCAGGTCCTCCAACGTGGAGCGTGTCCCGCTGGACGCGGGAGACTACTCCGACGAGGAACAGGCTCTGCTGGACGAGCGGATCGTCGCCTTCCGGCTGGACGGGGCGCTGTTCTTCGGAGCGGCGCATCGGTTCTTGCTCGAACTCACCGAGGTGAGCGACGTCGCAGTGGTCATCCTGCGGATGGGACGACTCACCACTGTGGATGCCACTGGCGCCATGATGCTCGACGACGCGATCACCAGGCTGGAGCGCAAGGGCATCATCGTGCTGCTGTCCGGGGTGAAACCCGGACATAAGAAGGTGCTGGACGCACTGGGAGCTAAGGACCGGCTGCGGGCGTCCGGCCGGGTGTTCGAACTGACCCCGCAGGCCATCGCTCACGCACGCGAACTCGTGGCGCGAGGCTAACGCGCCGGTGTCTCAGCGATCCCCATCAGCTGCGCCCTGCCGATGATGTGGGTGCGCATCATGAATCCCAGCACCGCCGGCGTGCTACCGGCGGGGATGTCGAGGGAGGTCACATCCAGGGCGCTCACCGTGATGAAGTAGCGATGCTCGCCGTGTCCTGCCGGCGGGGCGGCGCCAGCATAGCGCTCGTTTCTCGCCTCGTTGGGGAGGGTGATCGCACGCTCCGGCAGCAATCCGGCATCCGGATTACCCGCGTCGGCCGGCAGCGCGGTGACCGTCGACGGAATGTTGTACGCCGCCCAATGCCAATATCCGCTGCCGGTGGGGGCGTCCGGATCATACACGGTGAGCGCGAAACTGCGCGTCGCCTCCGGCGCTCCACTCCAACTCAACGTGGGGGAGCGGTCCTCCGCACCGGCTCCCGACCCGCGCGCCCAGAGCGGGAGATGATCGCCATTCCCGAAGTCAGGACTTGACAGTTGGAAGCTCGGCACTTCTGGCAGATTCCAGTTCGGGTCGTTGGCCACTCGTAATCCTTTCGCCGGTTCCTCGGATGCTATCCGACACCGAGCCGCGCCGAATACACGATGCTGGCGGTGACGAAAAACGCGATCGGGATGAGGATCATCAGCGTCGCCATCGTCCACAACCGTACCCGCAGGCTATGCACTCCCAGGCGCACCGGAATCATCGCGGTGTACAACGCGACTACTGCGATGATGCCGCCCGCCGCCACTCCCGGCGGTGTCATCCACAGCATCGGGATGAGCACAGCGATACAGATCGCCGTGAGGATCGCGCCGGTGACGAGCCAGATCTTGCCGGTCGACGTGGTGAGCGCGGTTTGGTCGGAGATATTGGGTGAATCTGACACTGTCGCACCCCTTCCGAACACGGCCGAAACCCGTGGTATCTCCCACGCTGCCACCTGGCAGCCGAAATTTCCACACCCCTGGGTGGCACGGTGCTTTTTCACGCCGGCTACGCGGCGAAATCATAACGATTACCGTGGCGTGCCGCGGGTTTCCGCGCAGGTGACCTAGTGTCGGAAACAGGCGGGAGTTGGGCGTCGCGGACGCCCATGGCAGACAGGTATCCAGATGGACATGGCACAGGGTGCGCAGACTGGTACTGCGCTGCTCGCCGAAACTCCACCGTCCGGAATCTCTGCTTTGGGAACGGAGCGCCGTCGCCTTGGCGAGTCGGCGCTGCGGGTGTTCCCGCTCGCGATTGGCGGCAACGTTTTCGGCTTCACGGCCGACTACGCAGCCACCACGCACATTCTCAACCGCTACAGCGAATCCGGCGGAAACTTCATCGACACCGCCGATTCCTACGCCGATGGACGCAGCGAAACCTTGATCGGTGACTGGATGCGGGAGCGTGGCAACCGCGCCGAAATCGTGGTGGCCACCAAGGTCGGGAAGAGCGCGGCGAATCCGGGAGTCTCCGAGTCGGCGATCTCACGCGCGGTCGACGCGTCGCTGCGGCGGTTGTCCACCGACTACATCGATCTTTTGTACCTGCACACCGACGATGACAGTGTTCCGTTCGAGGAGACTTTGCTCGCCGTAGACGAACAGGTGCGCGCCGGAAAGGTGCGGTACCTCGGAGTGTCGGATCACACCGGGAACCGCCTGATCGAGGCGCGAGTGGTTGCCGCGCAACTCGGGCTCGCTCCTTTGGTGGCGGTTCAGAGCCACTACAATCTGCTGCACCGGTCCGTTTATGAGGGAACCCTGGCTCAAGTTGCTGCCGCGCAACGTCTCGGCGTGATGCCGAGATTTGCCCTGGCCGGCGGATTCCTCACCGGAAAGTACCGTAGCCGCGCCGACCTGGCGCGGACCAAGCGCGACCTGCCCGGCAAGCACCTCGGCCGCCGGAGTCTGAAGATCCTCGCCAGCCTCGATCGCATCGCAGCTCAGCAGGAACAGAGCGTCGCCACGATCGCCCTGGCGTGGCTGCTCTCCAAGCCGGGAGTGGTCGCCCCGGTGGCCAGCGCGAGCCTCCCGCAGCAGGTCGACGATCTGGTCGCCGTGACGAGTGTGCAACTGACCCGCCATCAGGTTGCCGAGTTGGACCGCGTTTCAGAGTAACCGGCGGTCGCGACAACGAGAATTACTTTGGCAGCGCGCGCAGTGCAGACGTACTCTAGGACTCCGAGGCGGATGACCTCTTTGCATTCGGAGGCGGGGTGCCGAAATGACCTCGAATCCCCGATGGTTCTTGAAACTCCTCGGGCCGTGGCAGTTGCTCAACGGAGGCGAACTCGTCCATGTCACCCTGCGGCAACAGCGGCTGATCACGGCGTTGGCGATACTTCCGAGGCAGCCGCGTCCCGTGCTTGCCGGAACGCTCTGGCCCGATAGCTCCGAGGCTCTGGCAGCAGGAAATCTGAGGGCGGCCATCTGGTGTGTCGCGCACGAGCTGCCCAACCTGCTTGCGTCTGATCATGATCTACTCAGGCTCGCCGGACCGGTCAGCATCGACGTCAGCATCCTCCTCGATCGTCTCGGCAGTTTTCTCGGTCACGACTGGTCTTACGAGCCTTCGTTCCTACCTTTGCTTCAAAACTCGGAATTGCTTCCCGGTTGGTACGAGGCGTGGCTCGCCCCCGAACAAGATAGCCTCCGGCAACTCAGGTTGAGCGTGCTGGATGCATTGGGTCGTGGCCTGCTCGCGCACGGGGACTTCGGTCATGCCCGCGATTCGGCGAAGATCGCGATTGCCATCGAACCGCTGAATGAGAGTTCGCACAACCTCTTGATCCGGTCATTCCTCGCCCTGGGTGACCGTTCAGAAGCAGTCCGCCACTATCTGCTGTTCCGCGCGATGCTGATCGACGAGTTGGGCATCGAGCCGTCGTCCCAGTTCGCCGAACTCGTTACGAGCCGATAGCGCGGATGTCTCAATAACGCGCGAGTAACACCCGAACAATACCGTTGGGGTAAGCCTGGCACGCGGACATAGCCGCAGTGCAATTTCGAGGAGGCGACGAGGATGGGTCTGACCGAAGCACAGACGGTATTCGCGGGTGTGACCGAGACGGCGGTCAATGACCTTCTCCGGGCTTTCTTCACCGCGCGACCGCGTCACCTGCACTACGGGTCGCCGGGTTTCGTTCCGGTTACCACCATTGTTGCCACATCGATGCCCGGGATCGCGTTCCCCGGCGTGCCCGGGGGAATCGACTGGTCGATCCGACTCGGACTCCCGCGCGTGGATTTGCATCCGCAGAGCGCCGGGCTGCCGCCGGAGTTGACACTCGGCCTCGGTCAGCTTTCAGTCGAGGTCGACATCAAGCTCTGCGTCTCGTGCGAGAGGAGGCGCGATCCCAAATCCGACCACGACCAAGAGCGCGAGGAACGCGCCGCCCGCGAGAAGGAGGACCACGACGCGCGGACTCAGGGGCCGGCATGGGATCCGGTCGTGGGAACGTGCTGCAAGTTGCAGGTCTACGGCGTCGGGCACATCGAGCGGACCTTTGGGCCGGATGCCGTGCGGGTCGTCATCGACGATGTGGAAATTGTGGACTTAGCCCCGGATGCGCTCGAATCGGTCATCGAGTGCCTCATGCTCCAGGTTCTGCGCGCGGTACTGGCCGACGTGCGCCTGCCGCTCGAAACCTTGCGAGCCGGCGCATTCTCGTTGTCGATCGTCCGTGGGCCGGAGATCGAGGACGACGACATCAAAACCTACGGAAATCTCTGAGGGGTGTGCACAGTCATGGCTGACATCACGGTTGCGGTTGACGAGGCGGGGGCCGATCAGCTTTTTGACACCGCCGTGGGGCTCCTGCCGCCCCAGGCGCGCAGCGACACCGGCACGCTCGGCCCTTTCACGGCCGGGTACGCCGTGACGGCCACATTCGCCCCGGGCGACATCGACCTGATCGCTCCTGGGAGCATCAGGATCACCGACATGCGGGTGAACTGGAGCCTCGATCTCACCCTCACGATCGACCTGGCCAGCTTCCTGCCGGAGATCTGCCTGCCCCAGGTCTGCATTCCCATTCCGTGCGTCGGAACCGTCTGTAGCCCCAAGATTTGCCTGCCAAGACCGACCATTCCCATACATGTGTCCTTCGGTGACACTGCGCGGGCGACCGCCGATTTCGGGTTGTCGATCGCCCTGGTCGGGGGAATGTGGAAGGTCGAAACGGTGGTGCAGGACGTGATCGACATCGAGTTCGGGACGGGTACCGCGGCGCTGTTGGGCGCCATCGGTGCCGCAGTCACCGTGGCGGCTCTCGCCATCCCACTGATCGGGCCTTTTGTCGCTATCGTGGTCGGCGCCATCCTGCTGGCCATCGGCATCGCCGAGGTGACTGGGTTCCTTGGCCCCATCATCTCGCCGTTCGTGAGTGGCTTGCGGATCCCGATCTACAAGCGTCCGCAGATGTTCCAGGCACTGTCGGCCGACGGGCCGAACGACCCCGCCGTGTTCATTACCCTCGACCAGGTGAACGCTTTCATAACGTCCGATGTCGAGGATGAACTCGTTCTCGAAGTCGACTTCTCGTAGGAGGAATCATGCGGGCCTATTCTCTGGACAGCCGGGCCATCGGCTACACGGACACCTACGGGCAACGCTTCATGCGCGAGGGTAATTACCGGTATGCGGTGACGCGCGCCGGGTGCGCCGACCTGGCACAGGAGCATCCGTTTACCGTCGAGGTGCGTAACGGCGGCACCGAGACAATGACGCAGCACACCGTCATGCTCAGCCACGCAGGCGGCGTCTTCGAGCCGGAACCGGGAAGCGTCGAGATCGCCACGGGGGACCTTGTCGCGTGGGCCTGCCGCGATGCGGATGCGCCCTCATTCGAAGTCGTTGGGACTGCGGACTTTTTCCGCAGTGCCCGTCTGGTCAACGAGAGCGGATACGCCCACGCATTTTCCGAACCCGGCGACTACGAGTGGGTCGACCTCTATGGCAGCGGGCTCACTGGCGTCGTGCGCGTCACTGCACCCGACGTCAGCACCACGGAGGGTCTCGCCGAGTGGCAGAAGGAACTCTCCCAAGGCACACTCGTGATGATTTCCGGCGCCACCGCTGATCCGGCAGAGGTGACGATCGTCACCGGGCAGACAGTCTATTTCGCTGTGACTAAGGCGCCTGGAATCTCCATCACGGACCGGTACGTGGCGGATGTCGCAATTCGCGCTGCCCGGTTCATCCCTGCTGAGCCGTGAAGATGCTCTCTGCGGTGCGCTGTAACGCGGCAGCGGCGGCCACCCGGTCGCCGGCGTAGCCACCCGACATGGCGCCGTCCGATGCCAGCACGAAGTCGTCCGCCGCGTCGCCGGGCAACGGATGCTCCGCCTGTCGGAACAGCTCGGAGACGGTCCCGGTGTACCAGTCGCGGTGCGAGGTCACCAAGACCCGCACCGGGTGCCGCGGTTCCGGGAATTCCGCGGCGGCGTTGAGGAACGCGCAGCCACGGAACCCGGGGCGCTCGATCTTCGCCACCACGCGATCGAGGAGGTCGTGCAGCGCGTCAGCCGGACTCGTCGCATCGGCCACGATCGCCTCGACTTCCTCCCGCTCTGACTCGTGGCGGTGTTTGACGTACTCGAGGATGAGGTTGTCTTTGGCCCGGTAGTGCTTGTAAAAGGTGGCTTTTGTCACCTTCGACTCTCTGATCAGGCGGTCGATGCCGACCGTATGAATGCCCACCGAGTAGAAGAGCTTGTCCGCTGTTTCAAGGATGCGTTGTTTGGCCGGTGAGAAGGCCCCTGGGACACGCCGTGATGTCGGATCAGTCTCAACGATCATCACGGCGCGGCTCCCTCGGGCGATTTGGCCTTTTATCTCCACAAAGCCACGTGGTTGCTAACCGGGCTTGGGGGGAAGCCCGGCTCCTTGAGCACCGCGAGATTCGGGTTCACGGTGCCGTGTTGATACTGCTGGTGTTGCTCGGAACACAGTAACACAGATCGGGGGACAGACGAACTTGTTTGTCCACATTGATCCGATTGGTCTGGGGCATCGGTGAGGCATCCGGGCGCGCCGGTGCCATAGGCTCGAGTTGATGAACGGCGCAGTGGACCTCCCTCTCGGCACAGCCGAGCTTTCCTTTACCGCATCCGGAGATTCGCTCGTGCGCCGCAGTGTGCTTCGAAGCGGCGTCAGGGTGCTCAGCGAACGCGTCCCCGGAGCCCGTAGCGCCACCATCGGATACTGGGTGGCCGTGGGATCGCGTGACGAGGCGCGTGGAACATTCGGCAGCACGCACTTCCTCGAGCACCTGCTGTTCAAAGGCACCGCGGCGCGCAGCGCCCTGGACATCGCCGTGAGTTTCGACTCCGTCGGCGGCGAGCACAACGCGAGCACTGCGAAGGAATACACCTGCTATTACGCCAAGGTGCGCGACCGCGATCTGCCGATGGCCGTCGAGGTCATCGCCGACATGCTCACCTCGTCGTTGATCGACGCGGAAGAGTTCGAGAACGAACGCGGCGTGATCCTGGAAGAGCTGGCCATGGCCGACGACGACCCGGCGGATGTCGCGAGCGAGCGTTTTTTTGAGGCCGTGTTCGGTGAGCATCCGCTCGGCTGGCCCATCGGCGGCAGCCCAGAAACCATCAAGGCGGCCACTCGGGACGCCGTGTTCGCCCACTACCGCGCGAATTATCGGGCCCAAGATCTCGTCATCACGGTGGCCGGCGCCGTCGACCATGACGAACTCGTCGCAGGAGTGGAACGTGCCCTCGTCGCTGCCGGATGGGATCTGGACGCCGAAGCTCACCCGGTTCAACGGCGCGAAGCCCTGGCAACGCCGATCGAGCGAGGCTCCCCGCTGGTGCTGGTGCACCGGCCGATCGAGCAGGCCAACATCCTGATGGGCATGACCGGCCTGTCGGCCGCCGATCCGCGCCGCAGCACCCTCGCGGTGCTCAACTCCGTGCTCGGCGGAGGGATGTCGTCCCGCCTGTTCCAGGAAGTGCGCGAGAAGCGCGGCCTGGCCTACTCGGTGTACTCGTTCTCGCCCAGCTACTCGGACTCGGGGCTGATGGGTCTCTACGCGGGGTGCTCGCCGGCGAAGGCCGGCGAGGTCGCCGAGCTGATGCTCGCCGAGTTCCGACGTCTGGCCGCCGACGGTGTGACCGGCGACGAGATGTCCAGGGCGCGCGGACAGTTGAGTGGCGCATCCGCTCTCGCCCTCGAAGACTCCGACACACGGATGTCCCGGCTCGGCCGTTCGGAGATCACCCTGGGTGAGTTCGCCGATCTCGACGAGGCGTTGCGGCGGATGCTGTTGGTCACCGCAGCCGACGTGCAGGAGCTCGCGCAAGAACTCGTGGCGCGCCCGCTGGCCGTGGCCGCCGTCGGGGCCGTCGATGAGTCTTCCTTCACCTCCCTCCTGGAGGCGCCCGCGCGCACCGAATAACCCGCCACAGACCACAGTCACTTCACGTCACGTAAGGACGACGATGTCCCATTTCCTTTATCTAGTGCGCCACGGCGAGCAGCAGGACGCCGAACATGGCATGCCGGACGGGCCGCTGTCGGGCCGCGGGAAACGCCAGGCGCAGGCGATCGCCAAGCGGCTCGGAGGCGTGCCGTTCACCGGCGCGTGGCACTCGCCGCTGCAGCGCGCCCAAGAGACGGCGCAAATCATGACCGAGACGATGCCGGGGCTGACTCCCGTTCCGTCGGCGCTGCTCTTTGACTGCATTCCCTCCGGGCCGTCTCCCGACATGCCGCACGCCTTCGAACAGTTTTACGGCGGTGTGACGCGTGAGCAGATCGAGGCAGGACAGGCGCAGATGGCGGATGCTGTGGCCGAATGGCTCTCCCCGGCGCGAGAGGATCGGCATGACCTGTTGATCACCCACAACTTCGTCATCGCCTGGTTCGTGCGCGAGGTGTTCGACGCGCCGGCCTGGCGATGGATGGGCGTGAACCAGGCCAATTGCGGTCTCACCATCATCCGGGTGCGGTCGGCAAAGCCTCCCGTGCTGGTCACCCACAACGACCTGGGACACCTGCCGCCGGAGCTGCGCACCGGCCTTCCGGAAAGCCAGCCGTTCTGAGCAGGCGGCGGTTCGATCGACTCCGGCTTGGTAGATTGAACTGGTGAAAATCAGGGTTGCCATAGTCGGTGCGACAGGCAGGATGGGCACGCTCATCGCCGGGCTGATCGAGTCCGGGCAGATCGACGGCCCCAGCGGTGAGTATACCTCAGGCCTGGAATTCGAACTGGTCGCTCGGCTGCACTCGGGCAGTGACCTGTCCGAGCTAGTCGGCGCCGACGTCGTCGTGGATGTCACGGCGCCCGAGGTGAGTCCTGGCGTGGTGGAGTTCGCGGTGCGGCACGGCATCCGGGTGCTCGTCGGCACCAGCGGCTGGTCCGCCGAGCGCATTGCCACACTGCGCAAAGCGATCGACGGGCAAGCCGAAGCCGGAGTGCTCATCGTGCCCAACTTCTCTCTCGGATCGGTGCTGGCGACACGCTTTGCGGGCATGGCCGCTCGGTTCTACGACTCGGTGGAGATCATCGAGTCGCACCACCTGGACAAGCGCGACTCGCCGTCGGGAACCGCGATCCGCACCGCGGAGCTTATCGCGACCGCTCGCTCCGAGCGCGGTCCGGTACGTGCGCCGCACAGCGCTCAACGCGCCCGCGGACAGCAGGTCTCCAGCGTGCCGATCCACAGCCTCCGGCTCAGCGGAGTCGTCGCCAAACAAGACGTGGTGTTCGGCGGGGCCGGTGAACTGCTCACGATCAGCCACGAAACGCTGGCGAACACCGCGTACGAGGCGGGCATCCGGCTTGCGCTGCGCGCCGCGGCGGCCAATCGTGGAATCGCTGTCGGACTGGATGCGCTGCTGGACTTGACCGGGGACCACCCTCAGGTGCGCCGGTGAAGGGGCTATGGTGAAGGGGCGCTGGGCGGCTATCCTGATGGCCGCGGTCCTGGTGCTGTACCTCGTTCTCGTGATGCAGACCTCCTTCCGGCTGCTCGCGGTCGACCAACCGGTCGCGAAGGCGCTCGGCGTCGCGCTGATCGTGCTGCCGCTGCTCGGCTGCTGGGCGCTGTGGGCAGAACTGCGGTTCGGCATCCGGAGCCAACAACTCGCGCACGAGCTCGCGGCAGAAGGCGGCCTGCCGTCCGATGACTTGCCCAAACGTGCCAGCGGCCAGCCGGACCGCGCCGCTGCGGACGAGAGGTTCCCGCAGTACCAAGCGGCGGTGGAGGCTGAGCCGGAGAGTTGGATGGCGTGGTTCCGGTTGGGAATAGCGTACGACGCCAGCGGCGACCGGCGACGGGCGCGACAGTCGATCCGCCGCGCGATCGAACTGGAGCGGGGCGCGCGGCGGCGCTAATCGGGCAGTGCTGCCCCGATGGCCTGTTCCACTGTGGGGTGGCGGAATCGGAAGCCGTCGGAGAGCAGCTTGTCTGGCACGATCTTCCGGCTGCTGAGCAGCAGCTGTTTGGCGGCATCCTGCAGCGCGAGGGTCATCGTCCACTCGGGGATCCGGAACAGGTGCGGGCGGTGCATCGCCAAGGCCAGAATGCGGGTGATGCGGTCCGAGGTCGCGGGGGTGGGGCCGACGAGGTTGACCACTCCGGAGAGGCTCGAGGTGAGCGCGTGGCGGATTGCCGCGGCCTCGTCGTAGAGGCTGATCCACGGCCACACGTCGCCACCGGTGCCGATACCTGGGCCGAGGCCGAACCGGGTGAGGGTGGTCAGCGGGGCGAGTGCCCCGGCGCGTGCGATCACCAGACCGGTGCGGAAGAGCACCAGCCGGCTCGTGACCGGGGCGAGACTGGCCGCTTCCTCCCACGCAGTGACCACGTCGGCGAGGAAGCCGTCGCCGGGGGAGGACGATTCGTCGAGCCTCTCCCCGGGGCGGTCGCCGTAAATGCCGACCGCCGAGGCGCTGAGGAACACCGCCGGTGGCCGGTCCGACAGGTTCATCGCGTCGGCCAGGGTGCGGGTCGCGCGCACCCGGGACTGGACGATCTCTTTTTTGTAGGCGCGCGTCCAGGGCAGACGCTGCAGGGACGCGCCCGACAGGTTGATCACGGCATCCGCCTCGTCGATCAGTCGGGTGTCGAGCAGTCCGGCGCCGGGCGCCCAGTTGTGCTCGCCGGGGGCGTGCGGCTGCCGGCGGACCAGTGTGGACACGACATGGCCGTCCTGGCGGAGCTGCCGCACGAGTTCGGTGCCGATCAGCCCGGAGGCGCCGGAGATGAGGATGCGCGTTGGCCCGCTGGCTCGCGCGGGCTGTGCCACTGCCGACTCCTCGCATCCGGACGGTCGAGGGTGTGCCATCACCGTCTGACTGCCACTGTATTGATATCGTGAGTGCCGTGCCAGCTCCCAGTGAATCCCGTTCAGATAACACATTCCGCCCAGACATCACGTTCCGTTCAGACATCACGGTGGAGTTGGTCAGGTCCAGCGCCCACGACGCCGATGTGCTCTTCGCCGCGCGGGTCTCCACCCAGGGCGAGAAGACGCTCGAGAGCGACCGCCTGGAGGGCACCGAGACCGAGCAGGATCAGAAGCGCAATCGGGGACTGATCAACTACCTGATGCGGGATCGCCACGGTTCCCCGTTCGAGCACAATTCGATGACGTTCTACGTGCAGGCGCCGATCTTCGTGTTCCGCGAGTTCATGCGGCACCGGATCGCCTCGTACAACGAGGAATCGGGGCGCTACCGCGAGCTGAATCCGGTGTTCTACGTGCCGTCGCCGCAGCGCAATCTGGTGCAGGTCGGCAAGCCGGGGGCGTACGAGTTCCTGCCGGGCACCGCCGAGCAGTCGGCGCTCGTCGAGCAGCAGACCAGGGACGTGTCCCAGCAGGCGTTCGCGGCCTACCAACGGATGCTCGACGCCGGTGTGGCGCGCGAAGTGGCCAGGATCATCCTGCCGCTCAACATCTACTCGTCGATGTACGTGACGATGAACGCCAGGTCGCTGATGAACTTCCTCTCGCTGCGCACCAAGAGGGAGGACAGCCACTTTCCGTCGTTCCCGCAGCGCGAGATCGAGATGGCCGCGGAGCAGATGGAGGAACACTTCGCCACCTTGATGCCCCTCACCCACGCCGCTTTCAACAAGAACGGCCGCGTCGCCCCCTAACCCGTTTCACGGAGTTTCGGTAGCTCGGGCACCTGTTTGCGGGCATCCGGGGGCCTCGGTGACAGAATCTCCGTGAAACGGGTTAGGGCAGCGGATGCCCGCGGGCTGCCGGATGCGACGGGGCGGCCCACGGGGCGGTGGCCGGACGACTACTCCCTCACCGACGCGCGACTCGCGTGCTGTCCACAATTACGCGCCGGTCGGGAACGCAGCAGTGTCCAGGGCGTCATTGTGTCGGGATGCGATCACTCGAGGCCGACATCCTGGGGCTTGGCGGACTCGCCGCCACCCACGAATTGTATGCGCGCGGGTACGGAAAGAACCTGTTGCGTGCCGCAGTGCGCGCCGGTGGCATCATCCGGGTGCGGAAGGGCTGGTATTGCCGCTCCGATCTCGCGGTCGAACTGCAGCAGGCCGCGAGGGTGGGCGGACGGCTGGCTTGTGTCAGCGCCGCGCGCTTCTACGGGCTGTGGGTTCCGGGGCACCCCGGCGCACTGCACGTGCAGGTTCCGCCTGACGCTTGCCAGCTGCGGTCCCGGTCCGACTACCGCCGCAGGCTCTCCAAACTGGCCGGTCAACACGCCGTCGTGCACTGGAGCACGGCTGTCGCTGCGTCGCGTCTGCTTGTCCCGGTGCCGAGCTGTATCGAGCAGGTCGCGCGGACGCATCCGGCCGAATTCGGATTCGTCGTGGCCGAATCGGCGCTGCACGAGCGTCAGCTCTCCGCTGCTCAGTGGCAGAGCATCCTCGCCGGACTTCCTCGCAGACTCCGGCGCAAACTGGCGGCGGTAGGAAGGCTTTCGGAAAGCGGCACGGAGTCGATGTTAAGCTTCCGGATGCGAGGGGTCGGTGTCTGCTTCCGGCAACAGGTGACCATTGGGCGCGACCGTGTGGACTTCCTGATCGGCGACCGGCTCGTCGTCGAGATCGACAGCACCGGCTACCACGACCCGGTGGCGGACCGGAAACGCGACGCGCGCCTGAGCATTCGCGGGTACCGAGTGCTGCGGTTCCACTACGACCAGATCGTCAACCACTGGGACGAAGTGCTGGGGTCGGTCCTGGCCGCGCTGTCCCGTGGCGACCACCTGGTCGCCTGACCGGACGCCGCCCACACCCCTCCGACCTCATCCGCCTCCCCGCGCCATCCCCGTCGGCCAGCAGCAGACTCGTCAGACCGAGACCCATCTCACGGAGAAACCGTCACCGAGAGGCCCGCATCCCAACACGCTGGATGCTGAACGACAGAAACTCCTTGAGACGGGTCGGCACGCAAGGAGAAAGCGGGGAGGCGCGAGCGAGCAGCGGGAGAGGAGCCGGCGCGATACCCTGTAAGTCGTGAGTACTCGCGAGAATCCGTTCGGCCAAGTACTGGTCGCCCTGGTCACCCCGTTCACTGCCGACGGCGAAGTGGACTGGCCAGGAGTCGAGAAGCACATCGACGACGTCATCAACGCCGGTGCCGACGGCATCGTCGTCACCGCCACCACCGGCGAGACGAGCACGCTCACCGACCCGGAGAAGCTCAAACTCGTCGAAGTCGGCAAGTCCGTCGCGGCAGGTCGCGCCAAGATCATCACCGGCGGCGGCTCCAACGAGACCGCTCACGCCATGCAACTGTACAAGGCCAGCGAGAAGGCCGGCGCCGACGCCGTCATGATCGTCACTCCGTATTACAACAAGCCCACCCAGGCTGGCGTGCTCACCCACTTCCGGCTCATTGCCGATGCGACCGACCTGCCGGTCATCCTCTACGACATCCCGGGCCGCACCGGCATCCCGATCCAGTACGAGACGATCCTGCGGGCGGCGCAGCATCCGAACATCCTCGCCATCAAGGACGCGAAGGGCGATTTCGCGCAAGTGAGTCGCGTCTTGAACAACACCGACCTGATGTACTTCTCCGGCGACGACGTCAACGTGCTGCCCCACCTGGCCATCGGCGCGACCGGGCTGATCGGCGTCACCGCGAATATCACCGCCACCCCGTACCGACAGATGGTCGATGCGGTCAATTCCGGCGACCTGAAAACGGCAACGGATGCCTACCGCCGCCTCGAACCGCTCGTTCGCGCGGTGATGACTCACGTCCCCGGCACGGTCGCCGCAAAATACATTCTGCACGGGCTCGGCCGCATCAGCTCCGCCCGTGTGCGCCTGCCGCTGGTCGGTCCAGAAGACTTCGAGGCGGCCCAGATCGAGGAAGGCATCGCCCTCGTCGGCCAGATCCCCGGCCTCGACCTCTCCAACTTCAGACCCGACCGCAACGCTGCGGCCGGCGGCGCCCTGCCGAAGGTCGCCGGTACCACCCGCTGACCGCATCACTCACCGACACCGACCCGCACCGGAGGTTCACGACCTCACACCAGGCCCGACGGCCGCAAACCCACTGGAATCCATGAACTCACCTGTTTACTCGCCGCGCGCACTCACCCCCGGAACCCTCCGTATCATCCCCATCGGAGGACTCGGCGAAATCGGTCGCAACATGTCCTCGTTCGAGATCGACGGCAAGATCCTCATCGTCGACTGCGGCGTGCTCTTCCCCGAGGAAACCCAGCCCGGCGTCGACCTCATCCTCCCCGACTTCAGCCCGATCCGCGACCGGCTCCAGGACGTGATCGGCGTCGTCCTCACGCATGGCCACGAGGATCACATCGGCGCCGTCCCGTACCTGCTGCGGCTGCGCGCCGACATACCGTTGATCGGCTCCAACCTCACGCTCGCGCTCGTCGAGGCGAAGCTCAAGGAACATCGCATCACCCCGTACACGCTCACCGTGCGCGAAGGGCAGCACGAGAAAATCGGTCCGTTCGATCTTGAATTCCTCGCCGTGAACCACTCGATTCCGGATGCGCTCGCTGTAGCGATCAAGACCTCCGCCGGCACCGTGCTGCACACTGGCGACTTCAAGATGGATCAGCTTCCTCTGGACCATCGCATCACCGACTTGCGCGCGTTCGGCCGCCTCGGCGAAGCCGGTGTCGACCTGTTCATGGTCGACTCCACCAACGCCGACATCCCCGGTTTCACCGCCTCCGAGCGTGCGATCGGCCCGGTCATCGAGGCAGTCATGGCCAAGGCGCCGCGCCGCGTCATCGTTGCCAGTTTCTCGAGTCACGTGCACCGGGTGCAGTAGGTGCTGGACGCCGCCCACGCCAACGGCCGCCGCGTCGCGTTCATGGGCCGCTCGATGGTGCGCAACATGACCATCGCCGCGGACCTCGGCTACCTCAAGGTGCCCGAGGGCGTGCTCGTCGACCACAAAAAGGCCGCCGACCTGCCAGACAACAAGATCGTGTACATGAGCACCGGGTCTCAGGGTGAGCCGATGGCCGTGCTGGCGCGGATGGCCAACCTCGAGCACCAGATCGAGGTGGGCAAGGGCGACACCGTCATCCTGGCCTCCAGCCTCATCCCCGGCAATGAGAACGCCGTCTACCGGGTCATCAACGGACTCACCAAGCTCGGCGCCACCGTCGTGCACAAGGGCAACGCCAAGGTGCACGTCTCCGGCCACGCCTGC
>JBDSDO010000072.1:0-34604 GCA_039920505.1 Terrimesophilobacter sp.
GATGACCGTGCATCCGGCGGCGAGGGCCGGACCGATCTTGCGGGTGGCCATGGCAAGCGGGAAGTTCCACGGGGTGATCAGGTAGCACGGGCCGACCGGGCGCTGGGTGACGATCATCCGCCCGCTGCCCTCCGGGTTGATGCCGTAGCGGCCGGTGATCCGCACCGCCTCCTCGCTGAACCAGCGCAGGAACTCGGCCCCGTAGATGACCTCGCCGCGGGACTCGGCCAGCGGCTTGCCCATCTCCAGCGTCATCAACAGGGCGAAGTCTTCGGACCTGGCGGTCACGGCTTCGAAGGCGCGGCGGAGTAACTCGCCGCGCTGGCGAGGAGCGGTAGCCGCCCAGGATGCGGATGCCGCTGCGGCAGCATCCATCGCCGCTTCCGCGTCCGCCACCGAGGCGTCCGCGATCGTCTTGATCGTGTCCCCGGTCGATGGATCTTGCACCGGCATGGTCGCAGCGTTACCAGCCGCGCGCCACTCACCGCCAATGAAAAGGCCGTCCGGCACATCCGCCAGCAATTCGGTTTCGTTCATCAGAATGCTCCCTGTCAATTTTCGTCCGCCTCTGCCATATTAACCGCGCTCACCACCCCGTTTCACGGAGAAACTGTCACCGACGGCACTGCATCCCGGCGCAGGAGACCAAGCAGGACAGAAACTCCTTGAAACGGGGTTAGGGGTTAGGCGCCCTCGCGGGCGAGGAAGTCCCGGATGCGCTGCTGCAGCGGCTCAGCGTCGTAGCCCTTCACCAAGGCACCGGCCATCCGCACCGGGTCCCCGAAGAAGAAGTACTCGTAGAGCGCCTGCCGCGACGAGAATCCGGAAATCGAGGCGTCGTAGGCGAGCTTGAACAGTTTGATCCGCTCCGGCCCGGTGAGCGACTTGCCCTGCAGGTACAGCTCGATGTCCGGCAGCGCGGAGCTCGCCAGGTCGGCCTCGCCGGGCAGTGCCATCAGCCCGCTGGCGCAGAAGGTGCGGATGATCTGCGGGAAGCGCTGCGCGATCTTCGGATACCAATTGCGAGCCGCGTTGAGCGTCTCCCACTTGGGCTGCATCATGCCCCACTGATTGAGCTGTGCATCCACTTCGGATGCTCGCATCAGCGCCTTGCCGATCTCCACGTCGACGATCAGCTCGGCCAGCGACTCTTGGATGTGCAGGAACCCGTCGATGCCGATCGCGGCGGCGATCTCCGTGGCCAATCCGAGGAAGAACTGGCTCTTCGCGATAGTGCGGGTGACCACCTGCTGCGTCATCAGCGCCGCGGCGCCGGTCTCGGAGTAGAACGCGTTGCAAAGATCCGGATGTCCGAGCAAGAAGATGCGCTCGTTCGGCACGAACACGTCGTCGAAGATCACCACGGCGTCCATCTCCTCGAAGCGAGCGGCAAGCGGCTCGTCGAAGGTGCTGCCGCCATTGTGCAACGACGTGCGGCACAGGTAGCGCAGGCCGGGCGCGTCATTCTGAATCGCGAACGCATAAGAATAGGGTGCGTCCTCGGGGGTGCCACGCAGCACGGTGGACGGGAAGACCAGCAGTTCGTCGGCGATCGGCCCGATCGTGGCGAGCATCCTGGCGCCGTTGATGACGATGCCGTCCTCACGCTCCTCGACGATGAGTGCCGAGAGCTGCCCCCCGAGTTGCTCGCTGCCGGACACCGAGCGGTTCACCTGCGGCGGGATCAGCGTGTGCGTGGCCAGCAGGTCGTTCTCCCGCGCCAACTCGTAGTAGTTGCGGATGCGTTCACCGTACTCCGGCCCCGCTTGGCTGAACCACTTCTCCGCCGCGGCAAGCGCAGTGAGCGAGCTGTTCATGTAGTCGCCGGTTCGGCCCAGGAAGCCGTTGGAATACTCCGCCCAGACCTGAATGCCCGCGCGACGATGCTCGAGATCCTCGATCGTGCGCGGAATCAGGAAGGACACGCCTACCTTCTCGCCGGTAGTCGGCGAATCGTAAGTCAGTGCCTCCGCGTACTTCGGGTCGTGCTGCATATCGAAGAGCTTTGCGTAGGTGTGCGCGACGTTCTTGAACGCCGGATGCTCGGTGAGGTTCTCGCTGACCACCTCACCGTCGATGGTGATGTGCGGTCGCATCGAGTTCAATTTGTCAAGGTACTGCTGGCCGGTTCTGATGCCCATCTGTGTGTCTCCTTGGGTTATTGGGGAAGGAACAAGAGTCAGAGGAGTGCTTCGTGGCCGAGCAGGTACTCGGGGATCGTGGTGAACTGCCCGTTCACGAAGCCGAGGGCGTCGCCGGCCCGGTAGTCGAAGCTGACCACTTCGCCGAGGTAGAGCGTGTGGTCGCCGCCGTCGTAGGCCGCCCAGGGCGTGCACTCGAAGTAGGACAGCACGCCAGCCAGTCGCGGGGCCACCGTTCCCTCGACCCAGCGCGGTTCTCCGGTCGGCTTACCGGCGAAGTTGCTCGCTAGCGCCCGCTGTTCCGCGCCGAGGACGTTGACCGTGAACGGTCGGCCCGCCAGTTCATCGTGGGATTTCGTAGTTCGCGCGATGCTGACGAGCACCAAGGGCGGCTCCAGCGAGACCGAGGTGAAGGAATTCACAGTGATGCCATGCCGACCCAAATCGGTGTCGAAGGTGACGACGGCGACGCCAGTGGCGAAACGGCCGAGACTGCCGCGAAAGTGCTGCTCGTGGGGACGGAGAACCGACGGGACGTGACCGGCCGGCGAGCGCTTCGGTGTGGCAATCATCATTGATCCTTGATCGTTCGGTGCGAGCTGATTCCGTGGCAATGTTCGATAATCGAACGCATTACTCTATATTGGAACTTGTTCCCTACGATAGGCCATGATGACGAGCCAGACAACTCCCCACTCGCAGACGCTGTCGAGAGGCGTCCGGATGCTGGAGATCCTCGCCGAGGCGACCGGCCCGCTCACGATCGCCGAACTCTCCACCGAACTCGGGGTGCATCGGTCGATCGCATACCGCATACTGCGCACGCTGGAGGATCACCGGATGGTGGTGCGGGATGCGTCCGGCGCCGTGAAACTGGGTCCCCAATTGGCGGCGCTGGCCCGCGGAGTGTCGCGCGATCTGCAAGCCGCTGCGCTTCCGGAACTCACTGCCGTGGCGCGGGATCTTTCGATGACCGCGTTCCTCGTCGTGCTGGACCGGGACGAGTGCGTAACGCTCGTGAGCGTCGAGCCGCGTCACGCCAACGGTTCGGTGGCGCAGCGCCCGGGCACACGGCATCCGCTGAGCGTCGGCGCACCGGGCATCGCGATCCAGTCCGGGCTGTCCGACGAGGAGGTCTCGTCGCTACTGCCGGGGCAGCACGTGCGCCCCGAGGTCCTCGATGCCCGCAGCAACGGTTTTGCCACCAGCCATGGCGAAGTGATCCCCGGCGTCTCGTCGGTGTCGGTACCATTGACCGTCCCGGGGCAGTCGCCCGCGGCCATCTCCGTCGTCTATGTGACCAGAGAGACTCCCGCCGATTCGGTCAGCACCCGCCTCGTGGCCGCGGCGAAAGCCATCGCGGGCGAATTCGCCTAGTCCTCCGCACGCACCAGGCGGTCGCCGCCGGTCGGAATTCACGATTCAGTTGCTGAACAATATACGATTTCGTATGTTATCGTTGGGGGAACTGAGGCGAGCAAGTTCAACGACGAAGGACGATGATGACCGAGGATATCTGGAGTGATGTGGGGCTGTCGCCGACCAAGATTATCGCGGTGCACATCAACTACCCGAGTCGGGCGGCACAGCGTGGTCGCACTCCGGAACTCCCGTCGTACTTCCTCAAACCGACGACCTCCGTGGCGGCCAGCGGCTCTATTGTGGAGCGCCCCGCCGGATGCGAGCTCCTCGCCTTCGAAGGCGAGATCGCGCTGGTCATGGGCACGCGCATCCGTCGCGCGAGTCTCGAGGATGCCTGGGCCGCGGTCGGCTTCGTCACCGCCGCCAATGACTTCGGCGTCTACGACCTGCGCTACGCCGACAAGGGGTCGAACCTGCGCTCGAAGGGCGCCGACGGGTTCACGCCGCTGGGACCGCGGATGCTCTCGGCACGCGAGGTCGATCCGACCGCGCTGCGCATCCGCACCTGGGCCAATGGCGAGCTCGTGCAGGAAGACACCACGGCGGACCTGCTCTTCCCGTTCGCCAGGCTGGTCGCGGACCTCTCGCAGCTGATCACCCTCGAGATCGGGGACGTGATCCTCACCGGCACACCCGCGGGTGCGTCGGTGGTGCAGCCCGGAGATGTCGTCGAGGTCGAGGTCGACGGCGCAGGGCAGACGACCGGGAAACTGACGAGCACGATCACTCAGGGCATCGTGCCAATGACCGAGGTGGGCGCACTGCCGAGGGTCGATGACCAGCAGCGGGCGGATGCGTATGGAATGGATCTCGCCGATGCCGCGCCCCGGTTCGAACTCACCGACGACCTCAAAGCCAAGATCAACAGCGTCGGCACCGCGACCCTTAGCTCCCAGCTGCGCAAACACGGCTTCAACAACATGAGCATCGACGGGCTGACCTCCACCAAACCGGGCACACGCCTGGTCGGACTGGCCCGCACGCTGCGCTTCGTACCGAACCGGGAAGACCTGTTCGCCACCCGCGGCGGCGGCTACAACGCGCAAAAGCAAGCCTTCGATTCCCTGAACCCCGACGACGTACTCGTGATGGACTGTCGCAGGGACCCGGGCGCCGGCACGCTCGGCGACGTGCTCGGCCTGCGCGCCCAGGTACGAGGCGCGGCCGGCATCGTCACCGACGGCGGGCTGCGGGATGTCGCGGCGGTCACCGCGCTGGACATCCCCACCTATTTCGGCGGGCCGCATCCGGCCGTGCTCGGCCGCAAACATGTGCCCTGGGACATCGATCAAACCGTCGCCTGCGGCGGTGCCACAGTGCAACCGGGGGACGTCATCGTCGGCGACGACGACGGACTGCTCGTCATCCCGCCCGCCATGATTCAGGAAATCGTCGATGCTGCCATCGAGCAGGAGCGCCAGGAAACCTTCATCGCCCAGCAGGTCGGTCGCGGTGAAAGGGTCGACGGCCTCTACCCGATGAACGAGGCCTGGAAGCAGAAGTACCAGCAGTGGGACGGGCGATGACCGACACGGCGACTCTGAGCAAGTCCCAGCTGGCCTACCAGTTCGTGAAGGCCAGGATTTCCGACGGCACCTTCACGCCCGGCTACCGCCTGGTGCTCGGTCAGATCGCCGGCGAACTAGGCATCAGCGTCGTGCCGGTGCGTGAGGCGATCCGCCGGCTCGAGGCCGAGGGACTCGTCACCTTCGAGCGCAACGTCGGCGCGCAGGTCGCGATGCTCGATCCGGGCGAATACGAGACCACGATGCAGACGCTCAGCCTGGTCGAAGGATTCGCCACGGCGATCTCGCTCCCCTTGATCACGGCAGATTCCCTGCAGCGCGCCGGCGACCTCAACGAACAGATGGCACAGAGCCTGCGGCACTTCGACCCGGCCGCGTTCACCCGGCTCAACCTCGAGTTCCACTCCCTACTGTTCGAAAACTGCCCGAACCCGCACGTCCTCGACCTGGTGCACCGCGGATGGGCACGCCTCAAGGTGCTGCGCGCATCCACCTTCAGCTTCGTACCGGGGCGGGCGCAGGAGTCGGTTGCGGAGCACACCACGATCCTGCGACTCATCGCGGACCACGCCGACCCGCTCGAAGTGGAGCTGGCGGCCAGGAACCACCGGCTGGCGACGCTGAACGCCTTCCTGGCGCACCAGGCCAGCACAACGATGCGGCACCCCACGAACTCCGGCATCGTTCAACGCACGGATATGAAAGGCAACCTCCCATGAAATTTCGCAGTGGCCCGCAGCAGATCCGGGGTTCGATCGCCGCGCTGATGACCCCGTTCGCCGCCGACGGATCCCTCGACCACGCCAGCCTGACCAACCTGGTCAACTGGCAGCTCGCCTCCGGATCGCACGGCATCTCGATCGGCGGATCCACCGGCGAACCCAGCTCGCAGTCCATCGCCGAGCGTGCCGACGCCATCCGCACGGTCGCAGCAGCCGTCGGCGACCGGGTGCCATTCCTGCCAGGCACTGGAACCACGAAACTCGACGAAACGCTCGAACTGACCGCGGCCGCTCGGGACGCCGGAGTCGACGCGGCCCTGATCATCACGCCGTACTACGCCCGCCCGACGCAGGAAGCGTTGTACGTCTGGTACAAGACCGTCGCGGACGAGTTTCCCGACCTGCCGATCGTGGCCTATAACGTGCCCAGCCGCACGGCGGTGGACATCGCCCCAGAGACCGTCGCCCGGCTGTTCCGCGACGTCGACAACTTCGACGGCGTTAAGGAGACCACCAAAGACTTCGAGCACTTCTCCCGCGTGCTGCACCTGTGCGGCAAGGAGCTTCTGGTCTGGTCCGGCATCGAGCTGCTGTGTCTACCGCTGCTCGCCCTGGGCGGTGCCGGATTCGTCAGCGCGACCGCGAACATCGCGCCCACCGCCAGCGCCCAGCTGTTCGAAGCGTGGGAGGCCGGGGACCTTGAGCGCGCCCGCGAACTGCACTACGGGTTGCATCCGCTGGTCGACCTGTTGTTCGTGGAGACCAACCCGGCACCCGGCAAGTGGGTGCTTGCCCAGCGCGGACTCATCGCCTCCGGACACGTGCGGCCACCGCTGATCCCGCCGACGGATGCGGGACTGGTCAAGATCAAGAAACTCCTGACCAAGGGTGAGCAGTACCTGACCCCGGCCGACGGATTCACTGTAGGAGACAACTGATGCACTACGTTCCAGAGGGACTGCCCGGGAAGATCCAGCACTTCATCGGAGGAAAGTTCGTCGACAGTATCTCCGGTGCGACGTTCGATGTGCTGGACCCGGTGAGCAACCAAACCTACGTCACCGCGGCAGCGGGTCAGGCCGAGGACATCGACCGTGCGGTCGCCGCGGCGACCGAGGCGTTCCAGAACGGACCGTGGCCGCGGATGAAGGCGCGCGCCCGCGCCCGCATCCTGAACAAGATCGCCGATCTCGTCGAGGCGCGCGACGCCCGGCTGGCCGAGCTGGAGACCTTCGACACCGGCCTGCCGATCACTCAGGCGCTCGGGCAGGCGCAGCGCGCCGCGGAGAACTTCCGCTTCTTCGCCGACCTCATCGTCGCGCAGGCCGATGACGCCTATAAGGTGCCCGGCGTACAGGTCAATTACGTGAACCGCAAGCCGGTCGGGGTCGCCGGACTCATCACGCCGTGGAACACGCCGTTCATGCTGGAGAGCTGGAAGCTCGCCCCCGCCCTGGCCTCCGGATGCACGGTGGTGCTGAAACCCGCGGAGTTCACCCCGCTGTCGGCGAGCTTGTGGCCTGAAATCTTCCGCGAGGCCGGCGTGCCGGACGGCGTGTTCAACCTGGTCAACGGGCTCGGCGAGGAAGCCGGCGATGCGCTCGTCAAGCATCCGAGGGTGCCCCTGATCTCCTTCACCGGCGAGACCACGACCGGACAGCTCATCTTCCGCAACGCGTCCGAGAACCTCAAGGGGCTGTCGATGGAACTCGGCGGCAAATCGCCGGCGATCGTGTTCGCCGACGCCGACCTGGATGCTGCCCTGGACTCGACCCTGTTCGGCGTGTTCTCGCTCAACGGCGAGCGCTGCACGGCAAGTTCCCGCATTCTCGTGGAGCGCAGCGTCTACGACGACTTCGTCGCCCGCTATGCCGCTCGGGCGAAGAACATCGTCGTCGGCGATCCGCACGACCCGAAAACCGAGGTCGGGGCGCTCGTTCATCCTGAGCACTACGCCAAGGTGATGTCCTACGTTGATCTCGGCAAGACCGAAGGGCGCCTCGTCGCCGGCGGCGGACGCCCGGAGCACCTCCCCGACGGCAACTACGTGCAGCCGACGGTGTTCGCCGACGTGGCACCGGATGCGCGCATCTTCCAAGAAGAGATCTTCGGCCCGGTCGTGACCATCACCCCGTTCGACACCGAAGCGGAGGCGCTGCAGCTGGCCAACGCGGTGAAGTACGGGCTGGCCGCCTACCTCTGGACCAGCGACCTGCGACGCGCACACACCTTCGCGCAGAAGATCGAGGCCGGCATGGTGTGGCTGAACTCGCACAACGTCCGGGACCTGCGCACCCCGTTCGGCGGCGTCAAAGCATCCGGCCTCGGACACGAGGGCGGCTACCGGTCGATCGACTTCTACACCGAACAGCAGGCCGTGCACATCACGCTCGGCGACATCCACACCGCCCGATTTGGAGCATCAGCATGACCACCGCCCCCGACATCATCCGCTCCGCGTACGCGGAGTACATGGTCACCGATCTCTCCGCCTCGCGCGCGTTCTATGTCGACGTGCTGGGCCTCGTCGTCACCTATGAAGACGAGAACGCGCTGTACCTGCGTGCGTTCGAGGAGTATCTGCACCACTCGATCATCCTGCGGAAGGGCCCGGTCGCGGCTCTTGCCGCGTTGGCCTACCGGGTGCGCTCGCAGCACGAGGTCGAGGTCGCCGCCGAGTACTTCCGCGAACTGGGCTGCCGCGTCGAGCACCGCGCCGCCGGCGCTACCCGCGGCATCGGCGCCGCTGTGCGCGTGGTGGACCCGCTGGGCTTCCCGGTCGAGTTCTTCTACGAGGCGGAGCATGTCGAGCGATTCACACGCCGGTACGACGTGCAGGGCGCCGGTGCCATCTCCCGGCTCGATCATTTCAACGTGATGACGCCGGATGTGCCGCTCGCGCAAAAGTATTACGAGGGCCTCGGCTTTCGAGTGTCCGAAGACATCCGGGACGAAGCACAGACCGTGTACGCGTCCTGGCTGTTCCGCAAGGCCACCGTGCACGACATCGCGCTCACCGGAGCCGATGGCCCGCGGATGCACCACACCGCGTTCTCGACACACGAGCGCGTCCAGATTCTGCACATCTGCGACCACCTCGGCGCCATCCGGCAGTCGGACCGGATCGAGCGCGGACCCGGCCGGCACGGCGTCTCGAACGCGTTCGACCTGTACCTGCGCGACCCGGACGGGCACCGGATCGAAATCTACACTCATGACTACTACACCGGCGACCCGGACAACCCGGTCCTCAGCTGGGACGTGCATGACAACCAGCGCCGGGACTGGTGGGGCAATCCCGTCGTGCCCAGTTGGTATTCCGAGGCGTCGCTGGTGCTGGACCTGGATGGCACGCCGCAACCGGTCGTCGAGCGCACCGAAACCGAGGAGGCCGCGATCACGATCGGGGCCGACGGGTTCTCCTACACTCGGCCGGACGACGCCGGTTTCAAGCTCGGCACGCAGGTGTAACGTGCCTGATGGCGACCGCACGTCACGGATGCGCCCGGTCGACCAGGCGCATCCGCCACCCCCGCGATGAGGTCGGTGAGCACCCGTACCCGGCGGCCATCCGTCAGAGCGTCGAGCGCCGATGCCCGCACGCAGTAGTCGGTGGCGATGCCGGCGACATCCACCGCGGTGACGCCGAGCTCGGTGAGCTTTCCCGAAACGGTCAGCCCGCCGTCGGTCATACCCTCGAAGATCGAGTAGGCCGGCACGCCATGGCCCTTGCGCACGTGCACGTCGATGATGAACAGCACCTTCGCACTCGCCGGTTCGGTCATGTTGGGCTTAGTTGTTCGAGAGGTTATTGCCGCACCCCAGGATGCCGGCGGTGAGTGTGTCCAGCGCCGTCATGGCGTTTGCGGCCACGTTGTTTCCGAGGGCGAAGAACGCGAAGGACAGCGTGCTACCGTCGGGAGAATGCGCGAGGCCGGCCAGAGTGCGGGAACTGCCGATCCACCCGGTTTTCGCGTTCACCAGACCACGCGCGGCGCCGCTCGCCCCACTGAAGCGAGTCTTCAAGGTTCCGGTTTTTCCGGCGACCGGCAGCGCAGAGTAGATAAGACCCAGGTTCTGCTTGCCCGACAGCACCTTGGTCATCAGGGCGGCCAGATAGGCCGGCGGCACGGCGTTATCGGGGCTGAGCCCGGAGCCGTCTTTGATGACGATTCCGGTGGTGGGGATGCCGTATGCGGCGAGCGCCTTCGGGATGACGGTAGCCAGTGAGGCGGAGGTGCCGCCGGCACCAGACGACACGGAGGTGACCCTGGCCAGCATCTCACCCAGGGTGTTGTCCGAGTCGAGCAGCATCTGGCCTATCAGGGTCTTCACCGGCTGCGACTGCACCTGCGCGATCGGTTCGCCCGTCGTGCCGGTTCCCGGAACGACCTCAACTCCGGGGGCCAGCCCTAACGCCTTGGCGAACGCGGTGCCTGCATCCGTGACGGGCGTGGCGCTGCGCTTGCTCGACCCGCGGGACGGATCGAGTCTGCCGGCATCCACCATGAGTGCGTTGACCCTGGTCTGATCGCCGTCCGCCAGTGCGCGCTCGCCCCAGCTCGCGTTCCAGTTGTCGGCCGGATCCCACATCGTCGCATCCAGGATGACCTTGGTGATCGGCTGATCGCCGTCTTTCTGCCATGCCGCCTTCGTCTGCGCGGCGAGGTCGGCCACTGTCGGTGCGCCACCGTACACGGTCGTCGATCCGGCGTTCAGCGTCGGGTCGCCGCCGCCAACAAGCACGATGCTTCCGGGTTCGGCGCCCTTGTACACCTTGGTGGTCAACCGGGCATCCGGGCCGAGGATGGCCAGCGCGGCGGCGGCAGTCAGGATCTTGAGCACGCTCGCCGTGGGTGCCGGCTTCGACGCGGCACGGTCGAAGAGCACTTCACCGGTGGCGGTGTTGACCACTGCCCCTTCGAAGGTACGCAGTCGCGGATCCGCCGCGAGGGACGCCACCGAGCAGGTGCGCAGCGGTGTCGCGGCCGCCGGGTTGGCCGGCACCGGGCGTGCCGGGTCGGGCGTGGGAGTCGGCGACGCACTGGCCACAATCAGCGGCGCCGCCTGGTGCACCTCGGCCGGAGTTCCGGATCCCACAAGACTGCCGGCGAAGACCGACCCGGTCCCCAGCAACACGAACACGACCGACAGCGCCGCGGCGACCCAGGTGCGCGGGTGCCTCGTGAACACTCCCGCGAGAAAGCCGGACGGCGCCGGTGCGCCATCCTGCACGCGGTCGTTGGGGGCGCGCGCGGCGCGGCGGCTCGTCGGCTCTTCTGGCGGGGTCATCCGTTACATGATAACTGGCGGGCGGCGGGTGCCGCGGTGTCACTCCCCCGGGTAGCGCAGCCCGATCTGGTCCCGGATCTCGTCAAGAACTTCCATGATCCGCAGGCTCTGCTCCGGTGGCAGGATGGTCCCGGCCGTGTCGCCGAGGCCGGCCAGTCGCTCCAGTTCTTCGGCCTGATACTGCATTCCGCGGCCGGCAATGTCGGAGTCGAACCGTTCGATCTCGTGTCCCAGGCCGTCGTAGACGGTGAACCCGGTGGCGGTGTACCAGACCGGGTCGATCTCGATGCGGCCGGCGGTGCCTATGATCGCCGCGGTGTTCGGACCGAGTGTGTCGAGGGCGGTGTGCAACACCGCTTGTCGTCCGTCGGCATAGTCGAACAGCATCGCCGTCTGGCGGTCCACCCCGGTGACGGTTTTCGCTGCGATGGCGTGGACGGAACTCGGCGGGCCGAACAGGTCGACGGCGAAGGACACCGGGTAGATGCCCAGGTCGAGGAGGGCGCCGCCGCCGAGTTCCGGCGCGTTCAGCCGGCTGGCTGGGTCGCTGGGCAGTAGTTGGTTGTGGTCCGCAATGAGCGTGCGCACCTCGCCGAGAGTGCCGGCTGCGATGATTTCGCGGATGCGCAGCATGTGCGGCAAGAACCTCGTCCACATCGCCTCAAGCACCACTAGGTGGTTGTGCGCAGCGAGTTCGACCATCTCACGGGCCTGCTTTGCGTTCAGGGCGAAGGGCTTCTCGACCAGCACGTGCTTGCCGGCATTCAAAGCAAGGATCGTGTTGGCGGCGTGGAACGGATGCGGCGTGGCGACGTAGATCGCATCCAACCCAGGATCCGACACGAGCGCCTCGTAACTGCCGTGCGCGGTGCCGATGTCGAATTCTGCGGCGAAGTTCTCCGCTGCCTGCTGGCGCCGTGAGCCGACAGCAGCCACGGTGAATCCGTTGCCGATGAGGTCGGTGGTCTGCAGATGCGCTATCGCGCCGGTGCCCAGGATCCCCCAGCGAAATGCGCCTGCCATGGTTGCCTTCCCGCCGATCCGGTTCGGATTCGCCAGGAGGAATCTAGCATCCGCCGATCAGGAGCCGCCCACTAGCAGCCGCCCCAGCGCGCAGCCGCCCGCGTGAACCCGTGAGATTCGTTGGGCAGGCCACCGTGCGTCATCGCGAAGTAGATGCACACGCCGGCAGTGCTGCCGGTGTTCGACGGCTTGTACAGCGAGAGGCGGTGGGAGATCGAGTTCCACCACTTCTGGGCGACTGTGGCGCCGGTGTTGCCGGAACCGCCGGCCAGGTTGCCGTCGCAGCCGCGGCTGGGCACCCCGTCGCTGCGCTGCGAGCCGATGTGTCCCCACGCGCTCATCGGATCGGTGCTCGGGTCCTCGGCCATCCAGACCAGCCGGGTCTCCATGCATCCGTCGTATCGGAAGTGGCTCATCGGCACCGGGGGCAGGCAGTTCGCCACGCGGATGGAGTTGTAGGCGGAGGCAAAAGACGCCAGGTCGGACGAGGTCGTGCCAGTGATCGCGCCGCCGTCGTAAGACGTCCCTGGCGCGCCGCCGACGCCGCCGCCGACCGGTCCCGGGCAGCCGCCGCCGGATGCCGCGGGGGCGCCAGCGGGTGCTCCCGCCTTGGCTGTTCCAGCGGCGCGCGGGGCAGAAGTGCGAGCTCTGGCGGTACCGACCCCCTGTACGGTGCCGACTGCTGCCGGGGCCTCGACCACGATCGGCTTCGGGACGGGCTTCTGGGCAAGATGCTCGGTGTCGACGACGCTGGTAGTGGGCGCCGCTGCCGGGGCGGACTTCTGCAGGCCGCGCGCCACGACCGAATAGGCGATCGGCGACGCCGAGCTCGCGGCGGGCGAGACGACAGCCGGCGCTGCGGTCCTCATGACGGAGGCGAAGACCGGAACCCCGGTCTGTGTCGCGGCAGCGGCTGTCTCGCCGACCAGCGAGGGCCCGCTGCCTCCGATGAACGGAAGCACGAGCGTGATCACCGCCGTCAACACGGCAACCAGCAACGCAGATCGCTTCTTCACTTGAATCCCCCGATTGCGGAATATACCCCTCTGCAATTCCGCACCTCCACGCTAAGGCAGGTGAGAATGCTTGACAAGTCTCGGCAAGCCCTGGAGCGCGATTGCCCCTCGCTTTGGGGGCGTTTCACTCCGCCGATTGTCCCCTCAGTAGGGGGTGGTAACGCGCAACCGAGCGTCGAAGTGTCGATGCGGAGAGCGAATGGATTTACTGGAGCCGCCTGTCAGAATCGAACTGACGACCTTCTCATTACGAGTGAGACCCGGGGGCATCCTCCTCGATCATGTTTCAAATGCTTTTCGAGTCAGTGATCTCACAGTAAACCAAACTGATTTCGCTCAAGTGCGAGCAAACGGGGACCCCCGTACGTCGTCGTGCCGCTACTCGGGGATGGGTGCAAGACTTGCACTTAGATCTGCGGCCAGGAGGCTAACGGACTGCGCCACAAAGGCCGGGTCTCCGATGCCGGTTTCCGCGGCACCCGCCATCACCGAGCCAGGGGCATCAGGTCCTGCACTAAACAGCTCGGTCAGATACTCGAGTGCGTTGGCCGTGACCTCGGCGCTCACTGTGTCGTTGAGCAATCGACGCAGCTCGACTACCAACACGTTCGTATCGATGGCAACGAGAAGTCGGTAAATATCGTGGGCGTCCTTGTTTTCGACCGCTCGCTGCTCGTCAATCCTCTCGTACAGCTTGTAGAGCTTGGCGACCAGGAGCGCAGCGGGTCCGGCTACCAAGATCTGAAAACGTCGGGCATCAGATGGGTCAAACGCCTCGATCTCGAACTCCGAGTTGCTCACCAGGGTCGCCTCAAGTCCGGCACTCTTACGCATCGCGTGTCGGTTGTGCGGCGGAGCATCAACGCCACGTCGCCCCTTGCCTGCGATGGCTGCTGGAACCATGAGATCCACGTGGACTCCATCACGTGAGATCCAAACTCCCGGGTCGCGAGTGGCCGAGTCGTGGGTGAATCCTCCCGCTTCCATTGCTACCTCGATTAGCGGATCGCTGCCGAGCCTGCGGGAGTCCACGACGAGATCGCCGTCGGTGGTGAACTCTGCTAGCGAGACCTCCGCCGAGCCGGTGCGAACGTAGATCGCTTGAGCGCCTACAAGAACGATCGAGTCGCGGTGCGCGCCGAGTGCTTCGAGCGCGTCGAGTAACGCTCGCCTCGCTCGAACTACTTGATCGTCGATCACTTGCGCCACTTGTCTCCGTTTGCCATCATCCACGTGAGCAGTTCCTCTGCTTCTACGGGGTTGCGTCCTGGACCGTTCATCAGGTCCACCACCACCTGCGCCGGCGCGGCCAGAACCAAGCCGTCGTCACGTCGAGCAGTGTTGGCAAACACAATGTCATTCGGTGACTTCGGCTCGATGAGCACTACGTTCGAGGCAGCTTCCGTGCGCCGGAGACCCCACTCCTTCTCGGCAGCCTCGGTGTTACTCACATAGATGAATACGGATCGCGACGGAGCATAAGGCGCCCACTCAGCCGCTGCGACGGAACCGGTTACGGCGTAGGGGATAGTCGCCGTCGCCGCCGCGCGGGCAAGGAACGTATTTAGTCCCCGCGGTTCGATATATTGGCGCACTCGGCCCGCCGCAATTGCGTTGTAGTCGATGCTCCATTCGCGGAGAAGTCGAGACCAGTCTTGGAGTGCGAGTGCGCCGGAGCCTTCGCGTTTCGTGAGGAGCCCCTCAGTTTCGAGGTAGTCGATGACTCGATATGTGGCGCCGACAGACGAGCCTGCCGTGTTCACGAGATCCTTTATGCGCCACTCTCGCGCGTAGTCCACGAGAGTCCGTACGACGCGCGCTGCAGGCTCTCCTTTGAGAGTGGCGCGAGGTCTACCCGCTCCTCGCCAGGGGTCGCTGTCAGCACCGCGATCACCGATATAGAAAGCCGGCGAAGCTAGCGATATCCGCATGTTCCCGGTTGCGTCGATGTACGAGAGTTCGCGCTCATTGAGTTCAGCCCTCACTTGTGGAGAAAGGTAGCGCGCCGCGAGCACACCGGTAGCTTTACTGCCCTGATTGTCGCGGATTTCTTTAAGCGTGTCTTGGATGCGGGCGAGGTCACGCCGTTCAACGATGCGCTTCGCGTCGATCACGAGAAATCTTGTTTCGCCGTCCGGTGCCACGAGTTGCACGACGATGTCTGGCGGCTGTCCGAAAGCTCGCGCGGCTTGCTCGTCTACCGGGTTGAGGTCCCAGCCCCTTGGAAGTCGGTCACGAAGCAGATCGAACGCTAGGCGCCCGATTTGCTCGGTGGACTCCGGCGGCTCGGCAAGCATGTACAGCTCCTTGGTTCGTGAAACACATCGGTTCCGGTGACAGCGGAATACTGGTGTTGTCCGAATCTACGCCTTACATTCGGAAAAGACAAGCATTCCGCTGTCACCGGAAACGTCCAATTAGCTGAACGATCATGGAAACAGAAGTTGGTACTACCAACTTCCGGAGCTCCGTAACTCCGGAATCACACGGGAGGCCTCGCGAACCACATCACGTTGCGTGCCCCGTCGAGTAGGAACAGGTTGGTGGAGCCGCCTGTCAGAATCGAACTGACGACCTTCTCATTACGAGTGAGATGCTCTACCGACTGAGCTAAGGCGGCGTGGCGGGGGCTTAGCCACGACACAGCAAGATAGCTTATCCGATCATCGCGCCCCGACGGCCCCCAGGACTGATTCGAGCTCGTCGAACGATTCGCGCACCCGGCGCGGCAATCCGGGGCCGCCGCCGGTGCCCGCCCACTTCGACCAGGCGTGCCGCAACGCGGCCAATGCCACGAGCGCGA
Organism: Terrimesophilobacter sp.; assembly: GCA_039920505.1. Taxonomy (GTDB): domain Bacteria; phylum Actinomycetota; class Actinomycetes; order Actinomycetales; family Microbacteriaceae; genus Parafrigoribacterium. Next base: position 15,946 of record JBDSDO010000072.1, read on the forward strand.
TCAGTCTGGAGCGTCCGGCGAGCGCTGCCGCATCCGCGGCCAGCACCGGATCGTCGATGGTGAGTCGCCGCGACACCACCGCCGCGAGCTGGTCCTCGAGCTGGTGCACAGCGCTCATCCGCATGGCGAACAAATGCGGGTATTTGCTCAACAGCCTGCGCCGCAGGTTCACGATGTCCTTATCTTCGGAGGCCGCTGCCGAACGGGACAGCAAGACGCCAATCCCCGCCAAGATTCCCTCGCCGGTTCCAGCCGCGACAAAGCCCTCCAGTTCGTCCTCAGCGGGCAGTGCCGGCGGGTCGCCGACCAGCGCTGCCTCCTTGGTCGGGAAGTAATTGAAGAACGTGCGCGGCGACACGTCAGCTCTGGAGCTGATCTGCTCGACGGTGACCTTGTCCAGACCGCTCCCCTCGACCAGGGTGAGGCAGGCTAGCTGGATGGCGTGCCGCGTTGCCAGTCGTTTGCGTTCGCGCAGCCCGATGCCCTCTGTCGTCATGTCAACTCCTCATTCATACCGGCTCCCGACAGAATCGAAGGGACGTGTTCATGCCCACATTGTCGTATCGACACTCAACACTGCGGGTCCTTCTTCGGGACCGTTCCGTCGAGGAAGAAGCCGTCGACTGCGTCGTTCACGCAGGAGTTCGACTTGTTGTAGGCGGTGTGGCCTTCACCGTGGTAGGTGACCAGATGTCCGTTTTGCAATTCCTTCGCCACATTCTTGGCCCACACGTACGGCGTCGCTGGGTCGTTGGTCGTGCCCACGACCAGGATCGGCGCCGACCCGGCAGCGACGATCGCCTTCCGGTCCCGCGTCGCGGGGAAAGGCCAGTTCGCGCACGTGGTTCCCCCATAGGCCATCTGCCGCCCGAGCACGGGCGCCGCCGCCTCCAGTGCCGCCGCTTCTGCCTTGAGGCTCGCCCTCGTGGTCATGGTTTTGTAATCCAGGCAATTGACGGCGATGAACGCTTCGGTGGAATTGTCGTTGTAGGTGCCGTTGGGGCTGCGGTTGTTGTAGCTGTCGGCGAGTTGGAATGCGTAGTTTGCGTCGCCGTTCATCACTTTGCTGAACAGGTCGGTGAGGTACGGCCAGTTGCTACGGCTATAGAGGGGAAGGATGATGGCGCTGAACATGGTTGCGCTGCCGAGCATCCTGCCATCGTCGGCCCGCAGCGGGCTGACGTCGAGGCTGTCGAGCAGGGTTCGGATGGTGCGCATTGCGGCATCCACGTCGCCGCGGAAGGGACACTTGGTGCCGGTGACGCAGTCGGCCACGAACGCACGAAGCGCACTTTCGAATCCGGTGGCCTGGGTTTTGGTGACGTCGAATTCGGTGGTGGCCGGGTCGACGGCGCCGTCGAAGACCAGCCGGCCGGTTTTCTTGGGGAACAGCTCGGCATACGTTCCGCCGAGCAGCGTTCCGTACGAGTAGCCGAGATAGTTGAGTTTTTTGTCACCCAGTGCTGCCCGCAGCACGTCGAGGTCGCGGGCGGCGCTGACCGTGTCGACGTGTGCGAGCAGTTCTCCGGTGAACGAGACGCACGCCTTTCCGAACTCGGCGTTGGACTTCTCCTGGTAGTCGATCCACTGGTCGGTGCCCGCCGGGAACGGCGCAATGTCGTAGAGGAACACGTCCATCTGCTTCGGATCGTCGTAACACTTCACCGCGGAGGAATGGTTCACCCCGCGCGGGTCGAACCCGACAATGTCATACCCGGCCTGTAGTTTGGGCGACACCGCGTAGGAGAGGCTGTCGCGGATGAAGTCGTAGCCGGACGCTCCAGGGCCGCCGGGGTTCACCAGCAGCGAGCCGTGGGAGTCACCCGTCGCGGCCTTGCGGATCAGCGCGAGCGTGATGGTGGCTCCGGATGGCGCGTCCCAGTTCAGGGGAACCGTCGCCTCGGCGCATTGGAATCCACCGCACGTCGACCAGCGCAGCACCTGCTGGTAATAGGGCGCCAGTTCGGCAGCCACCTTCTCGCCGGTGGGCGTCGATGTCGTGGATTGGGGCTTGGGTAAAAACGACGTGACGCAGCCGGTGAGCAGCAGCACGACGGACACCGCGAGCGCCAGGCCCGCGGTCCGCCCGCGTCGCACCTTGGCCATCTCAGGCTCCCCGTTTCGCGGTGATGAGCATCGCCTCCAACGCGAGCGCCGCAGACACGTTGCCGTCGATGCGTTCCCGTGCGGTCGTGATTGCGTCGAGCATCTGCAGGGTCGACGCGGCATCCGTCGACTCGGCGGCGCGCACGAGGTCGGGCATAATCGCCAGATTGACCGGCTCCGTGGGCGCCCCCAGCTGAATCAGCAGCACATCCCGGTACAGCGACAACAGGTCCACGAGGATGCGGTCGATCCCGTCGCGCAAACTCCTCGTCGCCCGGCGCTTCTGATCCTCCTCCATCGCCTTCAACTGCGACCTCAGGGCGGGAGGAATCGTGCCGCCGGCCTCAATCCCGAGCGACCGCAGCGCGTGATCGCGCTCCTCGGCGTCCCGCTCCACCGTGATCGACTTAGCGTCTTCGGTGGCGACCTCGAGCAGCGTTCCGGCGGCCATCACAGCATCCGACACCGAGTGGATGCCCAGAGCCAGTTGCAAGGTACGCGAGCGTCGAGTGCGCGCCTGCTCGTTGGTCGCCAGCCGCTGGGCCATGCCGATGTGGCTTTGCGCCTCGCGGGCAGCCCGGAGAGCATCAGAGCGGTCTACTCCCATCCGCCGCACCAGCAGTTCGGCAACTTCACCGGTGGACGGCACGCGCAGCCGCACCGAACGCACACGGGAGCGGATGGTGGGGATCAAGTCGGCCTCGCTGGGCGCGCACAAAATCCATACGGTGCGCGGCGGCGGCTCTTCCAGCGCCTTCAACAGCACGTTGGAAGTGCGTTCCTGCATCCGGTCAGCATCCTCGATCACCATCACCCGATAGCGCGATACCGACGGGGAGAACTGGGAGCTCGCGACGATCTTCTTGACGTCCTCCATTTTGATGATGACGTTCTCGGTGGCAAGCACCCCGAGATCAGGATGCGTGCGAGCCTCTACCTGGCGCCGGGTCAGCTCGTCGCCCTCGTCGGTGCCGGGGCTGAGCAACGCCGTCGCGAACGCATAGGCCAGATTCGACCGCCCCGAGCCGGGCGGGCCGGTGATCAGCCAGGAGTGCGTCATCGCCGAGTCCTCGGATGCGCCCGGCTTCGGCATCTCAGCACCGGGAGTCGGCACACTGGGCGTCGGGAAACGCAGGGCGGACTGCGCCGCGGCTTGGAAGATCGCGATCGCGTCGGCCTGGCCGGTCAGCTCATCCCACACGGACATGTGCACAGCCTAAACGGCCGCGCCTGCGTTGTTGCTCGATCACCGGTTCAGCAGCGGTTCGACTCTGGCGCGCACGGCGGCAGCGATCCGCTCGCGCGGCTCGCTGGCATCGAGCACGACGAACCGGTGTGGCTCGGCGGCGGCCAGGCGCAGGTATGCGGCGCGTACCCTGGCGTGGAAGTCATCTTCTTCAGCTTCCAGCCTGTCGTAGCCGGTGCTCGAGCGCAGCACGCGGTCGCGGCCGATGGTCTGGTCCAGGTCGAGTAAGAAGGTGAGGTCGGGCATGAGTCCGCCCACCGCCCACTGCGAGATCCCGCGGATTTCCTCGGCCTCCAACTCACGGCCGTCGCCCTGGTAGGCGACGGAGGAATCGAGATACCGGTCCTGCACCACAATCTCTCCGCGCTCGAGCGCAGGCTTCACCTTTGTAGCGATGTGGTGTGCCCGGTCGGCCGCGTAGATGAGCGCTTCGGCGCGCGGGGCGATGTGCCCGCGACGGTGCAATACGATGTTCCGCAGCTCGACTCCGAGGTCGGTGCCGCCGGGTTCGCGGGTGCGCAACACTGTATGCCCGTCTTCGGTGAGCCAGGTCGTCAACAGGCCCGCCTGCGTCGACTTTCCCGATCCGTCGCCGCCTTCAAAGGTGAGAAAGAGGCCGCTCACGCCGTCTCTTTTTTGGTCGCGCTTTTCTTGGCCGCCGATGCCTTCGCCGGAGCCTTCCTGGTGGCAGTCTTCTTCGCCGCGGGCTTTTTAGAAGCGGGCTTCTTGGCAGCCGGCTTGCGCCCGGCCGCGGCCCGCTTCGGCTTCGCCGGTCCCTTGGCGCGCTTGTCGGCGAGCAACTGAACGGCCCGATCGAAGTCAACTTCCTCGACGGTTTCTCCGCGCGGAATGGTCGCGTTGGTCACGCCATCGGTGACGTACGGACCGAACCTGCCGTCTTTGACCCTGATCGGCTTGCCGCTCTCGGGGTCCGCGTCGAATTCCTTGAGCGCGCTCGAGGCGCGGCGGGCACCGTATTTGGGCTGTGCATACAGGTCGAGGGCACCGGCGAGGTCGATCTCGAAGATCTGGTCTTCCTCCGGCAGCGACCGGGTGTCAGCGCCCTTCTTGAGGTAGGGACCGTACCGTCCGTTTTGGGCGGTGATCTCCTCCCCCGACTCGGGATCCGTGCCCACGACCCTGGGCAGATTGAGCAGCATCAGCGCGGTATCGAGGTCGATCTCGGCCAGGTCCATGGACTTGAACAGCGACGCTGTGCGCGGTTTTGGTCCGGCCTTCTTCGCCGGCTTCTTCTTGGTCTTCGGTGCGACAACCTCCCCGGTGGCGGCATCCACGGTCTCCTCCGCCGCGTCAGGCGCGCCGGTTTCGGACTCCAGCTCGGTCACATACGGTCCGAAGCGTCCATCCTTGGCGACCACTTCCTTGCCGTTGGCAGGGTTCACGCCGATCACCCGGTCGACGGCCACCGGGGCGTCGATGAGTTCGCGTGCCTTGTCGGGCGTCAATTCGTCGGGGGCCAAGTCCGGCGGGAGGTTCACCCGGCGGGGGGCCGCATCCGGTGCGCCAGAAGGATCGGGCACCTCGAGGTACGGGCCGTACTTGCCGATGCGCAGGGTGATGTCGTCGGTCAGCTTGATCGAGTTGATCTCGCGGGCGTCGATGTCGCCGAGATTGTCGATGACACTGCGCAGACCGCGGTACTTTTCCCCGCCGAAGTAGAAGCCCGTCAGCCACCCGACACGGTCTTGTTCTCCTCCGGCGATACGGTCGAGGTCGTTCTCCATCTCGGCGGTGAAGTCGTACTGCACGAGGTAGGCGAAATAATCCTCGAGCAGCCGCACCACGGAGAACGCAGTCCAGCTGGGCACTAGCGCCGACCCGCGCGGAGTGACGTAGCCGCGGTCGATGATGGTGGAAATGATCGAGGTGAACGTCGAGGGACGCCCGATGCCGAGCTCTTCGAGCTTCTTGATCAGGCTCGCCTCGGTGTAGCGCGGCGGCGGTGTGGTCTCGTGTCCCTTGGCGTCGATGCCGATCAACGCGAGCGCCTGGTCCACCGTCAACTGCGGGAGCTTAGACTCCGTCGGCTCGGTGGCTTGCTCGCGCTCTTCGTCGCGGCTCTCCTCGTACGCCGCCATGAAGCCGCGGAACGTGATCACCGTGCCGGTGGCGACGAGCTCCGCAATCGTGACGCCGCCAGTGCCGCCGGAGAGGGTGAGCCCCTCGACCGGGTCGTGAATGAGCGCCTTGATGGTGACGGATGCCGTCGAGCCCTTGGCGTCGGCCATTTGCGAGGCGACGGTGCGCTTCCAGATCAGGTCGTACAGTTTCCACTCGTTGCCGCGCAGCGTCCCCTTGAGGTCAGCCGGCACGCGGAAGGCCTCGCCGGAGGGACGGATCGCCTCGTGTGCTTCCTGGGCGTTCTTTGATTTACCAACGTAGACACGCGGCTTCTCCGTGACCGAGTCCGCGCCGTACAGTTTCTTCGCCTGAGTGCGTGCCGCGGTGATGGCCTGCTGCGACAGCGCCGCGGAGTCGGTGCGCATGTAGGTGATATAGCCGTTTTCGTACAGTCCCTGAGCAAGACTCATGGTCTGGCGTGCGGAGAAGTGCAGCTTGCGTGCGGCTTCCTGCTGCAGGGTCGACGTGGTGAACGGTGCGGCGGGTTTGCGCGTGTACGGCTTCGAATCGACGGCGCTGACGATGAGGGCCACGTCCGGATCCCGCAGTGCGGCGGCAAGGGATTCTGCGGAGGTGCGCTGCAGGGCGACAGCATCGGAAGTGAGCGTGCCGGTGTCGTCGAAGTCACGTCCGGTAGCAACGCGTCTGCCGTTCAGTCGCGCCACGCGCGCTTCGAAGCGGGACGAGTCACCCTGTGGAGACAGTTTTGCGGTGAGGTCCCAATAGCCTGCGGCGGTGAACGCGAGCCGTTCCCGTTCGCGGTCGACCACAAGGCGGGTCGCGGCGGACTGCACACGGCCGGCGGATAATCCGGGACCGACCTTGCGCCACAGCACCGGGGACACTTCATAGCCGTACAGGCGGTCCAGGATGCGACGGGTTTCTTGCGCGTCGACCAACGCCGTGTCGATGTGCCGCGTGTTTTCTTTGGCGAACTGGATCGCCTCCCGCGTGATCTCATGGAACACCATCCGCTTGACCGGCACCGTGGGTTTCAGCACCTCGAGCAGGTGCCACGCGATGGCTTCGCCCTCGCGGTCCTCGTCAGTTGCGAGATAGAGTTCGTCGGCGTTCTTCAACGCGCGCTTGAGGTCGGCGACCGTCTTCTTCTTCGCATCCGAGACTACGTAATAGGGTTCGAACCCGTTCTCGACATCGACGGAGAATTTGCCGAGCGAACCCTTCTTGAGCTCGGCTGGCAGGTTTTTGGGCTCGATCAGGTCGCGAATGTGGCCGACGGAGGCTTGCACCTCGTAGCCATCTCCCAGGTACTGGGCAATTGTCTTCGCCTTGGCGGGCGACTCGACAATCACCAGTTTTTTCGTGCCAGGCACGCGACTCCTTCAACTTGGTATGGACACGGACACCATACACACGAAAACCGGTCGCACCCCTACTTTGGGAGCGCGCCGGGCGGACCGGCAGTTGCGATGCCCGGAACCGTGAAGCCCAGCACGCTGGCACTCACCCGCACTGTCACAATAACGCCTTCCAGCCGGCACGCGCGCAGTGCGACGTTGTTGGCCCGGGCGATCGATGACGCGGTGCGGCACGGAAACCCAGGTAACGCGCCCACTGCGACGTCTGCTGCGGCGAGCGCCGCGAGGTCTGCGGCGCCTGCCGCGTGCCGCTTGGCCAGAAGCACCCCATAAAGAGGAACGAGCGCAATGCTGAGTACCAGCACGGCGGCAATGACCGCCACACCGAGGATGGAACCGGAACCGCGCTCGTCCTTCACGACTCGGCGGCCAATGCGCAGCTGGAGGCGGTGAGCGTGACCGTGCCAAGCATCCCTCCCGCCACAGCCACGGGGGCGGTCAGCGTCGCGCACACCATTCCGTCGCGGCTCTGCTCGGCGACCGTCACGCCGGGCACGAGTTGCTGGGCACGTCTGGCGGCAGTCGACGGCTCCCCGCGGGCCAGGATGCGTGCGGTGTCGGAGGCAGCATCCTGCAGCGTCAGACGGCGACCGGCCAGGTGCACCGTGCCGAGGCACACCACCAGGATGAGGATGACCGCTGGAACCACCGCGGCGAACTCCGCGGTGACGGTACCGGTGTCGTTCCCCGATTTAGCCCGCAAATGTGAGAGCACGGTGGATCAAATCCATCAGCATTCCCCGCACGGCATCACTTCGTAGAATTACCACCAGCACCCCGGCGAAACCTACCGCCGCCAGTGTGGCGATCGCGTACTCCGCCGTCGCCGCACCGTCGTCCAGCGCCGCACGCGCCCGCAGGGCGCGGACCCATTCCCTCACGGCCGCGCATTGCCTGATCATGAGTGTTCCCTTCCTCGTGTCGACTTCACGAGCCCAGTGTTGCCCGGCTGTTCGACCGCGTTCATCCGGAATCGGTCATCGGTGGCAAGTTGCTACAGCACCGCCACTGTGGACGAGAGGATCGCGATGAGAAGCGGCGCGACGCTCAGCAGCATAAACGCGGGCAACACGCACAGCCCGAGTGGCAGCATGAGCGTCACGGCGAGGGTGGCCGCCTTCTGCTCCCCGCTGCTGCGCGCCTGGCGTCGGGCTTCGTCCGCAGCGCTGCGCAGCAGCGCGGCTGCCGGAACGCCTGCCCGCCTGGACAACTCCAGCACCTCGGCGATCGAGTCGACGCCGTCGGCCTGAATGCCGCAGCGCTCGCGCGCCTGCGCCACCACCTCATTCGCCCGCGCCAGTGACGCGCCACCCGAGACGGCAATCGCCATGAGATCCATCGCCAGGCCTGGCGTGCGGATCGCCGGCCGGGCTCTCGCGAGGAGTCCGTGGTTCCAGGCACGAGCGGCGAGGAGCAGCGCCGTTCCGGTGCCAAGACAGATGAAACCGGGAACCGACGAGAACAACGCTGCCAGCGAGTTGAAGCCAAGGACCACGCCGAAAAGTATTCCCACCGCCGGTAGAACCATCACGAGCTTGGCGGTGGCCACCGGCCCCGCCAGCGCCGTAGCCAGGTCGCGCTCGGTCTGCGCGAGGTCGCGAAGGCCGGCGGCGAAGTCACGCAACGACGACGCCAGCGGCGCCCCGGCCGAGGTCGCGACAAACCAGCCGGCGGCCAATCCTCGCCAGGCGGCGGCGTCCGGCGCGTCGGGACCAGGCCGCCTACGCAGTGCCGGCGCGGCACGGCGCCGGACAGCCTCCGTCTGCACGGTCGCCACGATTGCGTCGGAGATGGTGGTTCCTGCGCCGAGGGCACGCACAATATTTTTCAGACGGCGCGACTGCGGGCCGCCGGCGTCGGCGAGGTACTGCCACGCGGAGGCCGGCGCAACCCCAGCGGCAAGGAGCACCGCCAACCGTTGGACGACTGCGGCGACCGGCTCCAACTCCACTGAGGACGTGCGTGCCATCATTGTGATCCAGCAGTTAGTGGCGGCTCCGGGCCGACGGCGGCGATGCGCAATCGGTTTTGTGAGTCGAGCCCGAGACGCCCCGCCTGTACGAGCCGTCGCACTCCGGCGCGACGCTCCAGGTGCAGCACGATCCCGATGGCGCTCACCGCCTGGCGAGCGATCGCGCCCTGGGCAAGTCCCGCCAAAGCGCCGAGCGCCTCGATGCGGGCAGGAACATCCTCGAGGGCGTTCGCATGCATCGTGCCGCCACCGCCGTCGTGCCCGGTGTTCAATGCGGACAGCAGTTCGCGCACCTCCGCACCCCGGCACTCGCCGACCACGAGACGGTCCGGTCGCATCCGCAGCGCTTCTCGCACCAGTCGCTCGGCTCCGACGGCGCCTGCACCTTCGAGGTTCGCCTGCCGCGCTTCGAGGGAGACGAAATGCGGATGGTCGACGCGCAATTCGGCGACGTCTTCGATGGCCACGATGCGGTCCGTCGGTGCCGAGGTGGACAACAATGCCGCCAGCAGCGTCGTCTTGCCGCTACCGCTGGCCCCTGTGATGAGTATGTTGTGCCGCTGCCGCACCGCTGAAGCGACGAAGGCCAGCGGCACGTCGCGGAAGAACCCGGCGGCCTCCAATTCAGTGACGCTCGGCCGCACAACGGCGGGAAGCCGGATCGACAGGAGGGTGCCGCCCGGGGAGATGGGCGGCAGCACCGCGTGCACGCGGATGCCATCGCGCAGTCGCACATCCACGCACGGCGACGCCTCGTCGATGTGCCGGCCGCCCGCGGCGATCAGCCGCACCGCGAGGTCGCGCAGCTGGCTCTCGTCCAGTGGCAGCGGGGGAAACGGCACGAGGCCGTTGCCTCGATCCACCCACAGTTGGTGCGGTCCGTTGACGAACACGTCGGTGACCTCAGGGTCGTTCACAAAGGGTGCGAGTTGCGCGAATTCGCCCAGGCCCGCGCCGCGGCCGGGTGACGCCACGGACCGGTCGGTGCGTGGCTGGTCGGCCCGCTCGCTTGACTGCCGCTGCGGCCGTCGTGCGACGAACCGCGGCGGCGGCTCGCCAGGAAACTGCTCGAGTGGGCGCTGCTCAGCCCGATACTGCTCGGAGGGGGGATCGGCCATCCGACGACGTTAACGCGAGCCAGCGGCGGCGCGTGTTGAAGCGGCGCCGACGGGGAACAGACCACAAACGGCGCCGCTGGGGAGGAGTAGAGAGCATCACCCGTTTAACGAGAGGGGCGGCACCGGTTGGGGGGAACTGGTGCCGCCACAGCAACGCTGGATTGGGGGGAATCACTGGCGCGTTGCTCGTCGAACTTCCGCTCGACGGCCCCAAGTCTATCGCAGCCCCCTCAGATATCAATGGGAAAATTCGCCGCTTTCGCAGTACCTCGTGTTGCGGCTAATCGTCGGTTTCGTGTTTCACGCGAACTCAACGATGAACTCCACTTCGACAGGCGAATTCAGTGGCAACGCTGCCATCCCGACGGCGCTGCGCGCATGGTATCCGGCCTCGCCGAAGATCTCACCGAGCAGTTCGGATGCGCCATTGACCACCCCCGACTGTCCGTCGAACGAGGGATCGGATGCCACGAAACCGACCACCTTGACGATGCGAGTCACCCGGTCCAGCGATCCGATCACCGACTTCACCGCGGCGAGCCCGTTGAGCACGCAGGTGCGTGCCATCTGTTTGGCCGCCTCCGGTGACACGGCTGCGCCGACCTTGCCGGTCGCCGGCAGCGTGCCGTCGATGAACGGCAGCTGACCGGACGTGTAGACCAGGTTCCCGGTCACCACAGCGGGCACGTACGCGGCTACGGGTTTGGCCACCTCGGGGATCGTCAGCCCCAACTCGGCAAGACGGTCATCTAGTTTCGACATCGATGTCTTCTTCTTTCTCTGAGCTGTTTCATCCCTGGGCTGCGTTCAGCTTCGCCCAGGAATCCATCCCGTACCCTGTATCTTATGTCCGCCCTAAAATCGAAGCCTTCCGGCGTGCTCGGAGCATTCGCCGGTCTGGTCGGGGCCAGTGCGGTAGCCGGTATTCTCGTCACCGCGATGGTCGCTCCCGCGCTCGCGGTGACGAGCATGACTGTCAATACCTCCATCGGCGTCTTCGACAGCATTCCCGACTACATCGAACTCACCACCTTGCCGCAGCGCAACACGCTCTACGGGATGAAGGGCGGAGTGCCGACGCCGTTCGCGCAGGTGTTCAACCAAAACCGCGAAGAAGTGTCCTGGTCGAACGTGTCGCCGTTCGTCAAGGACGCGGTCGTGGCTGCGGAGGACCGCCGGTTCTACGAGCACGGCGGGGTGGACCTCGCCTCACTCGCTCGCGCGGCGCAAGGGTTTGTGAGCAGCGGCGGCGAAGCAGCATCCGGCGGCGGCTCAACGCTTGCCATGCAACTGGTCAAGAACATCCGCGTCGTTCAAGCGTTGAACCTGCCGACCGAAAAGGAGCGAGCCGCAGCGTACAAGGCAGCGAACGAGACCTCCATCGACCGCAAGCTCAAAGAAATGAAGCTCGCGATCGGCCTGGAGAAGCGGTATACCAAGAACGAGATCCTACTCGCCTACCTCAACATCGCCGGCTTCGGCGGAACGACGTACGGCATCGAGTCCGCAGCACAGCAGTATTACAGCGTCAGCGCGAAAGACCTTACCCTGGTGCAAGCCGCCAGTCTCATCGGGATCGTGCAGCAGCCGAACGTGCGCAATCTCAACGATCCGAAGAAGTATCCGGCCAACAAGTCGCGCCGCGACCTCATCCTGAACAACATGCTCGATTTGGGCAGCATCAACCGGCAACAGCACGACGACGCTGTGAACACCCCTGTTGAGCCGAAGCTTTCGAACGCCAGCAACGGATGCCTGAACGCCAGCGACGCGCAGTTCTTCTGCGACTACGTTGTCGCCAACGTCGAAAACTACCCGGAGTTGGGGGCCACCCCGACCGAGCGCAGGGCCAACTGGAACCGCGGCGGCTATGAACTGTACACAACGATCAATCTTGATCAGCAAGCCGTTGCGCAGGCTCAGATCGACGCTAACGTACCCGGCACCGACACGCGCTACGAGATCGGCGCCGCGACGAACGCGGTGGAAGCGGGCACTGGCCGCATCCTCACCATGGCGCAGAACAAGAAGTTCAACAACACGCTGGACGGTGGCGATGCCACCACGACCGCGGTGAATTACAACACCGACTTCAAGTACGGCGGGTCCGGCGGCTTCCAGACCGGATCGACGTACAAGATCTTCACCCTCGTCGACTGGCTGCAGAACGGACACGGGGTCAACGAAATCGTCAACGGCAACGCCGTCCGTCGCTCCAGCGCGCCGGCAAGCTGCCGGCCGGGGGGCGAGTGGAAAGTTTCGGGCAGCCCGGTCATTCTGAAGAACGACGGCGGCATCAACCCGGGACCGGTCAGCGTTCGCCGGGCCACTGCCCAGTCGATTAACAATGCCTTCTTCGACATGGCGATGAAGATGGACCTGTGTGAGATCCGGGACGTCGCCGAGTCGATGGGTGTGCACACGGCCAAGGGCGACGAGCTCAACACGACCCTGTCGTCAGTGCTGGGCACCAACGAGTTGGCCCCGCTGACCATGTCGGCGGCGATCGCCACCATTGCCAGCGGCGGCACCTACTGCGAGCCGATCGTGCTCGATAAGGTGGTCGGCCCCGACGGCAAGGAACTGCCCGGCCAGAACGCCAACTGCCGTGGAGTGCTTTCGGCGGATGTCGCCGCAGCGGCAGCCTACGCATTGAGCGGTCCGACCGGCGGTTACCCCGGTTGGACCACAGGCTCAGCGGCGAACCCGCGCGATGGGCACGCCCTCATCGGCAAGACCGGAACGACCGACAACCGGGAGAACTCCTGGATGCTGGCATCCACCAGCAAGGTGAGCATGGTGGTCTGGGTCGGGAACATCAAGGGCCACCAGGACCTCGGCCGGGTGAACGTCGCTGGTGGCAACGCCAACAGCGTGAAGTTCCGCATCTTCAAGAACACGATGGCCTCCATCAACACCGTCTACGGCGGGGACGCGGAGTTCCCGGAGGCCCCCGACGTGCTGATCAACGGCGTCACCCAGCCGGTTCCCGACGTGACCGGGCAGACCGTCGAGCAGGCAACCTCGTTGCTCCAGAGCCTGGGTCTGCGCGCGAGCGTCGGCGACCCGCAGGCATCGGCTGTCGAGGCGGGCAAGGTCGCGCTCACCACACCGGGCGCCGGCGCGCGGGTCTCCAAGGGCTACAGTGTGACGTTGCACCCGAGCGACGGCACGTTGGCCGCGACCATGCCGGATGTGACCAAGAAGCCACTGGCGGAAGCGACAGCTCTGCTCCAAGCGACAGGCTTCACCAGCACACCCTCGGTGGTCTGGAAGAAGATCGATAAGCCGAAACCTGGCGCGATCTGCACAGTGTTGACGAGCGACCCGCAGGCGGGTTCTGCAACCACCAAGGACGTGGCGATTACGCTGACGGTAGGCAGCATCGAGGACGGGACTCCGCCGCCCGGTTGCGTTCCATGACGGGATCACCGATGAGCGAGCGGATCACAGGAAATTCGATGCGCGCTGGCTCGGTTGTGGGAAGTACGCTCGCCGCGGTGGGGGCGCTCGCCCTCGGCGCCGTGGCGTGGGGCGCACTTGTCGAACGCAACCGGTTCACCCTGAGACGTGAATCCGTTCCTGTCCTCGAGGCGGGAGCGCGCCCGTTGACCATCCTGCACCTCGCTGATCTGCACATGGCACCCTGGCAGCGCGACAAGCAGGAGTGGATCCGCACACTCGCCGACTTCGAACCGGACCTCATCGTCAACACAGGTGACAACCTGGGCCATGTGGACGGTATCGAGGGCGTCGAAAGGGCGCTGGAGGTGTTTCGCGGAATTCCCGGTGTGTATGTGAACGGGTCCAACGATTATTACGCGCCGACCCCGAAGAGCCCGCTGGCCTATTTTTCCGGCCCCACCTCGACGAAACCGAACCCCGCGATCCTCGACACGAAACGCCTTGAAGCGTTCTTCGACTCGATGGGCTGGCTGAATCTCAACAACACCGCCCGCGCGATGTCAATCAAGGGTTCTCGGCTCGAGTTCGTGGGCGTCAACGACGCTCACGTGGGGTGGGATCGGCTCAGCAGCATCCCCGGCGCCATGGACGACATGCGCGAGAACGTCGGCTGGCGTGACGAAGTAGGCCCAGATCCGGTCACCATCGGACTGACTCACTCACCCTACCGACGCGTGCTCAACTCGTTCGTCAACTACGGTGCCGACGTCATCTTCGCCGGACACACTCACGGCGGCCAGGTGCGGGTGCCCGGCATCGGCGCTCTGGTGACCAACTGCGACCTGCCCCGCGACCAGGCCAGCGGCGTTTCACTGTGGCACCACGCCCGTAATACCGCGTACCTCAACGTGTCGGCGGGACTCGGAACGTCGATTTACGCGCCCGTGCGCTTCGCCTGCCCGCCCGAAGCGGTGTTGATGACATTCACGGGCAACGAATTCGGCTATTCTTGATAAGTCTCCGGACGAACCGCAAGGTGCGGCCGGAAACAATCGGGGTGTGGCGCAGTTTGGTAGCGCGCTTCGTTCGGGACGAAGAGGTCGCAGGTTCAAATCCTGTTACCCCGACACACACAAGAAACGACCGGGATGGCGGTTTCACCACCCGAGCGATAGCAATCCGGACGACCGATAGGGCCGCGGCGGCCGGTTTCGGCCGGGATACTATCGCTCGAGGCGATCAGTGGGTCAGGTGAAGTCCGGGTCCGGCGCCGAGTCGTAACTGAAGTCGATCCGGGGCTTCCGGCCGTTGTTGAGCACTCCGTCGCTCTCCTCGAGATAGCATGCGCCGCAGAGGGACTCGTAGGACACCTCGGTGACGTCTCTGGCGCTGTGCCGTCCTGACGAGGTGTCGATGGCCACCTGGTCGCCGGAGAACACGAACTGGCCGCCAACCTTCCTTGCGTTGAACACCGCTTTGCGCCCGCACCGGCAGATGGTTTTCAGCTCCTCGAGCGAGTGCGCGATCTCTAGCAACCGACGGCTGCCGGGGAACGCGACAGTCTGGAAATCGGTGCGAATGCCGTAGGCAAGCACTGGCACGTTCTCCTGGATGGCGATCCTCAGCAGGTCGTCGACCTGGGACTCGGTGAGGAACTGCGCCTCGTCCACGAGCAGACAGCTCACAGGAACACCCGTTTCGCGCAGCACACGCGCGCGCTGGGCGGCGAACTCGGCATAGGCATCCGCGCCCGGCGCGAGCACGAAGTCCGCGCGCCGAGTCACACCGAGGCGCGACACGATCGTCGCGTCGCCCTTCGTGTCGACCTGCGGTTTTGCCAGCAACACCTGCTGGCCGCGTTCCTCATAGTTGAACGCCGCCTGCAGCATCGCGGTGCTCTTGCCACTGTTCATGGCCCCGTAGCGGAAGTAAAGTTTGGCCACTAGCGCAAGTATCCGTCCTCGGCAGCACGGCGGATCAGGTCCGCCTTCTTGCTGGCCGGTCGATTCGCTTTCGCGTACTTTTCCCGCACGCGTCTCAGGTAAGTCTTTGCAGTCTCGTATTGCACGTTCATGCGCTCGGCGACATCGGTTGTGCTGAGGCCGGACACGTACAGCTTAAGCGCATCGATCTCGCCATGACTGAGCTTGGGACGGGACTGATTCGTCGCGCCGATCGGCAGTGGACGCCAGTCCTTCTGGAGTTCTTCGCCATGGTCGACCCCCATGATGCGGCGGGCGGTTTCCATCACCTCACGCATCGGCAGCGTTTTGGTGAGGAACGCCGCCGCGCCAGCGGCCAGAGCGCGGTCGCGCGCTTCACGCGTGTCCAGACTGCTGATCACGATGACCTTCGCACCCGCGGCGCGGCAGGTGCGCACGCGCGCTTCGATGGAGATCGTCTCTTTCAACTGGAAGTCGATGAAGACGAGATCGGTCGGGAAGTTATCGCTGTGCACCAGCTCCAGCCAGGTGCTCGCACTGAGCACAAGGTCGAAGTCAGGCGCGTTCGCGAAGATCCAGCTGCTGATCGTGTCGAGCAGGACTTCGTGATCGTCAAGCAGGGCGAGCCTCACGCGGCGCGGCCGCTGTTCGACGGTCGGGTCAGTGAAGCTCATACGAAAACCCTATCTCCATGGTGGGCTGCAGACTTTCGACCCTGACCTGTTCGAACCACACCCGCATGACTGCCAGGTACGGTGCGACCAGCAATCGCGCGTCTCGCCGCGTCGCAGCGAAATCGGCGGTTAACCTCACAGTGGCGCGGTCGCCGTCTGCGTCGAGCTGGAACCGGATGCTGTCTCGGTCGAATCCGGAATCCTCGCGCAGCGCGTCCAGAAGGGCGCGCACGACGGTGCGCTGCTCCCGCGACATTTGCGACGCCAGGCGCGCGTCATCCGACACCCAACCTGCGCCGGAACAGCGCGACGCCACGCCGTCAACGAGTGCCTCGAGCCAGCTGCGGTCGGCTTCGGAGACCATCACGCGGCGGATGGAGTCGGCGATCTCGCGGGCACGCTCCCGGTCGGCGACGGTGACCGTATCCCTGGCCAGAATTTCGCTGAAGTACGGAAGCACGTCCCTGCCGAGAATCGTGACCCTGTCCTGTTGCACCGACCGGGTGATCCCTTCCCTGAACTGGTCGACCATGGTCGCGCCCGCCAGCCTGGTCTGTCTGCGCCACTGTTCCAACGAGTTCACGCTGGTGTCCGCGTACGCCACCGAGGCGTAGCACAGAGCCAGCATCGGAGCCATGACCACCAGAACGTATACAGCAGGCGACGCGGCGGCGGTGGGATTGGCCGATTGCAGCAGAGTGAGGAACCCGAGGAACAGCGCGGAGACGGTTCCCCACGCCGCAAGCTCTTTCGCGGGGCGGTACGGGCTCAGTGCCAGCACGAGCAGTCCGAATGACACCGGCCACCAATCGTCCCGAATGAACCGATTGGTGCTCCACGCTGCCGCGGCGGAGCTGACGACGGCAACCCAGGCGAGGCAGTGCACCAGCACGTGAGTGCGTCTTTGGAACGGAGCACGGCGAGCGCTTGTCGCCACGATAACAAGCAGGCAGGCTGCGCCGAGAATCAGAAGGGACAGCCCAGACAGAACCGGCAGGGTGATCTCTGCAGCCGAGAGCACAGTGAGGGCGATCGCATAGCCGAATGCACCGCTGGCCAGCAGGATCGTGAGCGGCCACGTGCCGAGGGATGCTGAAGGGTCGAGTTGTTGCCTGGTGCGCTCGTGATATTTCACGACGTCTCCGTTGCGGCTGTGGCTGCCGAAACACTCTGCACCTGCGAGGCCGGCACCCGGATCACGATCGACGTGCCACGCCCGACCGTGGAGAAGACCTTGACCGAACCGCCGATCTCGTCAATCCGACGGTCCACCGAGCCGCGCAAGCAGAATCGATCCGGTGCGACCCCGTCGGCGTCGAAGCCTCGTCCGGTGTCCACCACCATCACCGACACGTCAGTTCGCGAGGCGAACACCGCCACCTCGGCGTGCGACGTGCCGGAGTGTTTGAGCACGTTCACCAAACATTGCTTGACTGCAAGCCCGAGGGTGCGTCCGTTGTCGCGGTTTAGCCGGCCGAGGCAGGCAGGATCTCCGGTCACGTCGACCTCAAGGCCGAGCAGTCGGCATTCCTGAACCGCGTCGAACATGGCACTGCGCCGCCAGTTTTCGCGGTCCCCGTCATCCGTCGGGTGCTCGCTGAGCCACTCCTCGCCGACCAGGATCTCCAGGTCGCGGCCGATCTGGGCCCGAAGCTCGGCGGGAAGAGCGGTCGTCGAGTCGGCGATGGCTGCGAGGTGGCTGAGGATGGTGTCGTGGATCAGGGCCGCGGCCTTGAGCTCGACCCGGTACCGCAGTGCGGCCAGATGCTCGTCTCGCGCCGCGCGGTGAAGCCTCGCTGGTGTGCGCTGCAGCTGGCGGCGCGGCAGCCTGGTGAAGACGAGAACCGCGACGGTGATCGCGAACACGACGACTGTGGTGGGCTCGAGCCAGAATCCGTGTCCGGTTTGCACACCGGCAAAGGCGCTGGACAGCTCACCGATGAGCAATCCGCCGAGCGCCCAGGCGATTCCGTAAAGCAACCCAACGCTGGGACCGCCCACCATCACCAACGCGATCTGGAGGAGGGACATCGACAACACGTCGCCATGCGAGGTGGGGTCAATCTGGGAGAAGAAGGTGCTGGTGTACCAATACGTGCTGGCCCCGCCAACCAACAGGTAGCTCAGGGAGAAAAACAAGGTGGTGGTGCGGCTGTTGATGATGAGAATCGCCAACATGGGCACGAGGGACAGCGCCGCCGGCCACAGGATCAACCCCGGGTAATCTGCCTGGAAGACAACCACCGTGACGAGTGCGATGCAGAGACAGGTTAACGCGATCGCGCGGGATGCCCGTGCGAAGGAGCGACTGCTGGTCGATGCGATGAGATGCGCCGGCAGGCCAATCGACACGGTAATCCTTCCCGCCAGTGACTGTGGAGGGTAAATCAGAGTATCTCACGCATTTAGAGCGGGTTGTACCCCGCTTTCGCGGGGCCGTTGCTTCGATCACCCGTAGGCGGCCGTTGCTCCGCCGAAACCCTTATCTGAGTCCCGGAACAATTGCTCCGGCGCCCGGTAGAAGGCAAATGCGTAGAGAACCGTGAACAGCGCCAGCGCTAACGCCAGATCCGGAAGGAGCCACACCGTCGCTCGTGCGGGCTTGGGCGGCTCCATCCGCAAGATTACTGACCCGACGCGCCGATGCTGGTCAGGCCCTGCGTGATGCTCGAAT
>JBDSDO010000073.1:0-50635 GCA_039920505.1 Terrimesophilobacter sp.
GCAGCCGTTTTGCCACCGCCACCGACCGTGGAGATGCCGTAGGTCGCAGCGCCGTCATCGATCGCCACCGAATTGATCCTGGATGCCGGCACGCCGAGCGCCAATGCCAGTTCGACGACCTGACTGCCGACACTGTCGAGGACCGCGGTGATCCCACCCGGCGCCACGGCATTCAGAGCCTCCGCGAGACCTGCCCCGTACGCGACAGGAATGATGCCGATGGTGCGCAGGAAATCATGGTGGGCCTCGCGTGCCATGCCGATCACCGTGGCGCCGGTGCGCGCGGCGAACTGCGCACTGAGCAGGCCGACGCCGCCGGTCGCGCCGCTGACCAGCACAGTGTCATGGGGGCCCGGAGCCACTGCCGCGCACGCCCGCAGCGCCGTGTTGCCGACCAGTCCCAGTCCGCCGGCGGTGTCCCAGCTCAGGCCGGAAGGCTTCGCCGTCACGCTTGTCGCGCGCGCCACCACGAAGTCGGCTTGACAGGACGAGGACCAGCCTAAAACCTCGTCGCCGAGCGTCAGCGTCGTGACGCCGTCGCCGAGTTCGTCGACGACTCCGGCGAATTCGCTTCCTTGGCCGCGGGGTGGCGTAAGGCTCGTCACTTCGCCGGCGCGCACCTTGGAATCGAACGGGTTCGCTCCAGCCGCCCGCACGGCCACACGCACCTGGCCTGCGCCTGCGTGGGGTTCGTCGACGGCGACGAAGTCCAAGACGTCGGAGCCGCCGTACCTCGTGAACCTGACTGCGCGTGACATCGGTGCCTCCCTGAAGTTCGTCCCAGTGATCGAGTTTAGTTTCAGCGGGGCGTGAGCATCCTCCAGCGCAACGCCCCCGCTAGCATGGTGTCGTGCAGCAGCACGCCGGCCACGGACGGAGCCAGCGATGACAGGCGAGTCGATGGTCGCACGGGTCGCTCGGGTGCTTCGAGCATTCGACGCTGAACATGACGCGCTCACCCTCACTGAACTCGCCTCGCGCACCGCACTGCCGATGGCGACGACACACCGCATCATCCGCGCTCTGGTGGTCGAGGGGCTGCTCGAGAAGCACGGTTCCCGCTACCTCATCGGCACGGCGTTGTGGGAGCGGGGCGAGCTTGCCGGGATCAGTCTCCACTTCCGGGAGGCGACGCTGCCGTACCTGCTCACGCTGTACGAGGCGACCCGCGAGAATGTGCACCTCGCGGTGCGAGAGGGACTCGACGCGCTCTACGTCGCCCGGCTGGTCGGACCGCACTCCGTGCCGACCATCAGCAGGATGGGCGGGCGGCTGCCGTTGCACACCACCGGCGTCGGCAGGGCGCTCCTCGCGTTCCAAAGCGATGCCTTTCTCATGGAGTTCTTCTCGCATCCGCTCGCCCAACCGACCGCGTACTCACTGACCACGGAAAAGGCGGTGCGGGCGGAGTTGGAACAGACGAAACGCACCGGGTACAGCCTCACCAACCAGGAGATGACTCTGGGGAACACCTCGCTCGCGGTGCCCATCTTCGTCGGTGACGGCCCGCCGTACGCGGCGGTGGGACTCGTGACCCACTTGGCGAGATTCGACCCGCGGCGCAGCGTGCCACTGCTCAAGGAGGCCGCGAGCGGTATCGCGAAGGCACTGGTCGGACGGCGAGATTTTCACTAGCCGGTAATTTGCTCTTGTCGCCGGGGCCAGCATGCTGTGACTCTTGGGGCGTGACTCCCCCCACTTCGGCGGCGACGCCGACCCAAGAAGACATTTCCGCCGAAATCCAGACCCTTCAGGGTGCCTACCGCACCGCACGTGAGGCGGGCGCCCCGGCCGCGTTACAACCGGATGCCGACTTCCCGCCGTACCGCAGCAGCATCCTGCGACACCCGACCAAGGATCCTTACCACGTGGACCCCGAAACCATCGAGTTGTTCTCGCCGGCCTTCGGCCACCGGGACGTGGCCGAGGTGGAGGCGGACCTCACGATTCAGCGCGACGGGGAGCCGCTCGGGCAGCGCATGGTCGTCAGCGGTCAGGTGCTCGACGGTGAAGGACATCCGGTGCGCCACCAGCTGGTAGAGATCTGGCAGGCCAATTCAGCGGGACGCTACCCCCATAAGCGCGACCAGCATCCGGCACCGCTCGACCCGAACTTCACCGGGACGGGCCGCTGCATCACCGACGAGAACGGCGTGTACCGCTTCCAGACGATCAAACCAGGCGCGTACCCGTGGCGCAACCATCGCAACGCCTGGAGACCGGCGCACATCCACTTCTCCGTGTTCGGCAGCGCGTTCACGCAGCGCATGATCACCCAGATGTACTTCCCGGGGGACCCGCTGTTCCCGCTCGACCCGATCTTCCAGTCGATCCTCGACCCGAAGGCCCGGGAGGGGCTGGTGGGGCAGTATGACCACAACCTCAGCTCACCAGAGTGGGCGCTGGGGTACCGTTGGAACATTGTGTTGACCGGGTCGCAGAGAACCTGGACCGAGCCGGAAGGTGACCACGCATGAGCGAGTCCGCCGGAGCGACAGATTTCATTCAGACACCGTTCATTCAGACACCCGAGCAGACCATCGGGCCGTTTTTCGGATACTCCCTTCCCTATGAGGGCGGATCGCAGCTTGTCGACCGCATCACGCCCGGCGCACTCAGGCTGCACGGGATGGTGTTCGACGGCGCCGGCCAAGGGATCCCCGATGCGTTAGTGGAAATCTGGCAGGCAGACGACAAGGGCGCCATCTCTCAGGAGCCTGGCTCGATAAACCGCGACGGCTACACGTTCACCGGGTTCGGTCGCACCCCGACCGACGCCAACGGAAGCTATCAGTTCACGACCGTGGAACCGGCCGGGGTGGACGGCGGACTGCCATTCTTCGCGGTCGTGGTGTTCGCACGTGGACTCATGCACAAACTGCACACTCGGATCTACGTGCCCGAAGCAGCGGACGACGGCACGGACAGTCTGCTGAGCGCTGTAGCGCCGGAGCGCCGAAGCAGCCTCATCGCCATCCGTGAGGCGGACGGCTCGCTGCGCCACGACATCCATCTGCAGGGCGAGAACGAAACCGTCTTCCTTGCCTACTGACGGAGCCGCGTTCTCCGACGACGCCGACTACGGTCTGCTCGACCCGTCGTACGCGGGCACTCCCGTCGCCGCGGCAACCGGGGACCGCGCGGTACTGACCGCGATCCTCGATGTCGAGACGGCGCTGGTGGACGCATACGCCCACCTGGGGCTGGCACCGCGTACCGCGCCGGATGCAGTGAGGTCGGCGATCGCCGGCGCCACGCATGACCCGGCGACCCTCGCCGGTCGCGCCCAAGGCGGCGGGAATCCGGTGATCCCGCTGGTCAGCGACCTGCGAAACGCCGTCACGGCCATCGATGCGGACGCCGGGCTCTGGGTCCACCGCGGCGCCACGAGTCAGGACATCCTGGACACCGCGTTGATGCTGGTCGCCCATCGTGCCCGCGTCGGGATACTCCGCGATGCGACCACCGCGGTCAGTGCACTGGTGGCGCTGACGCAGCGGCATCGTGAAACGGTCATGGTCTCGCGCACACTCACCCAACACGGTGTCCCGACGACGTTCGGGATGAAGACCGCCGGATGGCTGCACGGCCTCGTCGGCTCCGTTCGCGCCCTCGCCCGGGCGGAGCTACCCGTGCAGTGGGGCGGCGCCGGCGGAACTTTGGCGTCATTCGTCGTGCTGGGCGGCAGCGGCACCGGACCGGCCGTCGCCGGCAGGATGGCCGACTCCCTCGGCCTGACCACCACCACGGTCCCGTGGCAGAACCAACGAGCGCCCATCACGAGGCTGGGAGACACCCTGGCCAGCCTGGCCGACTCGCTCGGCACGATCGCAGGCAACGTGCTGCTGCTGTCCAGGCCGGAGATCGCCGAACTCGCGGAGCCGTCAGCACCCGGGCGCGGAGTCTCCTCCGCGATGCCGCAGAAACACAACCCGGTTCTCAGCGTGCTCATCGCCTCCGCCACACGCCGGGTACCATCTCTCGCCGCCGACCTGCACCGCAGCGCGACCACCGTCGACGAACGACCGCCGGGCGCCTGGCACGCCGAATGGCAGACTTTACGCGAACTGCTGCGACTCGTCGGCGGAGCCTGCCACCTTGCCGCCGAGCTGACGCCAGGACTCGTCGTCGACGACGCGGCGATGCGCGCCAGACTCGAGGCGGCCGGACCCCTCGTGGTCAGCGAACGGCTCATGCTTCAGTTCGGGCCGCTGATCGGCAGAACACGCCTGCAGGAACTCGTCTCGGCCGGCGGCAACAGCCTGGCCGACTCCCTGAGGGCAGAGCCGGCCATGGCCCAGGTCACCGACGCGCAACTGAACCGTGCACTGGACCCCGCCGACTACCTCGGCGACAGCGACCACATTATTGACGCGGTGCTGCGCGACGCAGCGGAAGGGCTGGGGCAGTGAGCGTTCCCACCATCGTCGGCACTGAACTTGGCGGAAGCGGTCCCACGCTCATCCTGGGGCCGTCCCTCGGCACACCGGCGGCGTTGTGGGAACCCTCGGCCGCGCTGCTCGCACCGTCGTTCCGGCTGCTCGCCTGGGATCTGCCCGGTCATGGCGCATCGCCGGCCACCGGTGCCCCGTTCACAGTGGCGGAGGTCGCCGACGGCGTCATCGCACTCGCCGACGCGGCAGGCATCGACAACTTCGACTACGCCGGAGTGTCGCTCGGCGGTCAGGTCGGGCTGGCCTTGGCCATCCGCTACCCGGATCGCGTGCGGCACCTTGCCGTGCTGTGCTCAACGGCGAAGATCGGCTCGGCGGCCGGCTGGAGTGAGCGCGCCGAGGTCATCCGCACCCAGGGAACGCCGGCGCTGGTGGACGGTTCGGCGAAACGCTGGTTTGCGCCGGGGTTCATCGAGCGGCATCCGGATCGCGCCAGCGCTCTGCTCATCGCCCTCAGCGATACCGATGACGAAAGCTACGCGTTGTGCTGCGAGGCGCTGGGCCAGGCGGACTTCAGAAACGAGCTGAGCAGCATCGTGAGCCCAACGCTCGTGTACTACGGTGAGCAGGACCAGGTGATCTCCGCTGCCGACGCCGAGTACGTGGCACGCCGGGTGCGCACCGGCAGTACGACCGTCATCCCGGGTGCCGCCCATCTGCCGCCGATCGAACAGCCGGAGACAGTCGCGCACGAGCTCACCGGATTCCTCGGACAGGGAGCGTCATGAGAGCAGACCGCACCGAACGCGAAGCACACGACGACGGTATGGCGGTGCGCCGTGCCGTACTCGGGGACGAGCACGTTGACCGGGCGAACGCGAAGCTCGACGAGACCACTGCGGACTTCCAAGACCTGATCACCCGCTACGCATGGGGTGAGATCTGGACGAGGCCCGGTCTCGACCGCAGAATGCGCAGCGTTATCGCGCTCACGGCGCTAGTCGCGCACGGGCACTTCGACGAACTGGCCATGCACCTGCGCGCGGCGCAGACCAACGGCCTCAGCCGCGCCGAAATCAGCGAGGTGCTGCTTCAGGTCGGAATCTATTGCGGCGTCCCCGCTGCCAATTCGGCGTTCGCGGTGGCCCAGAAAGTGTTCTCGGAAAAGGCGGGTTCCCAGAAAGAAATGTGATTCTCGCACTAAAGGCGAGAGGAATCACCACATGAAAGTTCTGGTCACCGGCGCGACCGGCTACATCGGTGGCCGGCTCGTGCCGCGCTTGATCGCCGCCGGCCACGACGTCAGCATTCTCGTGCGGACTCCACAAAAGCTGGTAGATGTACCGTGGGCTCGCGACGTGACGCTGCTAGAAGGAGATCTGGAAGAGGCAACCTCGATCGCGCGGGCCTGTCACGGCGTCGAGGTCTTCTATTATCTGGTTCACTCCATGGGGTCGAAGGGTGATTTCCGCGATGCCGAACGGCGCGCGGCGCACAATGTCGCCGACGGGGCGAGGACGGCGGGCGTGAAACGGATCGTCTACCTGGGCGGCCTGCACCCCCAGGGCCGCGAACTCTCCCCTCATCTGGCCTCGCGAAAAGAGGTGGGCGACATCCTGTTGGCTTCCGGCGTACCGACGGTGGCATTTCAGGCCGGTGTCGTCATCGGGTCCGGCTCCACGTCGTTTGAGATGATCCGCCACCTCACGGAAGTTCTGCCGTACATGCCGGCACCCAAGTGGGTTCGCAACTTCATTCAACCGATCGCGGTCCGCGATGTGCTGTGGTATCTGATCCAGGCTGCGGAAGTTCCAGCGAGCGTCAATCGGACCTTCGATATCGGTGGCCCCGACGTGCTGCGCTATGGCCAGATGATGAACGGATATGCCCTGGAGGCCGGGCTGGGTCAACGTCGCATCGCTTCGCTGCCGGTGCTCACTCCCTGGCTCGCCTCGCAGTGGGTGAGCTTGGTCACGCCGATTCCTCGGCGTTTGGCCGTGCCCATCATTGCGTCACTGCAATACGACTGCGTGGTGGGGGAGCGCGATATCGATGCGGTCATTCCACCGCCGCCGGAAGGGTTGACCAGCTATCGGCGGTCTGTGCGCTTGGCCTTGGCGAACTTGGATGCCGGGGAGGTAGAGACAACCTGGCAAAACTCGTCGGTGCTGGGCGCCCCCAGCGACCCGTTGCCGAGCGACCCGGATTGGGCTGGACACACGGTGTTCACGGATCTGAGGCAACGCCACACCTCTGCGTCCGCGGCGCAACTGTGGGAGATCGTTGAGGGCATCGGCGGTGAGAACGGCTGGTATTCGTTCCCACTCGCCTGGGCACTGCGCGGCTGGCTGGACAAGCTTGTGGGTGGGGTGGGACTTCGCCGCGGGCGTCGGCATCCGCAGCTCCTGCAGACCGGGGAAGCTCTGGATTTCTGGCGGGTGGAAAAACTGGAGCGGGGAAAGTTGCTGGTGCTTCGTGCCGAGATGCGGTTACCCGGTCTCGCCTGGCTGGAAATGGAGGTGTTGCCCCAGGGTTCCGGGTCTCTGTATCGTCAGCGTGCGGTGTTCTTCCCGAAAGGACTGAGCGGGCGGCTTTACTGGTTCGCTGTCCTGCCCTTTCACGGCATCATCTTCAGCTGGATGGCGAATCGCATCACCGCGGCGGCCGAGTCGCGAAATGCCAAGGTCGAGTGGCGGCTGCTGTCAGTGTGAGGGCATCGCCGCTGCGCGGATCCGCCACACAATCGTTGCCAGCAGGACGATGACGGCGGCGGCGATCGCGGCGATTGCCGCCGGTGTGGAGCGCAGGTCGCCGGTCAGTCGGGCGACCGCCACCCACGCCAGCCCCCAGCACAGGGCTGCGGTGGGGCTCAGGCGCCCGCGTCCGCGGATCGCCACTGCCACTCCGATCACGCCAGCCACGGCGATGACGACCACAGCCCAGATGTCGCGGGAAATGCCCCAGCCAGAGAAGCCGGTAGCAGTCAACACAGCGGTGATGTTCGCGATGGTGGCCACGCACGCCCACCCCAGATACAGCCCCACCACGCCATCGACGACGGTGGCTTCGACCCAACCGGCTGGTCGGGTGAGGAGGCAGATTCGGAAGGTGTAGACGAGCACCATCAGGAGGAGAACAATGACCACGGCGCTCACCACCAGCAAACCGGCCTGGACGCTGAGGATCCAGGCGGCGTTCAGCAGCAACGATGCGGCGATCGGATAGCCGAGCCTGCGCTGCCGAGAGTCGGTCCTTTGTTTGGGCAACAACTGCCAAATCGTGTAGGCGACCAAGCCGAGATAGATCACACTCCAGATCGAGAATGCGGGAACAGCCGGGGCGACGGGTGTGGCATCGGCACTGAGCGCCCCGCCGGCGGACTGGGCGATGGGGGTTCCTCCGAGGGCTCCTGATCCGACCAGAGAGCCGACAATGGCGCCAATCGTGCTGACGAGGACCACAACCTGGCGGATGTTCATCACAGCGGCTCCGGCAGCGCGCTCGTGCTGGTGTCGCCGCGCAAGCGTTTGATCACCAGTTCGGCACTGATCAAGCACATCGGTAATCCGATCCCGGGCACCGTTGTGCCGCCGGCATAGAAGAGTCCGTCCACTGTGGACGAGACGTTCTTGCCGCGCAGGAATGCGCTTTGACGCAGTGTGTGCGCTGGGCCGAGGGCGCTGCCCTTCCACGAGTGGAAGTCCCGTTCGAAGTCTGCTGGTCCGACCGTGCGCCGCAGCACGATGCGTTCGGCGAAGTCGGGAATCCCCGCCCATCGCGCGATCTGCTCGATGACCCTGTCGGCGGCCTTCTCCACCGGCGCATCTCCGGAGCCACCCACGCCGCCGCGACCTATGGTCGGATCTGCAGGCACAGGGACAAGAATGAAGAGGTTCTCGTGCCCGGCCGGCGCGACACTCGGGTCGGTGGCACTCGGACGGCAGACATAGATCGACGCGGGATCGGGGATCGAGGTGGGTGCGGTGAAGATGCGCCCGAAGTTGTCGTCCCAGTCGCGGGTGAAGAACAGGCTGTGGTGGGCGAGTTCCGGCAGGCTACCGCGCACGCCGAGGAAGACCAGCACGGCGCCGGGGCCCGCGATTCGGGTTGACCACCACTTCTCCGGGTAGCTTCGCAAGGCCTCGGGCAGTAGTTCGGTTTCGGTGTGATGCAGGTCGGCGGTGGACACGACGACGTCGGCGGCAACGTGCTGCGTGATGCCGGCGGCATCCGTGAAATCGACCCCGGTGGCTCTCGCGCGCTTGCCGGTGACGGTTGTGGTGATCGCCGTCACTCGCGCTCCGGTGACGAGTTCGGACCCTTGTGCGTGGGCCAGGCGGGCGATGCTGGCGATGACGGTGGTGAATCCGCCGTTTGGGTAGTAGACGCCATTTTCCAGATCCAGGTGGCTCATCAGATGGTAGAGACTCGGTGCCATCGACGGTGACGAGCCGAGGAATACCGCCGGGTATCCGAGGATCTGGCGCAGACGGCGGTCCGTCACGTACCCGGCGGCAAATCGGTCCAGCGGCTGCAACAGTAGTCGGGCCAGCCGGATGGTGCGCTTCAGCACATCGAGAGTCAGAAGGGTGCGCGGCGAGGGGAAGGTGCTGTAAAGAAATCGGTGCAACGCAACACGGTAGGTGTCCTTTGCCGAGACGAGATAACGATCGAGTGCGTTCCCTGCGGAGGGTTCGATCTGTTCGAACATTCGCAGGTTCGCTTCTCGGTCGGCCACGACATCGATCGAGTCAGGGCGGTTCTCGAAAAACACACGATAACCAGGGTCCAGTCGCTTCAGCGTGAGCTGCTGGTCGCTGGAGGTACCGAGCAGACGGAAGAAATGATCGAATACTTCGGGCATGAGATACCAGGACGGTCCTGTGTCGAATCGGAAGCCATCGCTCTGCCAGCTACCGACGCGGCCGCCGAGATCGTCGCGCGCCTCGAGTAGCGTCACCTGGAGCCCTTCTCTCGTCAGGAGTGCCGCGGTGGCGAGCCCTGCGATGCCACCGCCGATGACTACAGCAGTCTTCTTATGTCCGGAAACGGTGGTCATCGTGTCCGACGTGCCGTGCTGCGGGCTTTTGCCCGAAGCATGATGCGCAGCTTCACCGCAGTAGGTACGTGAATGCGAGTCTGCAGCAGATCCGAAGCCGGCACTTCCCTCAGGCGCTCCGTCAACGCGGTGAACAGGCCGTACGCGGTGTCAACCGCGGCGCGGCAGTGCTGTGGCAATTCCGGGATGACCGCCGCCGCCCCAACCAGGTCGACGTCGATGTCGGCGATCAACTCCAGCTTCTGTGCCTCCGTGAGGTGCTCTGGATCGATGTGCGGGAAGTAGTTTCGCTGCAATTCGTTCCAGTCTGCACGAAGGTCTCGCAGGAAGTTAATCTTCTGAAACGCCGACCCCAGGTGTTTGGCACCCTCCTCGAGGCGACAGTACCGGTCAAAATCACACGGGACACCGTGCAAAAACACTCTTAAGCACATCAGTCCGATCACCTCTGCCGAGCCATAAATGTATGTGCGCATCTCATCTTCAGTGAAATCGGCTGGGTTGAGGTCGCGGCGCATCGACGCGAAGAACGGCGCAGTCAAATCCTCGCCGATCCCCACCGTGCGGGCCGTAGTGGCGAAAGAGTGCACAATCAGGTTGGTGCTGTACCCGGTCTGCAGTGCCTTTTCGGTCTCCGCTTCGAGCCCATCGAGCAATGACTTCTGCGCCTCGAGATCCAAACCGGCCCCCGCTGCAGCGCCATCCACGATTTCGTCAGCAATACGTACCAGACCGTAGATGCTTTGTACCTCCGGTCTGATGCGTCGACCCAACAGTCGTGTCGCCATTCCGAAAG
This sequence comes from Terrimesophilobacter sp., assembly GCA_039920505.1. Taxonomy (GTDB): domain Bacteria; phylum Actinomycetota; class Actinomycetes; order Actinomycetales; family Microbacteriaceae; genus Parafrigoribacterium. Next base: position 10,250 of record JBDSDO010000073.1, read on the forward strand.
AGGTCGAATACTCCCGAATGATGCGTGCTGAACTTTTCTGGGCCGCCCGTGAGTACAGAGCGAGGCCGACAGCCGACTCCGTCCGGCCGAACCTCATGACGATCGCTCGCAGGCCCTCTGCGCTACGTCGTCCAGCTGCACCCGCAACCTCTCCGGGATAGCGGGCAAGTCGATTACAGCCCTCGCGAGTCGCGTGTAGTCGGCGATGAGGCTCTCGATGAACTTCCGTGCACCGGTGGCCTCCAGGATTTGCCGCATACGGTGCGCGTTCGACTCTGTGACTTTCCCGCAGGCAAGAATCCGTCGCAGTTCGCCGGAATCGTCTCGCTGTAACCCGCAGCACATCAGCGGTGTGATCTTGCCTTCGCGCAAGTCACTCGTGGCGCTCTTTCCCGTCTCATGCTCTGGGCCGAAAACTCCGAGAACGTCGTCACGCAATTGGAACGCAATACCGATATCGCGCCCGTACTCGCCCAACGCGGTCAGTGTCGCTTCGTCGGCGCCCGCGAGAATCGCGCCGGCCCGTAACGGGGCTTGGAACGAGTAGTGAGCCGTTTTCCATTGAGTCATCGACAGCACCTCGGAGAGCACCGGCAGCTCCACGGTGGTGCTGAAGGCGACATCCGCAAGCTCTCCCGCAGCGGTGACGAACATGCACTCCTCAAGCAGGTCCAACAGGGTCAGCCGGGTCGCTGCCGCGATATTCAGCCGGGCGATCTGCGCTTGTGCCCCGTGAAGGAGCAGGTCGCCGGCCAGTATTGCGGATGACTGCCCCCATGTCGCCGCGGAAGCCGCGCTCACTCCGCTGTCGGATGCGTTCGCGGAAAACGTGCCAACAATGTTCGGGAGTCCCCGCCGCACCGTGTCGCCGTCAATCACGTCATCGTGCATCAGGAACGCGGTATGCAGAAGCTCGAACGCGGTCGCTACAAGAACCACATCCTCGTCATGCGTGCCGCCCAGCGCCTGATACGTGTTGACGACCAGGGCGGGACGAAACTTTTTCCCGCCCTCGCTCGAGCGCCGAGCCGCTGCCCACAGCCGCGCGTACTGCCGGCCGTATCGGAGTGCCAAAGATTCTTTGGTGTCGAAGAAATCGGAAATGCGGCTTTCAACCGCCGTCACGCAGTCCGAAGCCTCGAATCGGGATACCGTAATGGTCATGCGTGACCTCCTGACCAATTAGTTGTCACATTATTTAGTTAGCTAAGCTAGTAAATAACCTAGCTACGATTAGAGGAATAGATTACCCCTATGTCAGCGAATCGCAACACGCCTTACGGGTTCGATGATGCTGTGCTAGACCCCCGCATCATCGACCCGCATCAGGAACTCGTCGATTATTCGACGATGGACGATAACGAGATTGCGCAAATCACGCGGGTGCTGGTCAGCATCCGTCACTGGCGCGAATCGGAACAGGCCATCAGTTTCCAATCGCGAAACGACCTGCGGCTGAACGAAACCGACATGAAAGCGCTGCGATTCCTTGTTGTGTCGAAGAACCAAGATGTCATTGTCACACCGGGCGGTCTTGCCGAACACTTGAACATCTCCACTGCATCGACGACGAAACTTCTTGATCGCCTGGCCGCCGCCGGCCACGTCACCCGCTCTCCGCACCCCACCGACCGACGCGCTCTGATGATCACCATCACTGAGCGCACGCACGAACAAGTCCGTGACACGGTCGGTCGAACCCACGCCCGTCGATTCGACGTGGCCGCGAGACTCACCCCGGCCGAGCGCGAGACCGTTATCGGCTTTCTGAACGACCTCAGCGACACCGGTGATAAGCCGGGATAAGGACAGAGTCGCCCGGGATCACTCCTAGGGCCGGGGATCGGTACCAGGAAACTTCACTCGCATACCGCGCAGTTGGTACCCGGTGATCAGATGGTCCCATGTCAGTTGTGGCGCAGTGACCAAAATCGGGTGCTCGTGCAGCAGCGCGGTAATGAACACTTCTGCCTCTGCGACCGCCAGAAACTTCCCCGGGCACTTGTGTGCACCGTCGCTGAAACTCAATCCGGCGCGATCCACGCCGGGAGCCCGCGTTCTTTCCGGACAAATGGACAACGGGTCCTGGCCGACAGCCAGAGAGTCGGAATTGGTCTGGCGAACACAAATGTCAACGAGATCACCTTCGAGCAATGTCCAGCTCTGTGTGCCCTCCCGCACGGTGACAGCTTCGTGCACACGCCGATACAGGTGCCCCACCACCGGTTCGAGCCTCACGATCTCGTTGAGAATCTCATGACGCGCATTCTGGTCAGCGGCAAGATACCTTTCTCGGAGCTGATCCTCGTCGAGCAGGTGCCAGAGGGCCATCGCAATGAATTCCCGCGTCGTCACCATTCCCGCCGTGCCGTAGGTGACGCACTCGATCAAAATATCCAGATTGGAGTAGCCGTGCTGGAGGAGGTGACTGATGACATTGTCACGTGGCGCCTGGCGAAGCGCTCGAACGGAAGGACGGACATCCGCCACCCAGAAATGAAGGATGGGGAGCAATCCGTTGACGGCTGCCTTGGCCCATTGCTTGCGGTTTCGTCCAAGGTCAGCTCGGGTGATGTCGAACTGAGGCTGCCGGAAGAATCTGACCAGTCTCGACGACATCCCGCGCGCGGAAGAGTGTTCAAGTCCCACGACGGCCCGCGTAACCTCGACCGAATAGTGCAATGCCAGCGAATCGATATCGCAGTGTCCTCTCTTTCGCTCCCGGGCAATGAGTATCGCGGCAGTAGACCGCATCAGCATCGAATACTGGGTGACGGCCCGCGGAGAAAAGAACCGCCCTACTTCCTTGCGCTGTTCATCGTGGAGTGGCCCGTCGGAGACCAGGATCGGGTGGTGTCGAAAGACACCCTTCGGGATCGCTTCGGCCGTGAATCCGGCTTGCGTCGTCTGATGACGTGCCTGGAGGACTTGCTGTGCGATCGTGTGCGAGCGGATCACCCACACCGAATCGTGACGGTCGACTCGTGGGAGGCTGTCTTCACTCTCGGGTATGGCTCGACGTATATCTGGAACATTTTCCACGACGAAAGGCCCTTTCCAGTGGGACTCATGGTATTTCATGATCAAGGAAAAGAGGCCACATCGTGGATCATGCGCAATATCTGCTCCTGATGGGTGCGTGCGTGCTCATCACCCTGCCGTTGGAGTTTGTACTTGGCGTACGCGTATACCGTTCTCCACGTCGGCTAATCGTGGCGTTGACTCCGACGTTCGTCATCTTCACCTGCTGGGATCTGGTGGGCATCGTTCGGGGCCACTGGGGTTACTCGTCGCAGTTCATCTCAGGAATTCACGTGGGGCCCATCCCGATCGAAGAACTGGTCTTTTTCATTGTCGTTCCGATCTGCGGGCTCCTGACTTACGAGGCCGTGGGCAAGGTCATCGCGCTGTCCGGGAGACACGGCCAGCTCGGCTTCCGATGGCCGGACGGCGTGATCCGCACGCCCTCGAAGGGCGGCCATGATGCCTGAATATGCGCTTTTGACTGTCGCGGGGATTGCCGCAGTGGTCGCCTTCGAACACTTCTGGGGCCGAACGCGTGTTTTCGTTTCCCGGCAGTATTGGCTCGCGCTCGGCATTGTTCTCACCGTTCAGGTGCTGGTAGACGGATGGCTGACAAAACTCAGCGCCCCAATCGTCACCTACGGGAAAACGACGTTCGCCGGCATCCGGTTTCCGTTCGATATTCCGATCGAAGATTTTGGATTCGGGTTTGCGATGATTTCCCTCACAATCATGATGTGGATACTCTCGGGTCCCTCGTCGGGCAGTGACCACAACCGACGCCGAGACGGCACTGATGAGCCCGGGCAGCGCTAATGAGAGGTGAAAACACCGCGGGGTACCCTGGCCGTGATCGTCGCGCGGTTCAACACCGGGCTGCAAGCGGCGTTGAGCAGCTGTCCGAGACGAAACACGTCGTGGTCGTCGGAGGCGGGATCGCTGGTATTGCCTCGGCAATCGTGCTCGCGGAACGAGGCGTGTCGGTCACCCTCTGCGAGGCCGACCCTCGCCTTGGTGGCAGGGTCTCGGCGTGGCAAGTAGCAGATGATCGCTCAATGAGCCGTGGCTTTCATGCCTTCTTCCGCCAGTATTACAATTTGCGCGCACTGCTCAGACGTGTCGACCCCGATCTCACGTCGCTGGTGCCGTTGGACGATTATCCGCTGGTCCGCTCGGACGGCATGCGCGAGTCGTTCCGGGGACTGCCAACCACCCCGCCGTTCAGCTTCGTCGAGTTCGTGAAGCGTAGCCCCAGCTTTACTCTTCGGTCTCTCCTGCGCGTCAACCTGGCTGCAGCGCTAGAACTTCTCCGAGTCGAGTTTCCTCGAACATTTGCCGCGTATGACGGCGAGTCTGCCGAAGAATTCCTTGATCGATTGCGTTTCCCGCAAGCTGCTCGCGATCTTGCTCTTGAGGTGTTTGCGCGCTCCTTCTTCGCCCACCCGTCCGACTTCGGTGCTGGTGAGCTTGTTGCGATGTTTCACACCTATTTCCTGGGCTCAGCAGAGGGTCTCCTGTTTGACGTTCCCATCGACGATTATCAAACCGCGCTGTGGAAGCCCCTCGGGGATCACCTGGAGGCGCTCGGAGTTCACGTTCGTACCTCGGCTCGCGTCGACCGAATCGAGTTGACCTCCACCGGATTTTCTGAAAGTGCTGATGTCATTGTCGGAACGGAGCGACTTACCGCGGACGCAGTCGTGCTGGCCTCCGATCCTCGCGGGGCAAGAGCACTGATCAACGAATCGGTGATGGGGCCGGCCGCTGCGCATCGTCAGTGGTTCGACGCGGTGGCCGCCACCGAAAATGCTCCGCCGTTCGTCGTAGTCCGGCTGTGGTTCGATCATCGGGTGCGTTTCGATCGTCCCGCGTTTCTCGGAACGAGCGGCTATGGCCCGCTTGACAACGTTTCGATTCTTGAGCGTTTCGAAGCGGGGGCGGCGCGGTGGACGGCGCATCATGACGGCTCGGTGGTCGAACTGCACGGTTACGCATGTCGTGCCGAGATTGCTGACGATCCAGACGCCCAGCGCACAATCGTCTGCGAGCTCGAAGACCAATTGCATCGCGTCTACCCGGAGGCCCAGGCGTTCACTCCACTCTTCAGAGAGGTGCTCGTGCGGAATGACTGCGGCCTGATCGGCCCAAAGTCGTGGGAGAGCCGCCCGACCGTCACCACCCCTTGGACCTCGCTCGTCTTAGCCGGGGACTGGGTGAGGTGCGATTTTCCGGTTGCGCTCATGGAGCGTGCGGCGACCACGGGTTTCCTCAGTGCGAATGCGTTGCTTGAGCGGTGGAACGTGCGGGGGGAGGATATCTGGACCGTACCGATGTCGGGTCTGTTGCGTTTCTCAAAAAGGGCTGTGAAATAAGCAACGTAGGTTGACAAACGCTGGAAGTGTGTTCTAGCGTCTCTGGCATGGATGCTGTACAGATTCCTCCCGTCGGCGGCCGCGCAGACGGCTTGGCCGCCGTCGTCGCACTGCGAAAACTCGCCGATCAGTTGGAAGACGCCGAGGTCGAGCGCGCCATGAGAGACGGCTGGTCCTGGTCGCAGGTGGCCGAGGCGCTCGGGGTGACCCGCCAGGCGGTGCACAAGAAGCACGGGCAACGACTCATCGGGGCCGGACTGGAACTGCGCAGGCGCGGATGATGACCATCGTGGCGCCACCGCACTACTTCGGCGAGTCGAGCAATCGCACCTTCCAGATCGCCCGCCAGGAGGCACGCAAGCGAGGCTCGAAAGCTGTCGAAGCAGAACACCTGCTGCTGGGGCTGGCGTCCAGCCCGACCACTGTGTGCGGCAGGGTGTTGATCGAGGCCGGGCTGGATCGGGAACGCATCGATGCATTGCTGCAGCAGGAGCGGCGCGACAGCGTGGCCTACGCCGGGGTCGAACTGCGCGGCCGGATGCCGAGCGCCGCGACGGAAGGCTCCGCTGTGCTGGACCTGGGCACCTCAGCGAACGAGGCGATCCGCCGTGGTGCGGCAATAGGACACGCGGAGAACCGCGTGCGTGTGGGCACGGATTTATTGCTCGGCATTCTCGGCGCCGAATTGGGCACCGTGCCGCGCATCCTGGCGCTGGCGGGCATAGATCGGACGCTACTGGCCGCGCGCGTCAAAAGAAGCAGAAAAAGTTAACTGAGTGAGTGCTCACTCAGCTATAGTTTTCTGGTGCCTGTTTCTCCTGCCCGTCTCAATCGTGCGAGCCCGCTTGCCTTAGACGAACGCCGCGCCATGATCATCGATGCGGTGATCCCGCTGCTGCTCGAACACGGCGCCGATGTCACCTCCCGCCAGATTGCCGGAGCCGCTGGCGTCGCGGAGGGCACGATCTTCCGCGCCTTCGGCGACAAGGACAGTCTGATTCGCGCGGCCGTGGAGCGGTACCTGGAATCTTCCTCGATCCGGCAGCCGCTCACCGACATCAACCCGCACCTGCCTTTGGAGGACAAGATCCGGGCGGCGGTTGTCGTGTTGCAGGCCGGGTTCCGTGGCGTGTTCCGGATGGTGTCGATCCTTGGCGAGCACCCGCATCCACGCAGCGCCCAAGACCGGAAGAACGTGAACGCTTTGTTTTCGAAGCTGTTCGAACCCGACCTCGAGCGACTGAACTTTCCGCCGGAGCGCGTCGCCAAGCTGCTGCGCTGGATCTGCTTCGCGTCCTCGCTGCCGCCGTTCAACGACGGCGAGTATTACACCGCAGACGAACTCACCGACATGGTCCTGTACGGGATCGTCGGAGCGCCCTCATCGAACCGCCGGCCACCACCGAACCACCGACCCCCCACGGAATCCTAGGAACACCATGCTGCTGCGCATCCTGCGTCGTTATCTGAAACCGCACTGGAAACTGCTGGTCGCTGTCGGCCTGTTCCAGGCCGCCCAGTCGATCGCCTCGCTCTACCTGCCGAATCTCATTGCCGACATCATCGACAACGGAATCGCCAAGGGCGACGTCGGGCACATTCTCGTGGTCGGCGGCGTCATGCTCGCCATCACGGTCGTGCAAATCGCCTGCGCCATCACCGCCGTCTACTACGGCGCGAAGGCGTCGATGTCGCTCGGCCGTGACCTGCGTGGCGCGATCTTCCACCGGGTCAGCGAGTTCTCGGAGCGGGAGGTGTCCCAGTTCGGAGCGCCATCGCTGATCACCCGCACCACCAACGATGTGCAGCAGGTGCAGATGGTGGTGCTGATGACGTGCACCCTGTTCGTGGCCGCTCCGATCCTCGCGATCGGCGGTGTCATCATGGCCATGCAGCAAGACATCGGACTGTCCTGGCTGATGGCCGTGAGCGTGCCGGTCTTGCTGATTTCGATTGGCTTGGTCATTTCCCGGATGGTGCCGCTGTTCCGACTCATGCAGAACCGAATCGACACGGTCAACCAGGTGCTGCGTGAGCAACTCACCGGCATCCGAGTCATTCGTGCGTTCGTGCGCGAGAACATCGAGACCACCAGATTCGCCAAGGCCAACGCCGAGCTGACCAACACCTCGCTGGGCGCCGGCCGACTGTTCGCGTTGATGTTCCCCATCGTCATGCTGGTGCTCAACGTGTCAAGCGTCGCCGTGATCTGGTTCGGCGGGCTGCGGGTGGAGTCGGGGCAGATGCAAGTCGGCGCATTGGTCGCCTACCTGAGCTACCTGCTGCAGATCCTGATGGCCGTGATGATGGCGACCTTCATGGGTGTGATGCTGCCACGCGCCGCCGTCAGCGCTGACCGCATCGGCGAAGTGCTCGAGACCGAGACCTCGGTGCTCGTGCCGGAGCGCGGCGTCACGGCGTTGGAGAGCAGCGGCACCGTCGAATTCGTCGACGTGTCCTTCTCGTACCCGAAAGCCGAGCAACCTGTGCTGCGCAACGTGAGCTTTGCGGTGCGACCGGGGGAGACCACCGCCATCATCGGCAGCACCGGCGCAGGTAAGACGACGCTGATGAACCTGCTGCCGAGGCTGTTTGATGCCACAGGAGGATCAGTGTTCGTCGACGGGGTCAATGTTCGCGACCTGGACCCGGACACACTGTGGAGCCGCATCGGGCTGGTGCCGCAAAGGCCGTACTTGTTCGCCGGCACCGTCGCCAGCAACCTGCGCTACGGCAAGCCGGATGCCACCGACGACGAGTTGTGGGAGGCGCTTCGGATTGCGCAAGCCGCGGGCTTTGTCCAGGAGTTGGACGGCAAACTGGACGCGGAAATCTCCCAGGGCGGTACAAACGTTTCCGGCGGGCAGCGACAGCGGCTCGCGATCGCCCGGGCACTGGTCAAGCAACCCGAAATATACATTTTCGACGACTCCTTCTCCGCGCTGGACAGTGCCACCGACGCCAGACTCCGGCTGGCGTTGAAGAAGTACCGAACCGACGCGACCATGATCGTGGTTGCCCAGCGCGTGGCCACCATCCTGGACGCAGATCAGATCGTCGTGCTCGAGGGCGGCGCTGTCGTCGGCAACGGAAGCCACGAAGAACTGTTGGAAAGCTCGACAACCTACGCTGAGATAGTCGCGTCCCAGCTCACCGCGGAGGAAAGCGCATGACCGGCACGACACAGCAGGACACGCCGGCGCGACCGCGCCCGGCGGCGCATCGCGGGCCGTTCGGCGGCGCCATGCTGCCCGCAGAGAAGTCGATGAACTTTTGGCCGTCGGCCAGGCGACTGCTCGGTGCCCTGAAACCGCACAGAGTCGGTCTCGCGTTCGTGTTCTTACTGACCGTGCTCAGCGTCGGGTTCAACGTGATCGGACCGAAACTGCTCGGCGAAGGCACGAACCTCATCTTCGAAGGCGTGATCTCCAAGAAGCTGCCGGCCGGGGTCAGTCAAGATCAGATCATCGCTGGACTGCGGGCGCAAGGTCAGCACGCCCAAGCCGACCTGCTCAGCGGCATGCACCTGACGCCGGGTACCGGCATCGACATTCAAGCGCTCAGCAGCGTCTTGATGTGGGTACTTGTGCTGTACATTGCCTCGTCGGTGTTCGGCTGGCTGCAGGCGTACGTGCTCAACGAGGTCGTACAGCGCACGGTATACCGGCTGCGGCAAGACGTCGAAGAGAAGATCAACCGGCTACCGCTGCGTTACTACGACAGGATGCAACGCGGCGAACTACTCAGCCGCGTGACCAACGACATCGACAACGTCGCCCAATCGCTGCAGCAGACCCTCAGCCAGATGCTGAATTCGTTGCTGACAGTGGTCGGCGTGATGGTGATGATGTTCCTCGTCTCACCGTTGCTCGCCGTGATCGCACTTGTGACGATTCCGTTGACCGTGGTGATCACCGGTGTGGTCGCCAAACGCTCCCAGAAAATGTTCGTGGCGCAGTGGAAGCACACCGGTGAACTCAACGCAGACATTGAGGAGAACTTCACCGGACATTCCTTGGTGAAGGTTTTCGGCCGACAGCGTGAGGTCGGCCAGGTCTTCGATGACAAAAACGAAGAACTCTACAAGGCGAGCTTCGGCGCGCAATTCGTCTCCGGCATCATCATGCCGTCGATGATGTTCGTCGGCAACCTCATCTATGTGGCGATCGCTGTGGTGGGCGGCATGCAAGTGGCAAGCGGCGCGATGCGGCTCGGTGACGTTCAGGCGTTCCTGCAGTACTCCCGCCAGTTCACTCAGCCGCTGACTCAACTGGGCAGCATGGCGAACCTGGTGCAGTCTGGTGTCGCCTCCGCGGAGCGGGTGTTCGAACTGTTGGACGCGCAGGAGCAGACCGCCGACGCCGAGCCGGCACTCACTCCGGCAGGCACGCAGGGTCGCCTGGTCTTCGAGAACGTGTCGTTCAGCTACTCGAGCGACAAACCGCTCATCGAGAACGTGTCTCTGATCGCCGAACCTGGCCACACGATCGCCATCGTCGGACCGACCGGCGCGGGCAAGACCACCCTGGTCAACCTCATGATGCGCTTCTACGAACTCGACGCCGGACGAATCACCCTCGACGGCGTCGACATCGCCGAGATGACGCGTGACGACCTGCGCAGTCGGATGGGCATGGTGCTGCAGGACACCTGGCTGTTCGGCGGCACGATCCGGGACAACATCGCCTACGGGCGGCCGGATGCCACCGAGGCCGAGATCATCGACGCGGCCACCGCCACCTACGTGGACCGGTTTGTGAGGTCCCTGCCAGACGGTTACGACACGGTGCTGGCCGACGAAGCCGAGAACGTCAGCGCGGGGGAGAAACAATTGCTCACCATCGCGCGCGCCTTCCTCGCAAAGCCCAGCGTGCTCATCCTGGACGAGGCCACCAGCTCTGTGGACACTCGCACTGAAGTGCTCGTGCAGAAGGCCATGGCCGCGCTGCGCAGCGACCGGACCAGCTTCGTGATCGCGCACCGGTTGTCCACGATCCGCGACGCCGACCTCATCCTGGTGATGGAGAACGGCCACATCGTCGAGCAGGGCAACCACGACGAGCTGCTGGAGGCACAGGGCGCCTACTTCAACTTGTACAACGCCCAGTTCGCCGCCCCGGTGGCCGACGAGGTCTAGTCCGCCTCGCCGCTCCCTTTGCAGCCTTCCTGCTCCCTTAACTTCGGGCGCGGCGAGCCGGTAATAGGTGCGGCAAGCGGCACGCGTCGAGTTGTGCACAGGTCGGGCCGGCTGCGGATTTTCCACAGATGAGGCTTCTGCTCGCCTGACCGGTCAGCCAGGGTCGCACACTGGGCGCATGACCGCCATCGTAAAGGCCAAGAATGCCGCTGACTTCCTCGCCCTGGTTCCGTACTTGCTCGGGTTCCATCCCCAGGACAGCATCGTGCTGGTCGCCTTCTGTGGCAACCGCACCCGTGGCGCCCTGCGCTTCGACCTTCCGAAAACCGATGCCGCCCTGGCGTGCAAACGGATCGCGACAACCATGATCGGAATGTTGTGCAAGCTGCCGGAGGTGGACGCGCTGGTCCCGGTTGTCTTCACCGACGATCGGTTCGCTCTTCCCATTCCGCATCGCCCGTTCTTGGACGCCGTCATCCACCGTGCCGAGTCGGCGGGATTCCTCGTTCGCGACGCGCTGTGCGTTGCGAGCGACGGCTGGGGCGACTATTTGGATGCGGACACCCCGCACACCGGGCACCCGTTGGACGAGATCAGCGCTTCTGATATCGGCGAACGGGTTCCCAGTGGCGCCCGTGGAGCACTTGGAAAACTCGGCGCCGTCACTGACGGCGCGGTGATCCCCGTCGTCGACCTCGGTACGGCCGAGCGCGTCGCGCGCCTGATGCTGCAATATCACGATGCTGCACGCACCTCAGTGGCTGATTCTGTGGAGCTCGGCCAGCTGGGCCTGGCGTTCGGCTCTGACGATCCGCTGCCCGTCTTTCCTCTCCCTCGCCTCATCGAGCTTGCCGTCCACCTGGACCCAGCCCGGATTGAGGACCGCGATGCAGCGTTGTTGCTGTGGTTCCTGCAGCGCCCGGTGAGCCGGAATGCTCTGATGCTGCAATTCGCGTTCGGTCCAGCTGCCGGCTTTCGCGTGCTGTTCGGTGAGCAATTGATCGATGGTGACGGGCGCGGCGTGCGCGGGTCGGCAGCGCTTGTGTTCGGGGAGGGCCCGCGCCCCGATCCGATGCGCATCACCGCCGGTATCGCGGTACTGACTGCGGTGACGGCACGCGCTCCGAGGTCGGCCAGACCGGCGCCCCTGTGCGTACTGGCCTGGCTGCACTGGGCGCTCGGGCGAGGGTCGGTGGCGGGCATCCTCGCCGAGCAGGCGCTGGCCATCGATCCCGACTACGGCTTCGCCAGACTATTGCTGGGCATGCTCGACGCCGGCCGGCTCCCGGAATGGGCATTCGAGTCCGGCACGCGATAATGGGCTCATGCAGGATGCGGATTTCGGGGACACCGTCGTCGGCGTGCCGCGCCATCCACTGGCGGAGCCGGGACTCGCCGACGCCGACACGATCATCCGCAATCGGCTGGCGGCCGCACCACGACCGGTCGTCCCCGCCGCACTGCCGGCCGCCGCGAGTGCTCCCGCGCGCTATCGTCTCCGCGTCGGCAATCAGGACCCGATCACCCTGGATGCGCCGGTGTACATCGGCAGGCGTCCGATCCCGCCGCGAATCCCCCTGGAGGCACCGCCGCATCTGGTGACGGTGTCGTCGCCGCTCAGCGAGGTCTCCGGTACTCACGTCGAGGTGATGCAACAGGGGTCGTCGATTATCGTCACCGATCTCAAGTCAACCAATTCCACCGTCGTTCTCGTACCGGGAGCGGTCCCGTTGAGATTGCGTCAAGGTGAGTCGGTCGTGGTGACGCCGGGCACAGTGGTAGATATTGGTGACGGCAATCGCATCGAAATCCTCCCCACGCAAAGGCTTACCTAAGTGACACAGCTTGGCGACAGCACGGCAGTTCAGACAGTGCACCCTCCGGAACGGCCACAGGCATCGGTCACTCTGGGTTGGGGTGCGCTCACCGACATCGGCCTGCGACGCGCGCACAATGAAGACAGTCTGCTCTCCCGCCCCCCCGTGTTTGCGGTGGCCGACGGGATGGGCGGGCACGCGGCCGGAGATGTCGCCAGCGCCGCGGTCGTCGCGCGACTGAACGAGGCGCTCTCCGGCGACTTCCTCGAGCCTGGCGTCATCGACACCGCGTTGCGGGCCGCCACCGCGGACATCGCACTGGCCGCCGATGAGGACCAGCTGGGCGTCGGCACGACTGTCACCGGCATCGCGCTCACCGTGCAGGGCAATGGGGTCTACTGGACCGTGTTCAACGTCGGGGATTCCAGGGTCTATCTGTTCGAAGATGGTGAGCTGTCCAGGCTCACCGTCGACCACTCTGTGGTGCAGGAACTCGTCGATTCTGGCGCGATCAGACCGGAGGACGCCGAGTCCCATCCCCGCGGCAACATCATCACGCGCGCCGTCGGTTTCAACGTCGAACCGGTGCCGGACTATTGGATGCTGCCGGTGCGTGAGAACGTGCGCCTGCTGCTGTGTTCGGATGGGCTGACCAAGGAACTGAAAGAGACCGCGATCCGTGGGCATCTCGCCGCCGGGCAGGATGCGCAGCGCACCGCCGACACGCTTGTCGCCGCCGCGTTGTCGGCAGGCGGCCGGGACAATGTGACGGTCATCGTCGTGGATGTGCTCGGCACTACCGGGTTCTTCGACTAGCGGCCCCTGGTCGGTTCCGACGCGCCGACCTGCCCCCCTAAGTGGGGATGGGGCATCGGCCCAGCAGGCCCGAATGCCCCCGATTTGCCAGCACACCGTGCTTAGAATGAGGAACCGGGGTAGCACTTTGCATGACCCAAGGACCTGACAAAGCGAGGTGAAGGGGGCGCCATGGCACGACGCCTACCGTCTCAGCCTCCCGTGCTGCCTGGATTCAGCTACGTGCACATTCTCGGTTCCGGCGGATTTGCCGATGTGTTCCTCTACGAGCAGAACATGCCGAGGCGCCAAGTCGCGGTCAAGGTCCTGCTCACCGAGGTCGTCAACGACCAGGTGCGTCAGATGTTCCAGGCTGAAGCCAATCTGATGGCTCAACTCAGCGCGCATCCGTCCATCCTCACCGTGTACCAGGCCAGTGTTTCCTCAGACGGTCGTCCCTACCTGGTGATGGAGATGTGCTCTTCCGCGCTCGGGGAGCGCTACCGGCGGGAGCGCGTGCCTGTCGCTGAGGTGATGCGCATTGCGGTGAAAATCGGTAGTGCCGTGGAAACGGCACACCGTGCCGGCGTTCTGCATCGGGACATAAAACCATCGAATATTCTGCTGACGGCCTACGGGCATCCTGTGCTGTCCGACTTCGGTATCGCCGCGACGCTGAGCGACGCCGCCACCCAGGAGGCGGTCGGCATGTCGATCCCCTGGTCGGCTCCCGAAGTGCTCATGGACGAAACTCCAGGATCGGTGGCGTCGGAAGTCTGGTCGCTCGCCGCCACCGTCTACTCGTTGCTCGCCGGCCGCTCGCCGTTCGAGATCCCCGGGCAGTCCAACAAGTCCGCTGACCTGATCTCCCGGATCAACCGGGCCAAGATCCAGCCCATCGGCCGAGCCGACGTGCCGGTGAGTCTGGAGCGGGTGCTGCAGCACGCGATGTCGAGGAAGCCGGAGTCCCGTCCGGGCAGTGCGCTGGAATTAGTGCGCGAATTCCAAGCCGTCGAGACCGAACTGGGTGTTCCGCAAACCCCGGTCGAGGTGGCTATGGACGACTGGGCGCTCGCCACGGTATCCGATCTGGAAGAACGCACCAGAATTCGTGGCATCGTGACCCCCGGCAGTCCCGCGCGGTCCCGGCGGCGCCGGAGGGTGATCGCCCAACAATACGACTACGCGCCGGTAGGCACCTTGCTGCGAGAATTGAGCCCGCTGTCACCGCATTCGGGAACCGCGCCGGCGCCCAGAAGCAGGGGGATGCGCGCCCTCGGCTGGGCTCTCGTGGCCAGCCTGGTTTGTGCCATCGCGCTCGGCGCCATGGCCACGATGGTCCTCGTCAACGCGAATGCATCGGAGATTCCGGCGGTGAGCGATATCACGGCAGAGTTGACTCGGGATTCTGTGCAGTTCCGTTGGCCGGACCCCGGTGTGAAGCCACAAGACCAATATCAGATCGCCACACGCGACGGCCAGACCAGCATTCAGCAGACGCGCTCGTTCACCGTAGACGCCACATCCGGCGACCGGGTGTGCATCACTGTCACCGTGAATCGCGACGGCAAGACCGGACAGTCGAGCAGCGAAAAATGCGCTGACTTTGTGAGCGATTGATGAAGTCATTCGCACGCTGGGTCGCCGCCCGCAAATCGCTCGTCGTGTCTGCGACGAGCGCTTCTGTTATTGCCGTACTGGTGGCCACCGTGGCGATTGTGTCCGGCGGTTACACCGCTCAGCGCATGGATTTGAACGACGGGTCGGTCTGGGTCGCCAACGGCGGACAGCACGTGATCGGCCGTGCCAACACGCAAGTGCTCGCGCTCGACACGGTGGTCGCCAGCGTCGGCACCGAGGTCGACGTCGTGCAATACGGTGCGAACGTGCTCTTGGTCGATCGCACCAACAGCAAGGTTGACATCGTCGATCCGGCGACCTCCCAGGTGCAGGACACCGTTCCGCTGCCGCCCGCGGGTCCGGATGTCTTCCTCGCCGACGAGAACGTCGTGGTGGTCGCACGCGGCACAGGCCAAGTGTGGGTCATGCCGAAGGCAGACTTGGTCCATTTCGACTCACAATCGCCGCCGACCCTCAGCCTGGGCAAAAACGCTGTCGTGAGTGTTTCGCACGACGGCGTACTGGTCGGCTACTCGTCCCAGGCGCACAAGGTTTACCGGCTCGATCTGAACACCCCGGGCAGTACAACGGAAACCTTCGATTCCGGCCTCGGAAATTCGAACGCCGCCGCCACGGTCACCTCGATCGGGAACCATTGGGCGCTGCTCGACGCAACCTCGCGTCAGCTCAGCCTCGATGGCCGGCTGTTCGACCTTTCCAGCCTGATCGGGGACGGAAGCAGTCCCGTGCTGCAACAACCCTCGACCGACGGCGACAGCGTGTTCGTTGGTTTCGACGGAGGTCTCGTGTCGCTGCCGGTGTCTGGCGGTACTCCGCGGACGGTCCTCGGCGGGCAGTCGGGCTTTCCCGCCGCCCCGGTCTACCTGAACGGCTGCGTCTATGGCGCCTGGTCTGGCGGCACAGGATGGCGGTCGTGTGCCTCGGAGCCCAAGCCGGAGTTGTTGCGGTTGGACTCCATGCCCGCGGCGGCGGTTCGCCTCACCTTTCAGCGCAACGGCGACAACGTGGTGCTGAACGACCCCCGCGGCGGCGGCGCCTGGGCAGTTCAGGGCCACGGGCAACTGATCGACAACTGGGACGAACTGATCGTCAAGAAAAAGGACCAGCAGCAGGTCGAGAAGAACGATCTCGACACCCCTCCGGAACTGGCTAAAGATCAGCTCCCCCCGGTGGCGGTCGACGACGCCCTGGGCGCCAGGCCCGGCGTCAGCAGCATCTTGCCGGTTTTGCTCAACGACTACGACCCCAATGGCGATGTACTCGTCATCTCGGACACGACGCCGATCGACGAGACGATGGGTCACGTTGACCTGGTGAACGACCGTCAACAATTGCAGCTCACCTTGACACCGAGCGCCCACGGCAGGTTCTCATTCCGATACACCATCGACGACGGCCGCGGAGGCAGCGCGAGCGCCACCGTGACCGTCTCGGTGCGATCACCGCTGGAGAATTCACCACCGGAGCAAGTGCGCCAAACCTCTGTGCTGGTCGCTCAGGGGGGCCGCGCCACCGCGTCGGTGTTGGGCGATTGGGTGGACCCGGACGGCGACGCGTTTTATCTCGCCTCCGCGACGACGACGCCGCCCGACACCGTGAGCCACCGGCCAGAGGGCAACGTCGTGTTCGTGGAAGGCGGCGCGTCCGCCGAGCAACGGTCGATCACCCTCGCCGTCTCGGATGGCCGGGACGTGTCCAGTGGCAGCGTTCGCGTGACTGTCAAGAAACCCGGTGACGTGCCAATCGTCACCGACCCGTTCGTCGTGCTCGCCTACGCCGGAAAACCGGTGACAGTGCACCCGCTGGACCACGTGCGCGGGGGCAGCGGAGTGGTGCGGTTGACCAGCGTGCCGGTGAAAACCGGCTCCAGCATCACCGCCAGCCTGGAGTCGGGCACCTTCATCTTCACCAGCGACCAGATCAGGACTCACTATCTTGACTTCGTCGTCAACGACGGGGACACCACGGCCACCGGGGTGGTCCGCGTCGATGTCGCGGCGCCCCCGGAAGCCAACAGCACCCCGATCACCCTGCCGAAAAACATCTTCGTCAAGACCCTGAGCAGCCAGACCATCGACGTCGCCTCCACTGACATCGACCCCGCCGGGGGCGTGCTGCTGGTCACCGGCGTCTACAACATCCCCGGCAGTTCAGGCGTGCGTGCTGATGTACTCGAGCAGAAGGCGATCCGGGTGACCCTCACCGGGCCGCTGGATGGCCCGGTGCACTTCAATTACCGGATCAGCAACGGCCTGGCCGAAGCCGAGGGCGTCGTCACAGTCATCGAGACCCCGATCCCGGCGAGTTTGCAACCGCCGATCGCGACGGATGATGCGGTGACCGTGCGGGTGGGGGACGCCATCAACATCCCGGTACTGGACAATGATGTGCAGCCAGACGGGGAAGACCTCACCCTCAACCCGCAACTGTCCACTACCCTGACCGGTGATTCCGGATTGCTCTTCGCCTCCGGCGATGTGCTGCGCTATCTTGCCCCGGACAAGCCAGGCAACTTCACCGCCACCTATGAGGTGTCCGGACCGGACGGCCAACGTGCGCAGGCGAACGTGCGCATCGCGGTGCGCGAGCCGAACGATGCGACGAACCATCCGCCCGTCCCTGCGACGGTGACGGCACGCGTCTTGTCCGGTGCGACAGTGCGCATCCCGATTCCGCTCACCGGAGTCGACCCGGATGGAGACTCAGTTCAGCTCCTCGGCCAGGAATCCAACCCTCAAAAGGGCGCCGTCACCACCGTGGGTGACGACTACATCGACTATGAGGCTGGCGGCTATTCGGCCGGAACGGATACCTTCACCTACACGCTGTTGGATGCGCTCGGCGCCAGGGCGATCGGCACGGTCCGAGTCGGCATCAGCGCGAAACTGGACGGCGCACGGAATCCGGTCGCCATCGAGGACGAAGTGACGGTGCGGCCAGGCAGTACCGTTTCGGTCCAGGTCCTTTCGAACGACTCGGATCCCGACGGCAGCCCACTCAGCCTCGTCAGCGTCACTCCCAACGACCCGACAGTTTCCGCAGCCGTCGTCGGCGACATGGTGCGCGTGACTCCGCCGCGCATCCCGGGGCGCTACGGATTGATCTACACCATCGCCAACGACTCAGGCGGGACCAGTTCAAACTTCGTCACAGTGATCGTCGATCCCGACGCGCCGCCGGTGTATCCGGTTGCCAACGACACCGTGCTCACCCTCACCGACATTCTCGATCGGGACACGATCGATGTCGACGTGCTGCGGAACGTGTTCCTTGCCGACGGTCCGGTGTCCGAGCTTGCGGTGTCGCTGCTGCCCGGCTACGCCGCCGGCGCCGAAGTGACCCCCGGTCAGCGGATCCGGGTGAAGGTGGGCAACCAACGTCAGATCATTCCGTTCCAGGTGTCCCGCCCGAACGGCACCGCCGCCGCCGCGTACGCGTTCGTCTGGGTTCCCGGATACGACGACGCGTTGCCTCAGCTCAACCGCAAGGCGCGAGCGCTTACCGTGCCCAGCGAATCGGAACTGAAAATCGACCTCAACGATTACGTGGTCGCCATCGGCGGTAAGAAGGTGCGGCTCGCCGACAGCTCCGGCGTGCGCGCCACTCACTCCAACGGTCAGGACCCGGTGGTGGACGACCATACGCTGAGGTTCACCTCGGCTGACAAGTATTTCGGACCGGCCTCGGTGTCGTTCCAAGTCACAGACGGTGCGAGCGCCACTGACCCTAACGGCCGCGTCGCCACTCTCGTACTGCCGATCAAGGTGACGCCTCGCGAGAACCAGCCGCCGGTGTTCGGTGGCGGCGTGATCGATTTCGAACCTGGCGAGACGAAGGTGCTCGACTTGCTGAAACTGACGACGTACCCGTACCCGAAAGACTTGGTCGAGTTGGCGTACTCGGTGGTGGGCCCGCCTCCGGCGGGGTTCAGTTACACACTCAGCGCCCAGAAGCTCACCCTGCGCGCCGACAGTGACGCCGCGAAGAACACGACGAGCACGATCGTGCTCGGTGTGCGCGACGATATCGCCGAAGGCAAGGCCGGAACCATCCAGCTGGGCGTCGTACCCTCGACCAGGCCATTGGCCAGGCCGGCCGCCGACGTGGCCGTCACTCCCCGCGGTCAGACGACCGTTGTCGACGTTCTCGCCAATGACGGCGCCACGAATCCGTTCCCCGGGCAGAGTCTCAAGGTGATCTCGATCCGGGGGATCGGCGGCGATTCTCTGCCGGCCGGAGTGAGCGTTGTGCCAAGCGACGACAACAGCAGGCTGGCAGTCACCGTGACCAAGACCGCGCAGCCGGTGAATGTCAGCGTGCAATACCAAGTGATGGACGCCACAGCGGATGCCGACCGTTACGTGTGGGGAGCCGTGACCCTTCAGATTCAGGACGTTCCAGAACCAGTGACCGGGGTGACGGTGACCTCCTTCTCGGACAAATCGGTCACCGTGGCCTGGGCCCCTGGCGGGTTCAATAATTCGCCGATCAGCGGGTACCAGGTCACTGTCACCCGCAGTGACGGCAGCGTGTTCTCGGTCACACCGTGCGCGATCACCAGCGGATGCGCCATCCGAACCCCCGGCAACGGTCCTGCCAACGGCGTGCGAATCTCGGTCACCGCGCAGAACGCGATCGGAAGCTCGGACCCGGCATCGATCGGCAGCGCCGTCTGGTCGGATCTGCTGCCAGACGCGCCGTCGATCAGCGAAGCCAAGGCCACCAGCGTCGCCCCGGGAGCGGTGAGCATCACCTGGCCGGCTGTGGCTGCTCCGGCGGGCGGAAGTCCGATCACCGACTACATCGTGCGCATTGTGGGTCCTGATCTGGACTCGTCGTCGGCGGTCTCGGCGAGCGGGGCGGACCAGTACACATTCACGCCGACCCTCGTCGCCGCCAGGCAGTACCAGATCAGCATCTACGCGAAGAACAGCGCCCAGGTGCTCAGTAGCAACGACTGGAAGAGGAGTGCCACCGCGACCGTCACGGCCGTCGGACCCCCATCATCCGTGAGCAGGTTGAGCGCGGTAGTGGCAGATGCTCAAGGGCATGTCACGGTGACCTGGGGCGCCAGCGATCCGAACGGGGCGGCGGCCGGTTCTGTCACGTATACCGTGGGCCGGTTCACCGTGGGTGACGCCGCTCCGACGTCGTGCCAGAGTGCGGCTGTGGGCTCTGGAGGACCGGTCGCCAGCGGCTGGACCGACACCACCGTGGCCGACGGCGGAAACTACTTCTACGCGGTCTACGCCGACAACGGCTATTTCTGCACTCCCACTGTGTCGAGTTCTGTGGTGACCAAAGCCACCCCTGGACAGGCGAGCGGCACCGTGAAGGTAGAGAAAAACGGCACGAGCGGCCAGTTCGACATCCGAGTCGACACGCTGAAGGCCGTGGGGCCGAAGTATGCGGACATGGTGTTCCAATATCAACTCGGCGGCGGATCGTGGACCACCGTCGTGGACGGAGACTGGATCACCTCCTGGGCCGATTCCTCCGTGTATGGGAATCCGACCACCGTCACGTTGCGCGCCTGCCGCGACGCCGCCGGCGGATTCTGCGGCGAGTCCTCCGTACCGACCACGGTGACCCCGGTCAACACACGGGCGGGGATCACCAGCTGTGCCGCGGGAACGGAAGTGGTTCCGACCCGGCCGCTCAACGCGGGCGCACCAGCGGTGACGTACACGTACGCGTTCCAGAACACACTCGGTATCTGGGGCTCCGCTACAGGCGCCACCGCGCCGGCCGGCAGCCAGGCGGTCCGGGTGACGGCGACCGTTCAGATCGGCCCGGCACCGTATTACACCGACCCCGCATACGGCGACGGGCCCTGCACGCCATGATAGACACACAAGTATTAATCGCATTCGCCGAAGGGGCACCACGATGACGATGACACCCGAGCAGGCGACCTGGTTCTCCGGAATCTTCGGCAGGCTGGTGGCCAACGTCGAACAGGTGCTGCTCGGAAAGACGTTCGTCATCAGGCTCGCTTTCACAGCACTGCTCAGCGAGGGCCATCTGCTACTGGAAGACTTCCCCGGCACGGGCAAGACGTCGCTGGCCAGGGCCATCGCGCAAAGCGTCGACGGGTCGAACAACCGGGTGCAGTTCACGCCCGACCTGCTGCCGGGGGACATCACCGGAGTCAGCATCTACGACCAGCGCTCCGGCGACTTCGAGTTCCACAAAGGCCCGATTTTCGCGAACATCGTGCTGGCCGACGAGATCAACCGGGCCAGCCCGAAAACCCAGGCGGCGTTGCTTGAAGTGATGGAGGAAGGCCGCGTCACCGTCGACGGTGTCACGCATCCGGTCGGTGCGCCGTTCATGGTGATCGCGACCCAGAATCCGATCGAGCAGGCGGGAACCTACCGGCTCCCCGAAGCACAGCTTGACAGGTTCATCTTGAAGACATCCATCGGCTACCCGGACCACGCATCGACCCTCCGGATCCTTGCCGGAGCCGGGGTGAAAGCGCACGACGTCACGATCCCGCCGATTGCGGTTGCTTCTGTCATCGTGGAGATGGGGCGCCTCGCCCGCACGGTTCACGTCGACCCGTCGATCAACGATTACGTGTCGCGGCTCGTAGATGCGACCAGGAGCGCGACCGAGATCCGTTTGGGCGCCAGCGTGCGCGGCGCGCTGGCGTTGGTGCGCACCGCGAAGACGCTCGCCGCCGCTGGCGGCAGGCACTACGTCATCCCCGACGACGTCAAGGCGCTCGCCGAACCGGTGCTGGCGCACCGGCTCGTACTCGACCCCGAGGCCGAGTTCGACGGTGTGACCGCCTCCAGCGTCGTCGGCCAGGTGCTGATCGAGACCCCGCCGCCTGGCGATCGGCAGCCGGTGTGAGCGTGCCGGCCCGCGGCGTGACGACCAGTCGAGCGATGACCTCGACCTCGTCCGCACGGTTCGACACGACGCTCGGGGCGACCCAGGGGCTGGTCAACGTCAGAACCCGTATCGTCGGCGACCGCACGGGATTCCTCGCTGACGCGGTCATCGCGATCGTGCGGCTGGGTCGACGACTGCGGACGACCGCCGGCGACATCGGCGGCAGAATCGCCACCGTCGTGACGGCACTGGGCTGGTGCATGGTCGTTCTCGTCCCGCTCGCGTTCGTCTTCGGCTACACGCTCGGCTGGTTGGAATTGGTCGCCATCGCCTACGCGGGCTGCGTGCTGCTGGCCGTGGCTGCTCTCTATCTGTTCGGAAAGAACGCGTTCACGATTACTCTCGACGTCCCGCGCAACCGCGTGGTCGTGGGTGAGGCCGCGACCGGACGGATGGTCGCAACCAATCCCACCAGGCGCCGGCTGCTCGGTGTGAAGACCGAGGTGCCGGTGGGCTCCGGGCTCGCCGAGTTCGCGATGCCGAGCCTGCCGCGCGGCGGCTCATTCCGCGACGAGTTCTCAATCCCCACGGTGCGCCGCGGAGTGCTCACTGTCGGCCCGGTGCGCACGGTGCGCGCCGACCCGATCGGACTGGTGCGCCGCGAACTGGTGTGGACCGACACTGTGGATGTGTTCATCCATCCGCGCACCATCGGCGTTCCCAGCACGAGCACAGGATTCATCCACGATCTCGAGGGAAACCCCACCAAGGATCTCTCCAATAGCGACGTGTCATTCCACGCGCTGCGCGAGTACGTGCCGGGCGATGAACGGCGGTACATCCACTGGAAGAGCACGGCGAAAACCGGAACCTACATGGTGCGGCAGTTTGAAGAAACCCGCCGCAGCCACCTGGTCATCGCGTTGAGCCTGGCCGCCGCCGACTACGCATCAGACGACGAATTCGAGATGGCGGTGAGCGTTGCGGGCTCGCTGGGAGTGCGGGCGATCCGGGATGCCAGAACGGTTTCGGTCGTCGCCAGCGAGACCACACCCGACTTCGCCACCCGCAAGGTCCTCGCTGTCAAATAACTCAGCACGGTGACCAGGGGACGCCTTCTCGACGACCTCGCCGCGATCGATCGCGCCGAGTCGGCGTTGACGATCCGCGACGTCGCGCGCGTCACCGCCGACACGGTCACCGGCATTTCGGTCGCCTTCCTGGTGTGCGGTTCACCGACGACGCCAGTGGAACTGCGAGCGGCCTCCACCATGTTCCCGCTGGGCGTCGAGGTGATCGCCGTGGTGTGCGACCCCGAGTCGATACCTGGGCTACGGCGTGTTGCCGGTCTCAGCGTGCTGACCATCGGATATCTGGAAGACCTCCAGAAGTCCCTCGCCCGGGCGGCAGCAGCGTGACGCACGATTCTCACCGCGTCGCACTGGCCCCGGGATTCGTCGCCGCCACGCTGGCGCTGCTGTGGCTGGCCACCGCCATCGCGTCAGTGGCGTTCTGGCCGATCTACCAATCATCCGCGCTGATCGTGCTCGTCGCCGTCGCCACAGTGCTGGGATCGGCCATAGCGGTTCTCGGTGCGCTGTTCCGGTGGCCCAGCGTGGTGTGCCTTGCCGTGTCCGTCGCTGTCTACCTGCTCGCCGGAGTGCCGCTGGCAGTACCGGATCGTGCGCTGCTGCGTGTGCTGCCGACCGCCGATGGCCTGCTCGACCTGATCGCAGGCACGGCTCTGGCCTGGAAGCAGCTCCTCACGGTGACGTTGCCCGTCGGAAGTTACCAGGCGCTACTGGTCCCGGCGTTCATCCTGGTGTTCGGCACCGTGACGGTGAGCGGTTCGGTCGCGTTGCGGGCGAAGAACTCGGAACTGGCGGTTCTCGGACCCATCGTGCTTTTCCTCGCCGCGATCGCTCTCGGACCGACCAGGGCGACCTGGTCCCTGGAACTTGCCCTATCCCTGACCGCCGCCGTCCTGCTCTGGCTGCTCTGGCGACGCGCGTACCGCCGCCTGGAGTCGATCCGACTCCTCAATGCGAGGCACAGCGTCCGGGCCGGCACCCGCGACCATGCGCTCGTCAGCATCAGGACGTTGCTCAGCGCCGGACTGATCATGGCGCTGGCGGCGGGAACGGCCGTGGCCGCTACCGCAGCGGCGCCGCCTACCGGCAGCCGTGACGTGCTGCGCTCGGTCGTGGTGCAGCCGTTCGACCCCCGCGACTACGTCAGCCCGCTCAGCGGGTTCCGGATGTACGAACAGGCCGCGCTGGCACCCGAGACGATGTTCACAGTCTCCGGCCTGCCCGAGGGCGCTCGCATCCGCATCGCCACGCTGGACACTTACAACGGCATCGTCTATTCGGTTGGAAGCGACAGACAGGACAGCGCTTCCGGATCGTTCACCCGGGTCCCCTCGGCATTTGATCAGTCGGGGGTCAACGGGCGACGAGTCACGCTCGACGTGACCGTCGACGCCTACCGGGGGGTGTGGCTCCCCACGGTGGGAAAGCTCGAGCGGATTGAGTTCTCGGGGACCGACGCGGCCGAATTACGAGACTCGTTTTATTACAACGACAACAGCGGGACCGCCGCTGTGGTACACCCACTGGGCGACGGAAACCGCTACCGGCTCCAGGCGGTCCTACCGGTTCAGCCGACGGCGGAGCAGTTGTCCGGATTGACTCCCGGATCGGAGGAGTCACCCCGGCCCGAGCTCGTGCCCGACGAACTGTCGGGCACACTCGACAGTTACGTGCGGGATATCGCCAGCCCCGGCGACCGGTTGGCAGCGCTGATCGACGCACTCAAGACGAACGGTTATGTGAGCCACGGTGTGTCGGAGACCGAGCCGCCCAGTCGTTCCGGACACGCGGCAGACCGGATCACCCAGTTGCTTACCGACCAACGGATGATCGGCGACCAGGAGCAGTACGCGGTGACCGCAGCGCTGATGGCCCGGGAACTGGGTTTCCCAGCGCGAGTCGTGTTCGGTTTTGAGCCGCAGCCTTCCGCAGAACCCAGCTCCGGACCGGTGGCGGTGCACGGCAGCGACGTCTCCGCGTGGATCGAGGTGGGTACCGCACAATTCGGCTGGGTCGCGTTGGATTCCACCCCGCCGGTGCGCGAAATACCGCCGGAGACACCGCAGTCGCCGGCCCAGGTTGCGCGCCCCCAATCGCCGGTGCAACCACCGCCTCAGGAGAAGGACACGCACTCCATCCAGACGCCACCCGAACGCACGCAGGAAGACACCCCCGCGCCTGATCCGCTGATCCAAGCCCTTCTTGTGGCGCTGCAAGTGGCAGGTTGGCTGGCGCTCTGCTCCGCGATCGTGCTCGCGCCGTTCCTGACCATCATCGCGGCAAAGGCCCGCCGACGTGCGCTGCGGCGCAAGGCATCCACCCCGATCGAGCGCATCAGCGGCGGCTGGCGCGAGTTCGAGGATGCGGTGGTCGACCACGGTTTTCTCCCGCCGCCATCGCCGACCCGCACCGAGATAGCCACTCTCACTGGCGGTGTGCGCTCCCTGTTGTTGGCCTCCGTGGCCGATCGCGCCGTGTTCGCCCCCGAGGCGAGCCAGGCGCGTGACGCTGACCAGGTGTGGCGCACGGTCCGCGAGCTGCGCGGCGAACTCGAACGGGGCCTCACCAAGTGGCAGCGGATCAAGGCGGGGATCTCGGTGCGGTCGCTCGGTGGCTATAGTGTCAAGGGTCTGTTCAAGCGACAAGGGGATCGGCAGTGAACTGCGCGAATTGCGGTACCGCGCTGCCGGAAGGCGCGTTGTTCTGCGGAGAGTGCGGCAGATCCGTGCCGCGGGAGCCCGCCCCTCGCAGCCATGCTGCTGTGGCGCCCGTGGACCAGTCCGTAGCCGTGGTCTGCCGGCAGTGCGGCGCCACCATGTCGGCGAACGACATCTTCTGCGGCGAGTGCGGTTTCGTCTCCCACACAGTGAGTGAGGTGTTCATCGCGCCTCCGGACACCGCGCGAATCGAACCAGCGCCGGCAGACGCGCCGATGCCGCCAGTCGAGCCGACGATCGCCAGGACCGTCACGCCGGTCGACGACGACGTGGAATCGACGAGGATTGTCGGCCGGCACCAGACCGGCGACCGATTCGTCCTGCAGTTCAGCACCGGTGAGAGCGTGACCGTGTACGGATCCGGCCTGATCGGGCGGAACCCGCATGCTGAACCCGGAGAGCACTTCGATCACGTGGTCCGGATCGTCGACGTGACCAGATCGGTGTCGAAGACACACCTGGAATTCGGGCAAGAGTCCGGCGCGTTTTGGATCAAGGACCGCTTCTCCGGGAACGGAACAGTGGTGCGGGAACCGGACACGCGCCCGGTGCGCACACTCCCCGACCACCGCCACCGAGTGGTGCGGGGGTCCCGCGTCGACATGGGCGAGCAGTTCTTCGTCGTGAGCTGACCTCTCCTCCCCGGCCGTCCAGCGGGTAGGCCGTCCCCAGTTCGCGCCGACGCTGTCGGACGCCCACGCTCGACGTGCTTGCCTAGCCTGGTGAGTAGTCCGTCGCACCTGTCGCTGCCGGCACCGCCGGTGCTGCCGCCGCCGTATTCCTTCCCGGTTCTCGCCAGCGCCGCCCCGGTCGTCGGGTCGATGGTGATGTGGGCGGTGACGCACTCGGTCTACCTGCTCGCCTTCGCCTTCCTCGGGCCGGCGATTGCTTTCGGCAGCCTCCTCGACGCGAAGTGGAAGGGTGCGAGGACCATGCGGCGGGAGAAATCACGGTTTGCCGCTGACGTGGCCGCCACACGGCTGGCCATCGACGCGGCACACCGTCGCGAGCGCGCAACTTTGCAGGAGAGCGCACCGAGCCCCTCGCGGGTGCTCGCGTCACCGCAGAGCGACCCCGAGCGGTGGCGGCAGGACCTGGGCGCCGAACTGCACGTGTCGATCGGCAGCGGATCGATTCGCAGCAGCCTCGATCCGGGTCCCGAGCCTCCGGCATCCGGTCGTGACCGGATCGAGGAAGCCGACACCGCGGTGCGGATGCTGCGGGAGGAAGCCGTGCTGCTCGAGAATGCGCCCGTCATCGTCGACGCCAGAGACGGCATCGGCGTGTGCGGCCCCGGCGCCGTGGCGATGGCGGTGGCCCGTGGCATCATCCTTCAGCTGGCGAACGTGCTCTCACCCGCACAAACCCAGGTGTCTTTCGGCGCCGAATTCGAATGGTTGGCCGACCTGCCGCATCCGCGCGCGCCGGGCGAGACGGACGGAAGGGTGGGCAGAGTGCAATTTTCTCCTCTCTCCGCTTCGGATGGTTCGCCGCGCGTCATGATCGCTGTGGCAGAGTGTGCGGCCGACCTGCCCCGGGACTGCCGGGTCGTCCTCGACACGGCAGCTCCGGCCGCGATCGTGAGGCATCCACAGCCCGCACGGCTCGGGCCGGTGACACCCGAGGCGGTCACCGAGGAGCAGGCGCGCAGCTATGCCGCGGTGTTACGCCGCTGCGCAGGAGCGGAAGGCCTTCCCCGCGCGGGCGGCCTGATTCCGGAACGGGTGCACCTGGTGTCGTTGCCGCAACACCCGGGGCAGCGCCGCATTTCGCTCACGTGCAGCGTGGCAGTGGACCACACCGGAGCGCGCACCATCGACCTGGTGCAGGATGGTCCTCACGTCGTCATCGGCGGCACGACCGGCAGCGGCAAGAGCGAACTTCTCATCTCCTGGGTGCTCGCCATGGCGGGCAATTACGGCCCTGACGTGGTCAATTTTCTCCTCGTCGACTTCAAAGGCGGATCGTCCTTCGCGCCGCTGGCCCAGCTGCCTCACTGCGTCGGCGTGATCACCGACCTGGATGATCTCTCCGCTGCCCGCGCGCTGGACAGCCTGCGTGCCGAACTGCGCCTCCGCGAGCGCGTGCTGGCGCGATGCGGCGCGCGGTCGATCGAGGAACTGGATGACGGCGAGCCGTTGACCAGGCTCGTCATTGTCGTGGACGAGTTCGCCGCCGTGGTGGATGGCTTCCCCGAGCTGCACAGGGTGTTTTCCGACATCGCGGCGCGCGGTCGGTCACTCGGGGTGCATCTGATTCTCTGCACGCAGCGGCCGGCGGGAGTGGTACGCGATGCGGTCATGGCGAACTGCCCGCTGCGGATCTGCCTGAGGGTGAACAACCGCGCCGACAGCATCGAAGCAATCGGAACGGCCGGGGCAGCCGAACTGACGCGCCTGCCGCTCGGGCGCGGTTTCATCGGTCTGTCGGGGGAGCCCCCGCAGCTTGTGCAATTCGCCCTGTCGGAGCGCGATGACGGCCAACGGACCGGGAAGCGATGGCCCCAACAGCCGGTGCGTCGGCCCTGGTGCGAGCCGTTGCCGACGACAATCGATCTCGGCAGGTTGCCCGTTTACGCTGAAGCGGGGATCGGCTTCGGACTGAGTGATGTCCCCGAGGAGCAACGACAACCGTGCGCCGTGTACGATCCTGAGCGGCACGGCAACCTGCTGGTGATCGGCGCGCACGGTTCCGGCAAGAGCTCAGTGCTCGCGGCGCTGCAGGCCGGCGCGCGACTCGGCGCGGCATCCGGTCACTTCAGCTCCCGGGTGCAGTGGATCCCGTCCACAGTGCCTGGCGCCTGGGACCTTCTCACCGCGATCCGTCAGGAACTGCGTCAGCAGGTTGGGACGCGTCGGCTCCTGCTGCTCGATGACGTCGATGCGCTGCTGAGCCGGTTTCCCGAGGACTATCAGCTTGCCTTCGTGGATCTTCTGGTCGCCGTGCTGCGCGAGGGCGGCAGCGCAGCGGTGCACCTTGCCCTGTCCGCGCAGCGATCAACTTCCGCGCTGCAGGCCGTCGCGGCACTCTGCGACGCGCGGATGCTGCTGCGCCTGCCCGACCGGCAGGAGCACGTGATGGCCGGTGGCACCGCGGCCGATTTCATGCCGGACGCCCCGCCGGGCGCCGCCCTGTGGCGAGGCCACCGGGTGCAGGTGGTCATGGTCCCGGTGCCTCCGCGGCTCGGGGAGCTCGAGCCGCCGCTGCTCGAGCTGTCCGAGGTCAGCGGAGTGGTTGCGGTGTCGAGCCGGCCGCGGGTATTCGCACGGCAACTGCAAGCGCATCCGCAGATCGCCCGGGTGGTCGAACTCGCAGGGACCGTCGGCACTGACATCGAGGTAGTCGAGGGCAGCAGTGGTCGGGCTGTGGCGTTCGTCGCCGACGCGGAGACCTGGCAGTCCAGCTGGAGCGTGCTGGAGCGGGTGCGCTCGAGCCTGCCGATGGTGTTCGACGGGTGCGCCGTGACGGAGTTCCGCGCCATCACCCGGCTGCGGGCATTGCCTCCACCGCTGGAGCCCGGCTCGGATGCCCTCTGGGTCAAGGATGTCGTCGGGACCGTCAGTCGGGTGCGTCTGTAGCTGGGGTGTTTCAGCCGAGCACGGTCCCTATCGCCGTGAGGGTGAGATGGTGCGCGTTGGCGACGGCCGGATTGGTCACCTGACCGTTGTGAGTGTTGAGGCCGCGGGCCAAGGCCGCATCCGCTCTCATGGCCTGCTTCCAGCCGAAGTTCGCAATCGCCCGAACGTACGGCATGGTCGCATTGGTCAGCGCATAGGTGGAGGTGTTCGGCACCGCTCCCGGCATGTTAGCGACGCAGTAGAACAGGGAGCCGTGCACCATGAAAGTCGGGTCCTCGTGGGTGGTCGGGTGGGAGTCGGCAAAGCAGCCGCCTTGATCCACGGCGATGTCCACCAGCACGCTGCCGCGCTTCATCCGCGATACCAGGTCGTTGCTGACGAGCTTCGGAGCCTTGGCTCCGGGGATCAGCACGGACCCGATCACCAGGTCGGCGGTCAACAACGCCCGCTCGATTTCAAAACCGTTCGAGGCGATGGCGTGCACCCGGCCCGCGTACTGCGAGTCGAGTTCAGCCAATCGCCCGATGTTCGTATCCAATACCGTCACGTCGGCACCCAAGCCGACGGACACGGCGACCGCGTTCGCGCCGGCGACTCCGCCGCCGATCACGACCACCTTCGCCGGATAGGTGCCCGGAACGCCTGGCACGAGAAGTCCTGGACCGCCGTTCGGCTTCAGCATCGCGTTCGCACCGACGATCGGCGCCAACCGACCGGCGACCTCGCTCATCGGTGCCAGCAACGGCAGCGCCCGCGAGGTCAGCTGCACCGTCTCGTAGGCGATCGCGGTGACCCCCGCGCTCAGCAGGGCGTGGCTCAACTCCGGCTCGGCAGCAAGGTGCAGGTAGGTGAACAGCACGAGATCCTGCCGCAGGAACCCGTATTCCTGCTCGATGGGCTCCTTCACCTTCAACAACAGCTCGGCCGCCGCCCACGTCGACGCGGCATCCGCACTGATCGTCGCACCCGCTGCGACATATTCGTCATCGGAAATCGACGATCCCGTTCCTGCGCCGGTTTGCACGGTCACAGAGTGTCCGTGTGCGACTAGATCATGAACTCCGGCTGGGGTGATTGCCACCCGGAACTCATTGTTCTTGACCTCTTTGGGAATGGCGACCTTCATTGCTCTCCGATGTACTGAGTTGAGGACTCTAGGCGGTGGGGCGCGCCAGGCGCGCGACTTCAAGAATATCGTCGGAGCCCCCGCGCGGGGGCTCAGGTTCCCAGTTCGCCGGACACCCGCAACCGCCCGACGGGGATACCGCCGCCGAGGACCGGCTCCACTGTCAGCGCCAGCACCCGGTCGGCGTCCGCGCGGCTGATCGCGCCGTGCTGGGCGAGGAGTTCCAGCGCGACGAGCGTGGTCACGCGGGAGCTTCCGTCGAGGATCTTCACCGCCACGGCGGTGCCATCCTGGGTGGCCATGGCGATGACTCCTTCCGCGCCTCCCTTAGCCAGGATGCCCAACTGCTCGATGACAACCGTGTTGGCACGCCCGGGCCCCGCGATGGCCCACGGATGCTCGAAGATCGCAGACATCAACGTCGCCGCGTGCGGGTCCCCGCCCCTCAGACCGGCTCCAGCGACTCGGCCGAACGCCCTGGCCAGGCCACGCAAACCGATCGCGAACAGCGGTGCGCCGCATCCATCGACTCCCACGCGTCCCACCGTCTCACCGGTGAACTCCTCCACGCTCTGCAGGACGCGTTGCTGCAGCGGATGCGCCGGGTCGAGATAGTCGTCGGTCGACCAGCCGTTCGCCGCACACGCCATCAGGAAGGCGGCGTGTTTGCCCGAACAGTTCATCGTGATCGCACGGGCGCCCAGGCCATCCGCGCGGGCGCGAAACAGCGAGTCCGCGTCGCCTGGCCAGTCGTCAGGGCAGCGCAAATCGCCCTCGGACAGGCCGGCGCTGGCAAGCATCCCACGCACCACCCGAACGTGTTCCTCGGTTCCGCTGTGGCTCGCCGTCGCCAGGACCGCCCGCTCACCCTCCAACGAGACGCCGCTGCGCATCACTGTGATTGCTTGCATCGGCTTGAGACTCGACCTCGGATACACCAGTGCGACACCGTCGCCGATTTCGCGTTCGAGCGTCCCCTCCGGCGATAACACGACGGCGGCGCCGAGGTGCCTGGACTCGATGAGGCCACCGCGTTCGAGGACCGCCAGTTCGCGAACTCCTGCCACATCGAGCGCATCCCGAGCCTCCGTCGCGGAAGCTGCAACACGGACATAAGCGGAGGTGTCGGTCATAGTGATTGAGCCTATCGCCGCGGGTGTATCGTGCGAATGGTGAACGGGGAACATCACTACGCCATCCGGTTGCATTGGCAGGGAAACCGCGGCACCGGAACGAGCGGCTACCGCGCCTACGGGCGCCAGCACACGATCTCAGCGAACGGGAAACCGTCGATCGAAGGCTCCGCCGACCGCACCTTCCACGGCGACGCCGACCGGTGGAACCCGGAAGAGCTGCTGCTGGCCGCGCTGAGCCAGTGCCACATGCTGAGCTACTTGCACGTGGCCGTCAGCCACGGCGTCGTCGTCACTGACTACACGGACGAGCCGGTCGGCACTCTGGTGGAGACCGGTGGCGGGGGCGGACACTTCAGCGCGGTGATCCTGCACCCGGTCGTCACCGTCGCATCCGCCGCCGACCTGGAGACCGCCGCAGCATGCCACCTGGAGGCCAGCAGCAAATGCTTCATCGCGAATTCGGTGAATTTCCCGGTAACGCACCAACCCACTGCGCGACTGGCGTCTGACTAACGAGTAACCTCGATTCAGGCATCGGTCAGGCTGGGCCGTGCACTCTTGGGGGAGACAATTATCCCCGCACGCCATCACACGGAAGAAGATCAGTGTCCAAGTTTTCCAGCATGATCGCGATTGCCGCGATCGCCGCCCTCGCGCTCACCGGCTGCAGCGGGGCGCCCTCCGGCGGCGGCGACTCATCGTGTGCTGTGACGGCATCCGGGGCCAACTCCAAGAAACTCGCTGTGACCGGCAGCTTCGGCACCGCGCCCGCGGTGAAATTCCCGACCCCGCTCAGTACCAAGAAGACCGAGCGCGCCGTCATCATCAAGGGCACCGGAAAGGTGGCTGAAAAGGGCACCGTCGCATCGGTCAACTATTCGGTGTTCGACGCGACGACCGGGAAGAAGGTCGACGCCACGGCGTACAACAAGAAGGGCGCCACTGACTTCCCGATCGATACCGGGCAGTTGCTGGCCGGAATCGTGAAGACAGTGCAGTGTGCGCCGGCCGGGTCCAGGGTCGCCTCCGTCATCCCTCCGAAAGACGCGTTCGCCTCTGCCGGGGCGCCGCAGTTCGGCATCGGCGCGACCGACTCGATCGTGTTCGTAATCGATGTCGTCTCCGTGACGGTTCCGAAAAAGCAACCACCGGTCCTGCCCAAGGCCAATGGCAAGGACCAGCCGGCGCAGCCCGGCTTCCCGACGGTGGCCGTCGCCGAAAACGGAACGCCCACGGTGACGATCCCGGATGCGCCGCCGCCCGCCGAGCTAAAGACGGCAGTGCTCAAACAGGGTTCTGGCGCCGAAGTGCCCAAGGAGGGCAGCGTGGTGGTGCACTACGTCGGCGTGAACTGGAACACGAAGAAGGTCTTCGACGAGAGCTGGTCGAAGGGCACTCCGGCGACGTTCGACGTGTCCCAGGTGATCCCCGGATTCAGCAAGGCCGTGATCGGGCAGAAGGTCGGATCCCAGGTCATCGCCGTCGTTCCCCCCGCCGAGGGATATGGGGACAAGGGCGCGGGCAGCGACATCGGCGGAACCGACACGCTCGTCTTCGTCATCGACATCCTCGGCCTGAAGTAAGGCCCAAGGCCCAGGGTATTGGCGCAGCGAATTCATAGCGTCGCGCAGGTACGCTGTGCAGGTGGAAACCGTGTTGCTCTATGTCGTCGGCATTCTCTTTGTCGCGTTCGGCATCGCGGTGTCGATCGCCTTGCACGAGATCGGCCACCTCGTCCCCGCGAAGCTGTTCGGAGTGCGCGTCGGTCAGTACATGATCGGATTCGGCCGCACGGTGTTCTCGTTCCGGCGCGGCGAGACCGAATACGGCATCAAGGCATTGCCGTTCGGCGGCTACATTTCGATGGCCGGGATGTTCCCGCCGGTGCACACCGGCGAGAGCGCTCGAACGGCGAGCACGGGTTTTTTCCAAACCCTGGTGCAGGATGCCCGCAGCGCCAACGCCGACACCATCCAAGACGGCGACGAGGACCGCACCTTCTACCGGCTCCCGATTTACCAACGTGTCATCATCATGTGCGGCGGCCCGTTCATGAACCTGGTCATCGCCGTCGTGCTGTTCGGCGTGGTGCTCAGCGGCTTCGGCGTGCAGCAAACCAGCACCACCATCGGCAGCGTCAACGCGTGTCTGCTGCCCGCCACCAGCGCGCGGCAAACGTGCGAAGTCGGCGATCCGTCGGCGCCGGGCGCCCGGGCCTGGCTGAAACCGGGCGACCGAATCGTCAGCATCAACTCTCATCAGATCGACGCCTGGTCCCAGGCGACCGGCATCATCCGCGGCTCCGCAGGACGCCCTCTGACAATCGTCGTAGACAACGACGGCTCGCGGCGCACGGTACAGGCCACTCCCGCGCGCACCGAGTGGTATGTCTACAACGACAAGAATGAAGTGGTCAAGGACGCCAGCGGCCAGCCGGTGACCAGCGAGATCGGGATGCTCGGCGTCAGCGCCGCCTCCGAACTCACCAGACAGCCGGTGAGCGCCGTGCTGCCCGCCGTCGGAAACAACATCGTCCAGGTCTCCAACATCGTGCTGCACCTGCCACAGCGGATGATCGACGTGGCCAATGCGGCGTTCGGGTCAGAGGCTCGGGACCCGAACGGCCCGATCGGGTTGGTCGGCGTCGGCCGTCTGGCCGGCGAGATCGCCACCGTGCACACCGTGCCGATCATGGAGCGCGCCTCCGTGCTCATCGGGGTGGTCGCCTCGGTCAACGTGGCCCTGCTGGTGTTCAACCTCATCCCGCTCATGCCGCTCGACGGCGGCCACATCGCCGGCGCGCTGTGGGAAGGCATCCGCAGATTCTTCGCCAAGCTGTTCCGCCGCAAAGACCCTGGGCCGGTGGACGCAACCCGGCTCGTGCCGCTCACCTTCGCTGTCGTGATCGTGCTCGGCGCCATGAGCGTGCTGCTCGCCTACGCCGACATCGTGAAACCGATCACCCTGCAGTAGTGGCCGCTCAACGCCAGAGCAGCAGCGCCTCGCCCTGACCGCCGCCGCCGCACAGCGACACACCGGCCTTACCGGAACCGCGACGCTTCAACTCGTGCGCGGCGTGCAACGCCAGACGCGCCCCGGATGCGCCGATCGGATGCCCGATCGCGATGGCCCCGCCATGGATGTTCACAATGTCCAGCGGCAGCCCGAGCTCCCGAGACGAATGCAGAGACACCGCGGCGAAGGCCTCGTTGATCTCCACGAAATCGAGGTCCGCTGCCTGCCAGTCACTGCGCGACAACGCCTGCGACAAGGCGTGCGACGGCTGGGATTGCAACGAGTTGTCCGGACCGGCCACTTCGCCAGGGGCGCCCAGCACTGCGAGCCAGTCCAGGTTGTGCTTTTCGGCGTAGGCGCGCGTCGTGAGCACAAGGGCCGCGGCGCCATCGCTGAGCGGCGAGGAATTCCCAGCAGTGATCGTGCCGTCAGCGGCGAACGCGGGCTTCAACCGTCCGAGAGTTTCCGGAGTGCTGTCCGGCCGCACCCCCTCGTCAGCGGTGAGGACCAGCGGGTCGCCCCTGCGTTGCGGGACGCTCACCGGAACGATCTCGACCTCGAAGAGTCCGGCCGCCTGAGCAGCACCGGCGCGCTGGTGCGACCACGCGGCGACTTCATCCTGCTCGTCACGTCCGATCCCGAGCTTGGTGTTGTAACGCTCAGTGGAGGAGCCCATCGAATCACGGTCGAATGCGTCGGTGAGTCCGTCGTGCGCGGCGGTGTCGAGCATCGGCATCGTCCCGTATGACCAGCCCATCCGGGAACCCGGCAGAACGTGCGGCGCGTTGGTCATCGACTCCTGGCCACCGGCCATCACCACTTCGGCTTCGCCGCTGCGTAGCAGCCGCGCCGCGTCGATGACGGCCGCCAGCCCGGACAGGCACACCTTGTTGATGGTCACTGCCGGTGTGTTCCAGGTGAGCCCCGCGGCGATGGCGGACTGCCGTGCCGGGTTCTGCCCGGCGCCGGCCTGCAAGACCTGCCCGAAGATCACCGCGTTCACCGCCGACGCGTTCAGTCCTGACCGCGTCAGTGCGGCGGCTATCGCAATGGTTCCCAATTCAACGGCACTCAGTGGTGCTAGTTGGCCTTTGATCTTGCCCTGCGGGGTTCGTGCCCCGGACAGAATGACGACGTCATCGTTGTTCATAGCAACTCGACTTCCTTTACCTAGTTCACGTTTCGAGTGTATGTCCTGGGTCCGAGTTCGTATTGAAGAAGATTCTCAGGAGTTTGACCGAGCCCGACAGCCATGACAGTCTTTACAGAACGAACGGTCATTCAGGGTTTCGAAGAGGACAACGGTCAGTGACAGAAGCATTCTTGGTCGGCGGCGTGCGCACACCCATGGGCAGGTACGGCGGAGCGCTGTCCGGCGTGAGACCAGATGACCTCGCCGCCCTCGTGCTCGCCGAGACAGTCGCCCGCACCGGGGTCGATCCGGAGGCCATCGACATGGTCCTCTTCGGCGCAGCCAACCAGGCGGGCGAAGACAACCGCAACGTCGCCAGAATGGCCTCCCTCCTGGCTGGTCTGCCTGACCACGTGCCGGGCGTCACCGTCAATCAGCTCTGCGCATCCGGGCTGGCCGCCGTCACTCTCGCCGCGCAATCGATCAAAGCAGGTGAGGCCGAACTGGTGCTGGCCGGGGGAGTCGAATCGATGTCCCGCGCGCCGTGGGTCACGGCGAAACCTACCAAGGCATTCGCGCGCCCCGGCGAGATCGCCGACACGTCGATCGGTTGGCGGTTCACCAACCCGCGGTTTCTGAAGCGCGACAAAGCCACCTATTCGATGACCGAAACGGCCGAAGAGGTGGCCGACCTCGACCAGATCAGCCGCGACGACGCCGACCGGTTCGCGCTCGCCTCGCACCAGCGCGCGGCGGCGGCCCAGGACGCCGGACGTTTCGCCACCGAAATCGTGGGCGTGGAAACCGGGAAGGGTGTCGTCGACGCCGACGAGGGGCCGCGTCGGGACACCAGTATCGAGGCCTTGGCACGGTTGCGTTCCATCGTCAGGCCCGACGGCGTGGTCACCGCCGGCAACTCGAGCCCGCTCAACGACGGCGCCGCGGCGATCCTCGTCGCCAGCGCCGAGGCGGTCGAACGGTATGGCCTGCTGCCGCGGGCACGCATCCTGGGAGGCGCGAGCGCCGGCGTCGCACCGGAGGTGATGGGTCTTGGACCCGTCCCAGCCACCACGAAACTGTTGCAACGCTTGAGGCTCAGCGTCGACGACCTCGACGCGATCGAGCTCAACGAGGCCTTCGCCACCCAATCCTTGGCGTGCATCCGGCGGCTGAAGCTGAACCCCGACATCATCAATCGGGACGGTGGCGCCATCGCGCTCGGGCATCCGCTCGGCGCCTCCGGCACCCGCATCCTGATCACCCTGCTCGGGCGCATGGAGCGCGAGGATGCCGTCCGCGGACTCGCAACAATGTGTGTCGGGGTCGGTCAGGGTGCCGCGTTGGCCGTGGAGCGGGTATGACAGACTCCGGCGGCCTGCTCGTCGAGGAGCGCAGCGATCGGTGGCACGTCACGCTGAACCGCCCCGACGTGCGCAACGCGATCGACCAGGCCATGGTCGACGCCTTCCACGCTGTCTGCGAGGAATTGGAGAAGAACCCTCGCGTGTTGATCATCTCCGGCGCCGGTGGGATTTTCGCCTCGGGCGCCGACATCCGGCAGCTGCTTGAACGGCGCAGCGCGGACGCCTACGCGGGCATCAACTCGAACCTGTTCCTCCGCATCGCCGCGCTGCCGATGCCCGTGATCGCCGCGATCGACGGCTACGCCCTCGGCGGCGGCGCGGAATTGGCCTACGCGGCCGACTTCCGGATCGCGTCCACCCGGGCGAAGGTCGGCAACCCCGAACCCGGTCTGGGCATCATCGCCGCCGCCGGTGCGCTGTGGCGGCTCACCGAGCTGGTCGGCGAGCCCGTCGCGAAAGAGATCCTGCTCGCGGGGCGCATCCTCACCGCCGACGAGGCGCTCCAGGTGCACCTGGTGACCGAGGTGCACGAACCCGACGCCCTGCTGGCGGCCGCCGACGCGCTCGCCGACCGCATCCTCGCCTGGGACCCGCGCGCCATTCAGCTCAGCAAGTCGGTGCTCGCGGCGCCGCGCAACGAGCATCCGCAGGCCGACGAGATCGCGCAAGCGGAACTATTCGAGTCCGATGCGAAGCGGGCACGGATGACCGCGTTCCTGGAGCGGAGAACACGGTGAGCCAACAAGCGATCGGCAGGGCAGACCGGCTCCCCTCCCGGATCGGCGTTCTGGGTGGCGGCAGGATGGGTTCGGGGATCGCTCACGCGTTCTGCGTGTCCGGCTCCACCGTCACCATCGTCGAACGGGATGAACCGAGTGCGGACGCTGCCCGCGAGCACGTGCACGCCGCGCTGCAGGCCAGCATCGACCGCGGCACCACGACTGAACCCTTCGACGCGCTCACCGCGCGGGTCGACGTCGTCACAAACTACGCCGCGTTCGCCGACGCCGAACTCGTCGTCGAGGCGGTCCCCGAAGATTTCGCGATGAAGACTGATGCCCTCCGCCGCGTCGAAAAGCAGCTTGGGGAACACGCGTGGCTCGCCACGAACACCTCATCGCTGTCGGTGAGCTTGCTCGCGGACACGCTGACCCGCCCCGAGCGGCTCTGCGGCCTGCACTTCTTCAACCCGGTGCCCGCCTCGGGACTGGTGGAAATCGTCGTCGGCACGCACACCGACCCGGAACTCGTCGAGCTGTCCACCGGCTGGGTGAAGGCCCTCGGCAAGACGCCGATCGTCGTCGCCGACGCGCCAGGGTTCGCCAGCTCCCGCCTGGGCCTCGCACTCGGCTTGGAGGCGGTCCGGATGGTCGAGGAGGGCGTTGCCTCAGCCGAGGACATCGACGCAGCCATGGTGCTCGGCTACAAGCATCCGGTCGGCCCGCTGCGGCTGACCGACATCGTGGGCCTCGATGTGCGGCTCGACATCGCGCGGTATCTGCACGGCACGCTCGGCGAGCGGTTCCGACCGCCGGAACTGCTCACCACGATGGTCGCCCGCGGCGACCTCGGTCGGAAGTCGGGACACGGCTTTTACGATTGGACAGCAACGGAAGCAGGAAAACAATGACAGTCGTCCCCAGTTTCGTCCAGGGCTCCTGGTGGACCCCGGAATCGCAGGCAGCGGGCGCTGCAGTAGTCGGCACCGTGGTGCGCGACGCGAGCACCGGCGAGGCCATCGCCACGGTCAGCGACGAGGGCCTCGACCTCGCCTCGGTGGTCGAGTACGGTCGCACCGTCGGGCAGGCGTCGCTCGGCACGCTCACCTTTCACCAGCGCGCGCTCGTGCTCAAGGCGCTCGCCGGGACGCTGAACGGGATGCGCGAGGAGCTGTATGAGATCTCCGCGCGCACCGGTGCGACCCGCGTCGACTCCATGGTGGACATCGACGGCGGCATCGGAGTGCTGTTCACGTTCGGCTCCAAGGGCCGGCGGGAACTGCCGAACTCGCAGGTCTACCTCGACGGCCCGGTGGAAATGCTCTCCAAGGACGGCTCGTTCATCGGCCAGCACATCTACACTCGCATCCCCGGCGTCGCGGTGCAGATCAACGCGTTCAACTTTCCGGTCTGGGGGATGCTGGAGAAGTTCGCCTCGGCGTTCCTCGCCGGCGTCCCGACGATCGCGAAGCCCGCGACTCCGACCGGCTACCTCGCCGAAGCAGTCGTGCGGCGGATGGTTGACTCCACACTGCTGCCCACCGGGTCGCTCCAACTGGTGTCCGGCAGTGCCCGGGACCTTCTCGAGCACCTCGATTACCGCGACCTCGTCGCCTTCACCGGCTCCGCCTCCACGGCGAACAAGCTTCGGGAGCACCACGGCGTCGTCTCCGGCGGCATACGGTTCCTCAGTGAGACCGACTCACTCAACGCCGCCATCCTCGGCCCGGATGCCGACGCCTCCACCCCGGAATTCGAGGCGTTCGTGAAGTCGCTCGTCACCGAAATGACCGTCAAGGCCGGGCAGAAGTGCACGAGCATCCGGCGCGCCATCGTCCCGGCCGAACTGGTCGACGATGTGATCGGCGCCACGGCGCAGCGAATCGCCTCGCGCATCGTGATCGGCGACCCGCGCGCCGAGGGCGTCACCATGGGGGCACTGGTCAGCCGCGAGCAGAAGCGCGAAGTACTGGGCCGGGTGCGCGAACTCGTCGCCGCCGGCGGCGAAATCGTCATCGGTTCGCTCGACGAGCCGGTCGTGCACCGTGGCGACGGAACGACCGGAACCGCCCCTGATGGCGCCTTCATGGAGCCTGTGCTGCTGCGCTTTGCGGATGCGGACACGCCGGCCGCGCACACGATCGAGGCGTTCGGCCCGGTCGCCTCGGTGGTTGGCTACAGCGACATCGACGACGCCGTGCGGCTGGCGGCCCTGGGCGGCGGGTCGCTGGTGGCCACGGTGGCCACACACGACCCCGACGTGGCGCGTCGCCTGGTGCTCGGCATTGCTGCGCACCACGGTCGCACTCTGGTGCTCGACCGCGATGACGCCCGTTCCAGCACCGGCCACGGCTCACCTGTCCCGCACCTCGTGCACGGCGGACCGGGGCGTGCCGGCGGCAGCGAGGAACTCGGCGGGATGCGCTCGGTGCTGCACCACATGCAGCGCACCGCCGTGCAAGGCTCGCCGGACATGCTCTCGGCGATCACCGGTCAGTGGTTCACCGGGGCAGAGCGACACGCGGGCGAGGAGCATCCGTTCCGCAAGTCCCTGGCGACGCTGCGCATCGGGGATGCCGTCGTGTCGGAGCCACGCACCGTCACTCTGGAGGATATTTCGGCGTTCGCGGCGTCCACCGGTGACACGTTTTACGCCCACACGAACGCGGAGGCGGCGGCGGCGAATCCGTTCTTCCCCGGGATCGTGGCGCACGGTTACCTGCTCGTCTCCTGGGCGGCCGGACTGTTCGTCGACCCGGCGCCGGGGCCCGTGCTGGCTAATTACGGGTTGGAAAACCTGCGGTTCGTCACCCCGGTCTCCCCGGGCGACAGCATCCGGGTCACCTTGACCGCCAAGCGCATCACCCCGCGCGAGAGCG
>JBDSDO010000074.1:0-8475 GCA_039920505.1 Terrimesophilobacter sp.
CGCATCTCAGAGCGCCCCTTTCGTCGACGGTATGCCATCCACTCGAGGGTCGAGCGACACTGCTTGGCGCATGGCGCGGGCGAACGCCTTGAATTCGGCTTCGGCGATGTGGTGCGGGTCGCGTCCGGCCAGCACCCTGACGTGCACGGTGAGCATGGCGTGGAACGCGATGGCCTCGAAGACGTGCCTCACCATCGAGCCGGTGAAATGGCCTCCGATCAGGTGGAGTTCGAACCCGGTCGGCTCCCCGGAGTGCACCAGGTACGGCCGACCAGACACATCGACGACTGCCTGCACGAGTGCTTCGTCCAGCAGGACCACGGCATCGCCGAACCGGGAGATTCCCGCCTTGTCGCCGAGTGCCTGAGCAAGAGCTTTGCCCAAGACGATTCCCGTGTCCTCGACGGTGTGATGCACGTCGATCTGGATGTCGCCGCGGGCGCGCACCGTCAGGTCGATCAACGAGTGCTTCGCGAACGCGGTCAAAAGATGGTCAAAGAAAGGCACAGAGGTGTCGATGTCGGCCTGCCCCGTGCCATCCAGGTTCAGAGACAGGTCGATGCTCGACTCGCTGGTTTCCCGCCTCAGGTGCGCTTCACGCTCGTGGGTCATCCATCAAGCTTAGCGAGAGCGTCCAGGAAGGCCGTGGTCTCCGCTTCGGTGCCCGCCGTGACCCTGAGATGGTGTGCAATGCCGAGGTCGCGGATCAGGATGTCCTGCTCGAGCAGCGCCTCGAATACTGCGTGCGGATCCCCCACACCGCCGAACAACACGAAGTTCGACCAGCTGGGCCATACCGTGAAGCCCAGTCGTGGCAACTCCAGGAGCAGACGGTCGCGTTGCTCCTTGATGTCGTCGACCATCGCGAGCATCTCCTCGGCGTGAGCCAGTGCCGCCGTCGCGGCCGCTTGTGTGAGTGCCGAGAGGTGATAGGGCAATCTGACCAGGCGCAGCGCGTCGACGACGGCGGGGTCTGCGGCTAGGTAACCGAGCCGGACTCCCGCGAACGCGAACGCCTTGCTCATGGTGCGGGACACCACGAGCCGTTCCCGGCCGGGCAGCAGCGTGAGGGCGCTGGCCAGACCGGTGGGCGCGAACTCGATGTAGGCCTCGTCGACGACAACGATGCCTGTTGTTGCCTCGTAGGCGGCGGCAATCGTCTCCAGAGAGACTCCGGTGCCGGTCGGATTGTTGGGTGAGCAGAAGAACACCACGTCGGGCCGGGTCGCCTCGATTGCGCGCACGGCCGTTTCTGGGGAGATTTCGAATCCCGGATCGCGCTCGGCTGTCTGCCAGGTCGTTCCGGTGCTCGCCGCGATGATGGAGTGCATTGAGTAGGTGGGCGGGAAGCCGAGCACGCTCCTGCCCGGCCCGCCGAAAGCTTGGAGCAGATGTTGGAGCACCTCGTTGGAGCCGTTGGCGGCCCAGATGTTCTGCGGGGTGATCCCATGGCCGAGGTAGCCGGCCAGGCTTTGCCGGAGTGCGGTGAACTCCCGGTCCGGGTAGCGGTTAACCCCTCGGACGGCCACCGCCAGCGCAGCCACGATGTCAGTGGCGACGGATTCCGGGATTGGATGCGTGTTCTCGTTGACGTTGAGAGCGATCCGTACTGGTTTCTGCGGAGCCCCATACGGCGTGCGGCCCCTGAGGTCGTCCCGGATAGGGAGGTCGGAGAGAGAAATCACCCTGCCATCGTATTGCCGCGCACGGCCCGCCTAGTGCGAGTACTGGGCCGGGATCGCCAACTGCTGACCGGGCTGAACGTCGGCTCCGTCCAATTGGTTGAGGTGCACGATGTCCGAGACCACGTCCCGTGGATCTGCGGATGGCGCAAGGTCGGCGGCAAGCTCCCACAACGACTGCCCGGCTGTGACGGTCACCTGCTCGAACCGCGTCGAGCTGCTGCTCTGCGTCGCGGTGGCGATCCCCCCGTTGACGGCGAAGACCAGCGCACCGACAACGAGCGGAAGCGCCGCGAGCATGGTCACCACCGCGCGACCACGCCTGGTGATCCGCAATGGTGCCGGGCGCATATGGTTCACGTTCATGTCATTGACCTCTCTCGCCGAGCAGGTGGCTTCGCCGTGCTGCATGCCGTGCCTACTACTGTGCTGTGTTCGTATCCGACGCTCGGCCGGGAGCGTCGAATACGAACTCACGTTCCGAACATACATACGCTTTCCCTACTTTGCAACCTTTTTCTTTCGATCTGCCGAACCTTTTGCGCGACACACCGTCGAACACACCTTTGCTTGTGATCCCGATCGGAGGTACAGTGTTGGTGTCGAACATCAGGCAACCAGACACCACTGACATAGACGTCTTTCACGCCCCGGACATAACTCATAAAGCACGCAGTACCCACCACGAGGAAGATCGGACACACGACATGGACACCGCAGATCAGGCTCCTGAAATCACGACTGACCAGGCGGTATCGGCGCGGAAAATCCCCCGGCCCAAGAGCGGCACTCGGCGGCGGAAGAGTCTCAGTGCCAAGCAAATAGCGATCCTCGAGGCGATCCGCCATTCGGTGGAATCCCGCGGATATCCGCCGAGCATGCGCGAGATTGGCGATGCAGTGGGGCTTTCGTCGCTATCGAGCGTTACCCATCAACTCGGCCAGCTTCAACTCAGCGGCTACCTCCGGCGCGACCCCAAGCGCCCGCGGGCCCTGGAGATCCTTATCGACGTGCCGCACCAGGCAGGCGCCGAATCTGGCACGACGCCGTCCGACGGGCGGATCCCCGTGGGCGACGCCGCTATGGTCCCACTCGTCGGCCGCATTGCTGCGGGAATCCCCATCACCGCCGAACAGCAGATCGACGAGGTGTTCCCGCTCCCCCGGCA
This sequence comes from Terrimesophilobacter sp., assembly GCA_039920505.1. GTDB lineage: Bacteria > Actinomycetota > Actinomycetes > Actinomycetales > Microbacteriaceae > Parafrigoribacterium. The sequence continues at coordinate 2,851 of JBDSDO010000074.1, forward strand.
GCTCGTCGGCAAGGGCGAGCTGTTCATGCTCAAGGTATCGGGGGAATCGATGATCGACGCCGCCATTTGCAATGGCGACTGGATCGTCGTGCGTCAACAGAGCACCGCGAACAACGGCGACATCGTCGCAGCCATGCTCGACGAAGAAGCGACCGTCAAGGTGTTCCAGCAGCGTGACGGTCACACCTGGCTGCTACCGCGCAATACGAGTTTCGCGCCGATCCTGGGTGACCACGCCGAGGTGCTGGGCAAAGTCGTGGCGGTACTGCGAGCGGTTTAGCCGCCGAAGGGATCCCCTCCGGCTTCAGCGATGTTCCCCGCTACCGGGCACCACGTAATCCTGAAGTTGCGCGACGTGCTGCTCGGTGACCAACGCGGTGATCAGGGTGCCGCCTTCGACATACGCCGTGTCCAGAATGCGACCGTGACCGTGCAGCGCGGAAATCACTTCTCCATGGTCGTACGGAACCAATAGGTCGAGCCTGATCGACGGCTTCGGAAGCAGCTGCGCGATGCGCTCAAGCAGTTCGTCGATGCCCTCACCCGTGTGGGCTGACGTGAAGACCGCCTTCGGCTCGAGGCCTCGCAGCACCAGCCTCTCGTCCTCGGTCATCAGGTCGGTTTTGTTGAAGGCGACAATCTCGGGGATGCTGCGGGCCTCCAGCTCACCGATGACGGCGCGCACGGTCTCCAGCTGCCCGGCGGGGTCCGGATGCGAAGCGTCAACCACGTGCACGATGATGTCGCAGTCGCGTACCTCTTCAAGCGTCGAGCGGAACGCTTCAACGAGCTGGTGGGGAAGGTTCCTGACGAATCCGACAGTGTCGACGAGGGTGTAAACCCTGCCGTCGTCGGTCGTGGCGCGTCGCACTGCGGTGTCGAGGGTGGCGAACAATGCGTTCTCGACCAGGGCACCGGTGCGGGTGATCCGGTTCAGCAGAGACGACTTCCCGGCGTTCGTGTAGCCGGCGATGGCGACGGAGGGAACGGCGTTGCGATGCCGGTTGGCCCGTTTCGCTTCGCGCGCCGGTGCGAAGCCGGCAATTTGTTTGCGCAGCCGCGCCATGCGCGTGTGGATGCGGCGGCGGTCCAATTCGATCTTGGTCTCACACGGTCCGCGCGATCCCATACCCGCACCTGCCCCGCCGACTTGACCACCGGCCTGGCGGGACATCGAGTCGCCCCATCCGCGGAGCCGCGGCAGCAAATATTCGAGTTGCGCCAGCTCGACTTGCGCCTTGCCTTCCCGGCTCTTGGCGTGCTGGCTGAAGATGTCGAGGATGACGGCCGTGCGGTCAATCACCTTGACCTTGACAACGTCTTCAAGAGCACGACGCTGGCTGGGCGCCAGTTCGGTGTCGGCGATGACTGTGTCGGCGCCGAGACCGGCGACGAGGTGGGCGAGTTCGGCGGCTTTGCCTTTGCCGAAATACGTGCTCGGGTCCGGGTTCGGACGGCGTTGCAGCACACCGTCGAGCACCACGGCTCCCGCCGTCTCGGCCAGCGCCGCCAGTTCGTGGAGCGAGTTCTCCGCTTCCTCGAGCGTTCCGCCGGCGTAGATGCCAATGAGGATGACATTCTCGATGCGCAGCTGCCGGTATTCGACCTCAGTGACGTCTTCGAGTTCAGTGGACAACCCGGGCACCCGACGCAACGCTCGCCGGTCCTCGCGCTCGAACTGGTCGCCGTCGGCGCTTTGTGGTTGATCGGAGTCGACCCCCAGGGCCTGCGCCCGGTTGCTCGATCGAGCGAGCACTCGAGCGATAAGATCGTCCGACGCGCTCTCGCCAGGCTCACGTATATTCATTCGGTTAACCCTAAGCCCTCGCACTTCGGTAAGTTTTTCTGCATGGCCAGCGAGCAATACTTCTCTTCAGACCCGAAAAGCGACCCTCGCTTGCGCCAATTCCACACCACGTTGGAGGGCCAGGACTATGAACTGACCACGGCCAGCGGCATCTTCAGCCCCGAGCGGATCGACGCCGGCACCCGGATTCTGCTCGCCAACACGCCACCGGCTCCCCCGGGCGGCCATCTCCTCGACCTCGGCTGCGGATGGGGTCCGATCGCGCTCACCTTGGCGCTGCAGTCCCCACACGCCACAGTCTGGGCCGTCGACGTGAACCGGCGCGCTCTCGATTTGGTGAAGCGCAACGCGGCCGCCGCGGGACTGGACAACGTGGTCGCCGCTTCCCCCGACGACATTCCGGGCGACGTCCGGTTCACCTCGATCCGCTCCAACCCGCCGATCCGGGTTGGCAAGGACGAACTCCACTCGATGCTGCTGCGGTGGTTGCCTCGGCTGGAGGACGGCGGTGATGCCTGGTTAGTGGTGCAACGGAATCTCGGCTCGGACTCGCTGCACCGCTGGCTCGAGGGCGCGCTCTCCGGCGAATTCGCTGTCTCGCGTGCCGCGACGAACAAGGGCTATCGGGTGTTGCGGGTGCGTCGACGCTCCGCCGCGGACTCTCAAACCTCGATGACGCCCCGGTAGACGAACTCGGCAGGACCGCTGAGTGACACGTGTTCGCCGTCCTCGGCCGGCCACATCCGCACGCCCAATGTGCCGCCGGGCACCTCGACCTTCCAACGATTGGGCGCGCCCGCTCCGGCCCAGTGCCGCGTCGCCAACGCCGCAGCCACGGCGCCCGTGCCGCACGACAGGGTCTCCCCGCTGCCGCGCTCATGCACGCGCATCCGGATGCGGCCCATGCCGCCTTGGATCATGGGGTCGACCGGAACGACGAACTCCACGTTAACACCGCCGATCTGATCCGGCTCCACAACGGGAATGACCGAAAGATCCGCCGATTCGAGTTCTGCCACGCTGGACAGAGCTACGACCACATGCGGGTTGCCGACGTTGATGCCGAGCCCCGGCCGTGCCACCTTGAGATTCCTGGCGCGCACCAGGGGTTCGCCGCCGTCCAGCCGCCAGCGACCCAGATCCACCTGAAAGCCGCTCAGGTTTCGCTGCACGTCGCGTACGCCGCCTCGGGTGCCGATCGGCAGCGTGCCGCCGTCGGGAAGCTCGGCAAGTCCCATCTCGAGCAGAAACTTCGCGTAGACCCGGATGCCGTTGCCGCACATCTCCGACGGCGATCCGTCGGCGTTGTGGTAATCCATAAACCACTCGGCCGCGTCGTCTTCCGCGAGGGCCGCGGCGCCCTCCGTCAAACTGCGGGAACGCACCGCTCGGATCACTCCGTCGGCGCCGACGCCGAAATGCCGATCCGCGATGGTCGCGAGTTGCCGCGCGGTGAGGTCCAACTCGCCGTCTGGGTCGGCGAACAGCACGAAGTCGTTCCCCGTGCCGTGCCCCTTCGTGAAGGAAATTTCAGCCATTGGACAAGACTAGTTGCACGGCGCGATCGGTCCGCTCGGGGTCGTCGTAGTCCAGCCAACGGGTGAGCTTGTCACGCCGGAACCAGCCCAACTGCCGACGGGCATACCGCCTGGTGAGTGCGGCGGTGAGCTCGATGGCCTCCGCCTCCCCGAGTCGGCCGGACAATTGGGCGATCGCCTGGGCATAGCCGATCGCGCGTCCGGCGGTCGCCGCGCGCTCGATGCCCAGCGGCAGCAGCGATCGCACCTCGTCGACCAGGCCATCGCGCCACATGCCGCGCACTCGCTCGTCGAGCCGCGCAACCAGGTCGGCACGCGGCACGCGCAGCCCCAGGATTGTCGTCGGCATCCAGGTGCGGGTTCGTTCCGGCAGGCCCGCCCCGAAAGGCACCCCGGTGATCTCGACCACTTCGAGCGCCCGGACGATTCTGCGGCCGTTGTGCGGTCCGATCGCCGCGGCAGCGACCGGATCCACGGCGATCAGCTTGTCGTGCAGTGCTGCGGGGCCTTCCGCCGCCAGTTCGGCTTCGAGGCGGCCGCGGACCGACGCATCCGTGGCGGGGAAGCGGAAATCGTAAAGCACGGAGGAGACGTACAGCCCGGATCCGCCCACCAGGATCGGAACCGCGCCGCGGGCGAGAATACCCTGCACCGTCTCCCGCGCCACGTCCTGGTAGCGGGCGACGCTGGCGTCTTCGGTGACGTCGAGCACGTCGAACAGATGGTGTGGGATCCCACGGCGGTCCGCGACCGGCAGTTTCGCGGTACCGATGTCCATGCCCCGATACAGCTGCATGGCGTCGGCGTTGACGATCTCCGCTTTCCGACCGAGAGAGGCGAGCGCGTCGGCCAAGTCGAGTGAGAGGGCGGATTTGCCCGTCCCGGTGGCGCCGACGATGGCCACTAGCATGGTGGTCCCACGGACGTCAGTCGAACGCGACGCCGGAACGGTGCGACGGCAATGCCTCCCGCACCGCCGAGCGGACCACATCGGACGAGTAGCCCTTTCGCATCAGATAACCACTGAGGCGACGGACGGCAGTTTCCTGATCGAGGCCGTGCAGTCGCCGCGCCCGATCCTGTGCCAGTCGCACGGCGGTCGCGCGCTCGTCGTCGTCGTCGATCTGCGCCAGCGCGGCGTCGATGTCGCGTTGCTCGACGTGGCGGCGGCGCAGCTCCGAAGCCAGTGCCGACCGGCCGAGTCCCTTGCGTTCGTGCCTGGTGCGCACCAGCATGTCGGCGAGGGCAGCGTCGTCGATGAGTCCGATATCTTCGAGTCGGGTGATCTCTGCCGCCACCGCATCGTCATCGAGATCCCGAGCACGCAGTACCTGCTCGAGTTCCCAGCGGGACAGGTCTCGCCTGGTCAGCGCCCGGATGCTCACGTCCCTGGTCGTCGACTTGGGCTTGCGGACGGTGTCGGCGGGGGCAGGCGGCATCGCCCCGGGGAGGTAGGTCACCGGGGCGAGGCCGTCATCCGACTTCATTGCCGCCTCGTCATACTGCCTTACGCGCCGTCGCCGGTTCCGGCGTCGTGCCGGCGGCCTTGGCGGTTTCGGCGGCGGCCTTCGCTGCCGCCGCAATGGCCTCGGGGTCGGGCATGATGCCGAGCTTCATCTTGATCTTGCGTTCGATCTCGTTCGCCGTCTCCGGGTTCTCGATCAGGTATCTGCGCGAGTTCTCTTTGCCTTGTCCGAGCTGGTCGCCGTCGTAGGTGTACCAGGCGCCGGACTTGCGCACGATCTCGTGCTCGACGCCGAAGTCGATGAGGCTGCCTTCGCGGGAGATGCCGATGCCGTACAGGATGTCGAACTCGGCCTGCTTGAACGGCGGCGCCATCTTGTTCTTGACCACCTTGACCCTGGTGCGGTTACCCACGGCGTTGGTGCCCTCTTTCAAGGTCTCGATGCGCCGGATGTCCAGACGCACGGAAGCGTAGAACTTCAGCGCCTTGCCGCCGGAGGTGGTCTCCGGGCTGCCGAAAAACACACCGATTTTCTCGCGCAGCTGGTTGATGAAGATCATCGTGGTCTGCGTCTGGTTGAGCGCACCCGCGAGTTTGCGGAGCGCTTGCGACATGAGTCGGGCCTGGAGGCCTACGTGCGCGTCGCCCATCTCGCCCTCGATCTCGGCTTTCGGCACCAGGGCCGCGACCGAGTCGATGACGATGAGGTCGATCGATCCGGAACGCACGAGCATGTCGGCGATCTCGAGCGCCTGCTCGCCGGTGTCGGGCTGGCTGACCAGCAGGGCGTCCGTGTCGACGCCGAGCTTTTGGGC
>JBDSDO010000075.1:0-23966 GCA_039920505.1 Terrimesophilobacter sp.
TCCGCTCGGTCACATCGCCCGGCACGGCAACCCCGATCGTGTCGGCGAGCGCCAACTCGTCGGGTGCAGCATCGACGACGCCGCGGATGACGTGTTCAAGCCGGGTCAGCGGCACCTCTCCCTCGAACGGACACCCGAACGCGGCACCGATTGTAATGGTGGAGCGGATGCCGGCGGAGCGCGCCCCGGCGACCAGTTGCACCGCCAGACCGACAGACTGATCGGTGGTCATGCCCTGGTTGCGGTCGCAGAACGTGTCCGTCGCTACGACGACAATATTGACCTCGTCGACTCCGGCAGCCAGGGCACGGTCAAGTCCGCGCTGGTTCATGATCAGCCCCGAGTAACTGACACCGGCTGGACGCGGCAGCGCCGCCATCACCGCCTCGGCATCCGCCATCTGCGGGACCCGCTTCGGGTGCACGAAGCTGGTGACCTCGATCCGGCGCGCACCAGCGCGGATCGCACGCTCAACCAGTTCCACCTTGTCGGCGGTGACGAGCAGCTCGGCCTCATTTTGCAAACCGTCGCGGGGCGACACTTCGCAGATCTCAACCCTGGTCATCGGTCACTCTCCAAATAGTTGACGATGTCCGTCTCGTCGACCACCTCGGAGTACTTGGCTCCGAGGTCGAAAAGGTTCGACTCATGGACTTCTTTCGTTCGGTCGCCGACGGCATCCTGCACGACGACGGAAATGAAACCGTGCTGCAACGCATCGACGGCGGTGGCACGCACGCAGCCGCTCGTGCTCACGCCGACGATAACCAGGGTGTCGATCCCGCTGGACTGCAGGGTCGACGACAGGGAGGTGCCGAAAAACGCGCTCGCGTACTGCTTCACCAGAACGAGTTCATTCTCACGGGGTGCAACCTGCGGCATGATCTCGTTCATCGGGTTGTCACCGATGAGCATTTCGAGCGCGGGCACCTTGCGTATGAAGAGGCCGCCGTCGGTTCCGCCTGGACCGTACACCGTGCGTGTGTGCATCACCGGTACGCCGACCGCACGCGCCGCCGCAACAATCCGGCCCGCCGACTCCAAGCTGGACATCGACGGAAGACACAACGGACTACTCGGGTCGAAGTAGGAGCGCATCAAATCGATCGACAGCACCACGGGACGCCGACCCAGCACCACTGTTCCACCGAACCCGGCTGAAAAACTCGCCATCAGATACCCTCACACCTCTTGTCTCACGTACGGATGGGCGGAAGCGGGGCCGGCAGCCCGGTTTCCTCAAGGCAGCGTTCCAGAATGGTCTCCAGCGGTGGCCCCATGTTGAACGTGGGCAGCGGTGTCGGACGCCCCGAGCGGAGTTCGTCTCGCAACCGTTCCGTTGCCTCCGGATCGACGGTCCCTGCACTGTCGCACACGACTCCATAGGAGCGCGCCCCTTCAGCCGTTACCAGTCCGCGCCGCACCTCGAGTGAGACAAGGTCGGTGTCTCGCGCAAGCGGGTCCCCCCATCCGCCGCCGCCCCAGGTGACGAAGTGGAGCACATCGCCCGGAAAGACATGGACATCGATTACCTTGCTGGGGATGATGTCTTTTGAACCATCAACCCGATCGATCCATTTGCGACCACGAGCACCCGGTTCCCCGCCGTTCACGCCCCACGGATAGGTGAGCCAGCGGTCGTCGTGGATGGCGATGGTACCCGGTTCCAGAAACCGGTACGCGACATCCACGCCATTGCCCCCTCGGTGCAGTCCGGCGCCGCCGGTGTCGGCAATGGTCTCCCACCGTTCGATCCGCAGCGGATAGTAGGACTCGAGGTATTCGCACGGGATGTTGACGAATGACGGCCACAGCGAGTAGCCGTCCGGGCCGTCGCCGATGGGACGTCCGGGGATGCCGCCGAAACCGATCGAATACAGCTGGAACCATTCGCCCTTGCGGTCACCTTCACTGTAGTTACCTGAGTACATGAAGTGCGGTGAGGACGAGAAACCGGCGGCGTTCAGCAGGTCGGGGTTGGTCTGCCCGAGCAGCCCGCCAAACAGGTCGAACACTCGTCCGATCCCGTGGTTGCGGGCATTCAACGCCGCCGGGTATTTCGGTTTCCAGAACGAGTCTTCGGGGATGATCACATCGACCAATGGGTAGAACCCGTCATTCCACAGAATCTGGGGGTCGGCGACGGTGATCATGTAGATACCGAAGAACATCCGCACCAGGTTTTCGTTGATGAAGTAGTTGATCGGCCCCTGTGCCTGAGGGCTGCTTTCGCTGAAGTCGAGCAGCACCTTGTCACCCGTGCGGGTCAGGCTCATCTTCAGCTTGTACGGCCCGTAGCCCACACCGTCGTCATCGATGTAGTCGGTGAACGAGAGGGTCTCCCCGTCTTTGAACACCATCGCAAGCAACGTTTTCATCGCCCGGTAATTGCGATCCATGAGCGCATCAAGTGCGGACGTGTAGGTGTCAGCGCCGAATCGTGTGCACAGTTCCTGCACTCGTCGGGCGGCCGTGCGACACGCGGCGATCAGTCCGTTCAGGTCAGCTCGGTTCCAGTCGGGCTTGCGCACCTGGTTGAGGATGATCCGCAGCGAGTCCTCCGCAAGCACTCCTTTGTTGTAGATCTTGAAGGGCGGGATCACCACCCCTTCTTCGAAGATGGTGCGCGCGTCGGTGGGCATGGACGCCGGCGTCTTGCCGCCCACATCGGTCATGTGCCCGAACATCGACGACCAGCCCACGATGCGACCTTCAAAGAAGATCGGCATCACCACCAACCAATCGTTGGCGTGGCTGATCGCCGCACCGCACGAATACGGGTCCGAGGTGAGCAAGACGTCGCCCTCCTCGATGGTGCCGTCGAAGTTGGCCAGGAAGTCCGGGATAGACAGCCCGAACTGGCCGACGACCATCTTCCCCTCGGCATCGCCGATCAGCGGGAACTCATCGTGCTGTTCCCGGATGCCTGGCGACAGCGCTGTGCGAAACAGCACCTCGTCCATCTCGTACCGCGCGTGACGCAGCGCGTTCTCGACCAGATCAACGGTGACCACATCGACATCAACCGGTTGCAGCGGTTCGGTTACGGTTTCGATCAGACGTGCCATGGTCTCATGCCTCCTGGGTCTTTTCGGCGGTACTGGGTTCAATGAGCAAGCTGCCACTGACGTGCACCGTGGCGTGATGACCCGGCAGCACGAGAGTGGTTGAATCCATCTCGGTGATGATGGCAGGACCGTGCACCACATTGCCGGCCAACAGCCGCCCTCGGTCGTAGACGTTTGCGTGCACGAATGCGTCGTCCACCCAGATCTCGGTCGTCGCGCTGAGAGCCGGCGCTGGATCCGCGCCGGCACCGGCCAGTGTGCGCGCTGCGACTTCGGGCCGTGGCCCGCTCGCCGTCGCCCGCACGGTGACCATCTCGTGTTCGTTGTTTAAAAGGAACTAGAACAGTCGTTGGTGTTCCGCGTCGAACACTGCTCGAAGCGCGTCCAGCCCGCCACCGTTCCCGTCGAAGGCGGCAATGTCGATTTCCACGGGGATCTCAAATCCTTGGCCCAGATAACGCAGATCGGCCGTGTAGACGACTTCCTGTTCCGAACGCGGTATCCCCTGTTCGATCAGCGGTACGCAGGCCACCTCCGCCAGCTGGTGCAGAATTTCGCGCAGGCTATCGTCGGTCAGGTCGTTGAAGCTGCGGACCAGGGTGCGCACCGACTGATCGCGCAGGCTGGTGGTCGCGTCGCCGTAGGCACACAGCACACCCGGCGACGGCGGAATGATCACCGGCCAGGTGCCCATCAGTCGGCCCAGTGCATTGGCGTGCAGCGGACCGGCCCCACCGAACGCGACCAGCGCGAAGTCGCGCGGGTCGAAACCCTGCTGCACTGACACCAGGCGCAGCGCCCCAAACATGTGCTCATTGACGATGTCGATGATGCCGGCGGCGGCCGCCTCGACCGAGTCCAGCGTGGTGGCGTCCATGATCTGCTGTACCGCGTTGCGCGCCGCCGTGCGGTCCAGCTTGATTTCCCCGCCGGCCAGTTCGGTGGGCAAGTAGCCCAGCACCACGTTGGCGTCGGTGACAGTCGGATCGGTGCCGCCACTTCCGTATGCCGCCGGCCCCGGGTCCGCGCCGGCACTCTGCGGGCCGACACGGAGAGCTTGGGTCAGGGGTGGCACGTGTGCGATGGACCCGCCGCCGGCACCGACGGTGCGCACGTCCACGGAGGTCGCCCTCACGGTGAGGTCACCCACGGTCGTCTCCCGGCCGATTCTCGGCGTGAGGTCCTGCACCAGAGCAACGTCGGTGGACGTGCCGCCCATGTCGAGGGTGAGGAAATCATGGAACCCGGCCTGTTCGGCGACCCAGGTGGCGCCGATCACGCCACCGGCCGGCCCGGACATCATTACCGACACTGGGTTGTGGCCGGCGGCAGCCGCGGAAACCAAACCGCCGTCGCTCTTGAGGATGTACAGTTTGCCGCTCGCACCGGATGCCGCAAGCTCGCTTTCCAAATGGGCGACGTACTTGGCAACCTGCGGTTGCACGTAGGCGTTGGCCACGGTGGTGATCGCACGCTCATACTCGCGCAGTTCTGGCAGCACGGACGATGACAGCGACACGGCCATCCCGGGAAGCTCTTCTGCGGCGATCTCGCCGATCCTGCGTTCGTGCTCGGCATTGGCGTACGAGTTGATCAGGCTGACGCTGAGTGCCTCGATGCCCTGTCCCTTGAGCTTGCGCAGCTGGGCGCGCACATCGTCTTCGTCCAGCGGCGTGACAATTTCGCCCTTGCTGCCCATGCGACCGCGCACTTCGACGGTGTCTTCCAGCGCAGCCAGCGGCTCCGGCTTGGGCCAGATGATCCAACCGGCCAGACCGCCGGGCACAAAGGACCGTGCGATCTGCAGTACCTGGCGGAATCCGGAGGTGGTCACCAAGCCGACCCGGGCACCCTTGCCTTCGAGTATCGCGTTGGTCGCCACCGTGGTGCCGTGCAGCACATCACCGACCTGGCTGAGCCCGATGCCGGCGAGCTCGCAAACCTGGCCGATCCCTCGCAGCACACCAATGGATTGGTCGTGCGGGGTCGAGGATGTTTTCGCGCGGAACGTAGCCCCGCTATCCTCATCAACCAACAGGAGGTCGGTGAAGGTTCCACCGACGTCGACACCCAGTCGAAAGGCCATTTTTCTCCCTTAAATCACGCCGGCTGAGCGCAGTGACGACAGTGCGTCGTCATCGAGGCCCAGCAAGCCTTGATAGATCTCTTTGTTGTGTTCACCGAGAGTTGGACCCAGGTGCCGAACGGCACCGGGGGTTTCGGACAGTCGGGGGAAGACGTTCTGCATGGCGAACTCACCGAAGTCCGGATGCGCCAGACGCACAATCGCCTCCCGCGCCGCAAAGTGCGGGTCTGCAAACATGTCTTTGGCGCGGAAGATGCGGCCGGCTGGAACTCCGCCGGCGTGCAGTAGTTCGAGCAGCTCGTCGGCGGCCTTGGTCGTCGTCCACAGGGCGATGATCTGGTCCAACTCCTCCATGTGTGCCCCCCGCGCTCCGTGCGTGGCATAGCGTTCGTCGGCGGCCAAATCCTGGCGGCCCATCACCTCCGCCAGCCGCCGGAAGACGGTGTCCTGGTTCGCGGCGACGAGCACCATTTCGCCGTCGCTGGTGGGATAGACGTTGCTTGGGGACACGTTCGGCAAGGTTGCCCCGGTGCGCTGGCGTTCGTATCCGGCGATCTGCCACTCCGGAAGCAAGGACTCCATCAGTCCAAGCACTGCCTCATAGATTGCGGAGTCGACGACCTGGCCCTTGCCAGAGCGCTCGCGCTGGTGCACGGCCACCAGGGTGCCGACAGCGGCGAACATCGCCGCCAGGGAGTCGCCCAGGGAGATCCCCGCGCGGGCCGGCGGCCGGTCCGGCTCGCCGGTGACGTAGCGGATGCCGCCCATCGCCTCGCCGATGGAGCCGTATCCGGCTTGCTTGGCGTAGGGCCCGGTCTGGCCGAATCCGGTGACCCGGGTGACGATCAGCCGCGGGTTGGTCTTCCACAGTTCTTCCGGGGACAGTCCCCACCGCTCAAGGGTGCCCGGGCGGAAATTTTCGATGAGCACATCTGCGGAGGACAGTAACTGGCGCACCAAGTCCTGGCCCTGCTCGGTGCGCATGTTCGCGGTGACGGACTTTTTGTTCCTGGCCACCACCGGCCACCAGAGCGAGGTGCCATACGGCTTCTCCCGCCCCCACTGCCGCATCGGGTCTCCGACGCCGGGATCTTCGACCTTGATGATCTCGGCTCCGAAGTCGCCCAGCAATTGGCCGCAGAACGGTCCGGCCAGCAGAGAGCCAAGTTCCACGACCCGCAGATCGTCAAGGGGAAGATACTGCTCGGAGTGCACCATCGCCATCTTTCGTATACAACTCGAGCATTTATTGTCGAGTTTCTTCAGAAGAGTTTTCCTAAACCTAGGCCAATAACCACTTTCCGTCAAGTGCAATTTCTCCAAATTGCATACAACTCTTAAAAGTTCCGCGCATGCTAGCTTTATCCCGAGATGATGAGCAGCCCCGATGCGTTTGACGAGACACACGCCGTCGACCTGGCGTACCAGTCAATCCGCGATCAGATTCTGTCCGGCGAGCAGGCTGGCGGCGATTGGTTGCGCGAAAGCGATCTGGCAGCGAACCTCGGCGTCAGCCGCACCCCGGTGCGTGAGGCGCTGCGGCGGCTCTCAGCAGAAGGCCTGGTGCGGCACGAACGCAACCGCGGTGCACAGGTGCAGAGTTGGACCTTCAAGGATCTCCAAGACGTGTACGCACTGCGCTCCCTTGTTGAGCCGTGGGCCTGCGGGTTGGCCGCGACAGGCGGCCGCGCTGATCTGGAAACCCTGGCACGGTTGGCGGATGACATGGACGCGGCGGGCGCGTCGTCTCGGCCTGATCTTGACGCGCTCACCGATCTGAACAGCCGGTTCCACGATGCGATCCTGGAGTCCACCGGCAATGACAGGATTCGTTCGATGCTGGCGTCGCTGGTGCAACTCCCGTTTGTCTGGCGCACGTTCTCGCATTACAACGCTGAGGAGTTGCGCAGAAGCCTGGCACACCATCACGAACTGGTCGACGCCCTCCGCGCCGGAAACCCGATCTGGGCGGAGTCGGTCATGAGGGCGCACATCCAGTCCGCCTGGACCTCCGTCCGTCGCGAATCAGGTCACTGACCGTCTGTCGGGCCGCTTCTGGACCTGCGCGACGTGCTCAGGGCAAGCCTCGGGTGCTTTCCGCTCGGGATGGTGCGCTAGGCGAATGCGTTCAGTCCGGTCAACTCGCGTCCGAGCACGAGGGCGTGCACTTCGTCGGTGCCCTCGTAGGTGCGCACCGATTCCAGGTTCGCCATGTGCCGCATCACCGGGAAATCGGAGGTGATTCCGTCTCCGCCGAGGATCGACCGGGCCGTGCCGGCGATCGCGATCGCCTCGCGCACGTTGTTGAGTTTGCCGACGCTGATCTGCGCGTGCGTGAGGGTACCGGCTTCTTTCTGGCGCCCGATGTGCACGGCGACCAGCATGCCCTTCTCATATTCGACGAACATGTCGGCAAGCTTCTGCTGGGTCAATTGCATGGCGCCGATGGGCTTGCCGAACACCTGCCGCGACCTCGACCGGCCGATGGCGGCCTCAAGACACGAGCGCGCGGCCCCCATCGCGCCCCAGATGATGCCGTATCTCGCCTCGTTCAAGCAGCTGAACGGACCAGACAGACCGCGCGCGTTCGGCAGCATCGCGGATGCCGGCAAGCGGCACTCGTCGAAGAACAGATCGCACTGGATCGACGCTCGCATAGACAGCTTGTTCTCGATCGGCACCGCGCGATAGCCGGCGGTTCCGGCCGGAACCAGGAACCCCCGCACACCGCCTTCAGTCTTCGCCCAAACGACGGCGACATCCGCGATGCTGGCTAGGCCGATCCAGCGTTTGGAACCGTTCAGCACCCAGTCGTCGCCATCCCGATGGGCCGTGGTGAGCATGCCCGCCGGATCGCTTCCGCCGCTCGGCTCCGTCAGGCCGAAGCATCCGACCGCGGTCCCGGCTGCCATCGGCGGCAGCCAGCGCTGCTTCTGCTCCTCGGAGCCGAACTTGTGGATGGCCGACATCGCCAGCGATCCCTGCACCGACACGAAGGTGCGCCAGCCGCTGTCGGCCGCCTCCAGCTCCAGGCAGGCCAGTCCATAGCTCACCGCGCCCGCGCCGGCGCAGCCGTAGCCGCTCAGATGCATTCCGAGGAACCCGAGCGCGCCGAGCTCGCCGACGAACTCGGACCGGAAGTGCCGGTCTTCGAAGTCCTGCTCGATGGTGGGCAGGATGCGCTCGGTGGCGAACTTTCGCGCGCGCGCCTTCCACTGAAGCTCTTCCTCACTCAACAATGCGTCGATGTCGAATATCGTGTCGGTGACCAATGCGCTCATGTTCACTCTTTCCTTCGTGGTCGTGAGGGGTTCTCGGGCCGTGGAACCCACTGCGCATCCGAATGCTGCCCCAGCGCCGACGGCACGCGACGGTACCGCGCAGGGGTGCTCGACAGGGCGATCGGATTGGCGACCTGGCGGCTGATCACTCCGGTGACGTCGTCCACGATGTCCACAGCACCGGGAAGTCCGAGGTCGAGGGCCAGGTCGAACGCCTCGGCGATGGAATTGACAGGACCTGCCGGAACGCCGGCCGCGGAGAGCAGGCCTGCCCACGACTGGGCTGATCGCTCGCCGAGAATTGCCTCAAGTGCGGTACGCAGGTCGGCACGATTGCGCACGCGCAATTCGTTGCTGTCGTACCGGGGGTCGCTGGCAAGGTAAGGGGCGCCCAGCGTGGTGGCGAGAGCGGTGAACTGTCGGTCGTTTCCCACCGCAATCACAAGCTCGCGATCAGACGCGCGGTACACGCCGTAAGGCGCGATGCTCGGATGCTCGTTACCCATCCGTCTCGGGGATTCCCCGGTCGCCAGTGTGCTCGATGCTTGATTGACCAAACCGGAAAGCAAACTGGACAGCAGATTCACGTCCACCCGCTGGCCTGCTCCGGTGCGGCCGCGCACGTGCAGAGCTGCCAGGATGCCCGCAAGCGCGTTTTGCCCGGTGAGAATGTCGACGAGGGCGACACCGACCTTCATCGGTCCGGTGTCCGGTGCGCCGGTGATGCTCATGAGACCGCCGAGCGCCTGCACAAGAAGGTCATAACCCGCGAGCGCCGCGCCCTCCTCCCTGCCGAACCCGGTAATCGAACACCAGATCAGCCCTGGATTGCCCTGGCTCAGTTCGGCGTAGTCAAATCCCAGCCTCTCCATCACCCCCGGACGGAAATTCTCGATGAGGACATCCGCTTCGAGTGCCAAATCGCGCGCCTTCGCGTAGCCGTCGGGACTGCGCAGGTCGCACACCATCGAGCGCTTGTTGCGGTTCACCGCAGAGAAATAGGTCGATCGCCCAGCGGCGTCGACGGGAGGCAGCCAGTGTCGGGTGTCGTCACCGTCCGGGCTTTCGATCTTGATGACATCCGCGCCGAGGTCCGCGAGCATCATGGTCGCGTACGGTCCGGCGAGCACTCGCGAGAAATCGGCCACTCGGATGCCGCAGAGCGCGTCATCCGTCATCATCGCCGCCCCTGGTGGAAAGTTTCTGTATCGAGATTAGCAACAACTGCGCAGGGCATGGATGTGACACCCGCACTGACTGCCGCTGGCCACAGTAACAATCTGATGTTCGCCACAGAAAATCTCCCTCGTCGAGCTATATATTATGTATAGCGCTCGGTTCTCGTTGCCGGGGCGCTTCGCAAACATAAGGACACGGCGAATGGGTGCATTACCACTGGACGGAATCACAGTGTTGTCCCTGGAGCAGGCGGTGGCCGGACCTTTCGCCACGCGACAGCTCGCCGATCTCGGTGCCCGCGTAATCAAGATCGAGCGCGACTCTGGCGACTTCGCCCGCGGCTACGACCAGAGCGTCCACGGCATGTCGAGTTACTTCGTGTGGTTGAACCGAGGCAAAGAGAGCGTCGTCGTCGACCTCAAGTCGGTACATGGCGCCATGTTTCTGGAGGCGGTCTTGCCGAAAGTCGACATCCTCGTGCACAACCTCGCGCCGGGGGCAGCGGACCGGCTGGGATTGGATGCGCCCAGCCTGTCCACCCGTTATCCACGGCTGATCTCCGCGTCCATCTCCGGCTACGGCCGCGGTGGCCCGTACGAGCAGAAGAAAGCCTACGACTTGCTCGTGCAGTGTGAGGCCGGCCTGGTCTCCGTGACAGGCACCCCCGACGAACCCGCCAAAGTGGGGGTGTCGATCGCCGACATCGCAGCGGGAACGTACACGTTCACGGGGATTCTGACTGCCCTTTACGAGAGGGAACGCACCGGTAAGGGACAATCACTCGAGGTGTCGATGCTCGAGGCGCTCGGCGAATGGATGGCGCAACCCTATTTCTTCGCCGAATACGGTGGCGCCCCTCCGCAACGCGGTGGGGCCCAGCACCCGTCGATCGCTCCCTATGGCCCTTTTGCCGGCACCGACGGAACCGTTTTCCTCGGTGTGCAGAACGAGCGCGAATGGGCCGCGCTGTGCACTGCGGTGCTGCGCCGCGACGACCTGGCCGCCGACCCGAGGTTTGCGAGCAACGCCCTTCGCGTCGCCCACCGCGGTGAGTTGGACGCCGCAATTCGCGGCGCATTCGAAACCCTCCCGGTGAGGGAGCTGACTCAGCGACTCGATGCCGCCGGTATCGCCAACGCCAGACTCAGGAGCGTCGCCGAGTTCTCCGCTCACCCGCAGCTGACGGCAAGAGATCGGTGGCGGTCGGTCGACACTCCGGTCGGCCCGGTGCGGTCCCTGTTGCCGCCGGTCACCGTGTCCGGCCGGGAGGCGGCCATGGGCCCCGTGCCCGCTCTCGGTCAACACACTGCAGCGGTGTTCGCCGAACTCGGACTGGACGGCCCGAGTTGACCGACACCAGCCTCAGCGAAAAGCTGGCGCTTCACGCGACGGCGCCGCTCACGATCGACGGCGCGACGAAGAGCCGCGCCCAACTGTTCCTACTCGATTACCTGGCGATCGCCGCGGCCGGTGCGTCGAAAGACTCCGCTCGTGCCGCGCTCGACGCTGTCACATCATGGGCACCGAGCCAGGCTGTGGCCGGCAGCAGCGTGCTCGAAGGTTCCGCTCGGCGTGCACTGCCTCAGGATGCCGCGCTGGTCAACGGCGTCACCGCGCACGGACTGGAACTCGACGACACCCACGAAGAGTCATCCTCCCATCCGGGCGTCGCGATCTGGCCCGCGCTCCTGGCGCTCGCGGAGAGCAACGGCAATACCATGCGCCAGCTCGTGGAGTCAGCCGTCGTCGGGTATGACGTGATGTGTTCCGCTGGTGTTCTGCTCGGCGCGGCAGAAAGCTACGGTCGTGGCTTCCACCCGACAGGAGTCGGCGGCATCCTCGGCGCCGCCGCCGGATGCGCACGCCTTCTCGGCTTGGATCTCAGCCAAACGACTCACGCCCTGGGCGTTGCGGCAGACACCGCGAGCGGCAGTCTGGAGTTCCTCTCAGACGGCAGCTGGACGAAGCGCCTCAACGCCGGTGCCGCCGCATCAGGCGGTCTTCGCGCGGCGCTCCTGGCGAGGGCAGGCTTCACCGCACCCCGACACTCTCTCGAAGGCCGAGATGGCTGGCTGGTGCAATACGGATTAGGTGCCGTGCCCGGCCGGAATCTGAAACTGGAGTACGGCGCGGGCATGGCGACGACGAGCATCAAATTCTACCCATGCTGCCGCTACATGCACGGCGTAATGGATCTGATGATCGACCTGCACCACGACTACCCCGACGCCAACGCCGACGACGTCGAATCCATTGAGGCCGCGGTCATCGAGGCCGGCCAGACCCTGGTCTCGCTCCCGCCGGAACGCAAACTGCTGGTGCACAGCTCCGTAGACGCGCAATTCAACATGCCGTTCGGGGCGGCCCTGGCTTTCACCAAAGGCAGCGCCGCGCTGAACGACTTCGACCGCGCCCCCGAAGTCGCCCGTGACCTCGCCGCATGGCTCCCCAAAGTCCGCAGTGTCAGCGACGAACAAGTTGAAAGCTCCTATCCGTCCACCTGGGGCGCCGCGGTGACGGTGAGGTTTCGCGACGGGACGGTCGAACATCGCCGGACAAGCGCTTTCCGGGGCTCCCCCGGCAAACCGGCGAGCTTCGGCGATGTCGCTCGGAAAGCGGTCACGCTGATCGGCGTCACTGCCGCAGAGCGACTGAGGAGTTCGATCACTGACGCGGACGACGATGCGTCCCTCAACGAGGCGCTGGACCGCCCCGCCCCGTCCTACAACCAAAGGAACTTCCATGACTCCCACCACTGATCGTCAAGAATCACTCCGATCGGACGTGCGCGAACTGTGCACCCGATTCACCGGCGAGTACTGGCGCGACCTGGATACCCGGCGGGCGTACCCGGATGCGTTCGTGCAGGCTCTGACCTCCGCGGGTTACCTTGCCGCCCTCATCCCCTCGCAATATGGAGGAATGGGACTCGGCCTGACCGAGGCGAGCATCATCATGGAGGAGATCAACCGCTCAGGCGGGCATTCAGCGGCCTGTCACGCGCAGATGTACACGATGGGCGCCATCCTGCGCCACGGTAGCGACGAGCAGAAGCGCCAGTATCTCCCCGCGATTGCCTCGGGATCGCTTCGGATGCAGGCCTTCTCCATCACGGAACCCGAGGCGGGTTCGGACACCACGCGCATCGCAACCCGTGCCGTGCGCGATGGCGACAGCTACGTCATCACGGGGCACAAGAACTGGACCAGCCGCATCGAGCAGTCCGACCTGCTGCTCGTGCTGGCTCGCACCTCCGATCGCAGCGAAGACGAGAAGTCGCGTGCCGAGGGACTGAGCCTTTTCCTGGTGGACCTGCGTCGTGTTCGCGAGGAGGCACCGACCACCCTCGAGGTCGTCCCGGTGGCCACCATGTTCAACTACGCCACGAACGAGGTCTTCTACCACGACATGCGCATTCCCGCGGAAAGCCTCATCGGCGAGGAGGGAGCCGGGTTCCGGTACGTAATCGACGGATGGAACGCCGAACGGATCCTGCTGGCCTCGGAGGCCATCGGGGATGGCTACTGGTTCATCCGCAGGGCCAGCGACTATGTGCGCGAGCTGCAACGATTCGGCAGCTCCGTCGGATCCTTCCAGGGCGTGCAATTCCCACTCGCGCAGGCGTACGCCAACGTGCGTGCCGCCGACCTGGTGCGCTACGAGGCCGCCAGACTCTTCGATACTGGGGAGAACTGCGGAGTGGAAGCCAACATGGCGAAGCTCCTCGCGTCGGATGCCAGTTGGCAAGCCGCCAACGCCGCCCTGGACGCACACGGCGGCAACGGTTTCGTGCAGGCCTACGACATCGAACGAAAATTCCGGGAGACTCGCCTCTACCGGGTGGCCCCGATCAGCAACAACCTCGTCCTGGCGTATATCGGCACCAAGGTGCTGGGGCTACCGCGCTCCTATTAGTCCTTGCTCGCCCGTGCCTATAGAGCAAGCTGACGATCCCCTGTTGGACAGTGTCAGTAACCCGTTGGGCCGGCGCCCGGCACAACGGCGGCGTCTTCGTCGAGAACCCTGGCGTCGAAGTGCCGTGCGAGCAGTTCGCCGGCATTGACCACGTGCACGGCCATCGCCGCGCGAGCCGCCTCCGGGTCGTGCGCCCGCATCGCGGCCATGATTTCCTTGTGGTCGTTCAGCGTCGCGTCACGCCACCCGCCGACCGACGAGTAAAAGCGATGCGGCACGTAGTTGTTGAGGATGCGCAGGATGGCGGCGATCTTCGGGGCTCCGGCAAGCAGGTTCACTGTCCGGTGGAATTGGTGGTTGAGCGCCTCCGTTTCATCGCCAGTCGCCGCGTGCTCGATGTCGTACTGGATCGATTCGAGCAGCTCCAGGTCGGAAGGCTCGGCCCGCAGCGCCGCACGCCTCACCAGTTCGCCGGCAAGCAGGCTCTGGGCGGTGAAGACATCCCTGATGTCGTTGCCCACCAGCGGGGCGACAGTGAATCCCCGGCCGGCCTCAAGCAGCAGGAACCCTTCGGCGCGAAGTGCCTGCAAGGCTTCGCGTGCCGGCGTCGACGACACCCCGAGTTGGCTGGCTATCGCTTCGGGTCGCATGCGCGAGCCTGGCTTCGCCTGACCGGAAACGATCAGCTGTCGGACGTAGTCCGCGACGTCGTCGCTGAGTTGGTTGCGGCTGATCACGACGCCACCGCCTCGGCCAGAGCAGCGGTCGCAGTGACGGTCCCTGTGCCGTCGCGAACCGCCAGCGTGGGTTCGTCCTCCCGGGCGCGGATGACCGCGATACGTTGGCTGCCAAACGTCGGGGCGATCAGCCGGAACGAGAACTGGCGCCCTGCCACGAATTCACCCGCCCGCCGAAACACTTCACCCATCAACAGCGCCTGGAGGGGCCCATGCACAACAAGACCGGGGTATCCCTCACTCAACGCGTATTCCCGATCGTAGTGGATTCGATGGGCGTTGAACGTGAGAGCGGAGAAGCGGAACAACACGACAGGGTCGACGTCCAACTCGAGCAGCGGTGACGCCCGCACAACTTCCGGGTCCGGTGAGGCAGCCGCGGCTGGACCGGTAGGGGTGCGCTTCCGGTACACGATGTCCTGTTCCTCGACGATCACGAGACTGCCGTGCTGCTTGATTTCAACTCGAGTGGTCATGAATACCAGCGGACCGGATCGGCCGGATTTGTCGGCGCGATGCGCGACCCGCACACTCCTGGTCGCGCGTTCGCCGAAGAGAAGGGGCGCGCGCTGAGTCACCCGACCGCCGGCGAACATCCGGCCGTAGCCGGGACCCGGAGGGGCGGGGATGCCGACGCTAGGGTGCCCGTCCGGCCCCAGATCGCGTTGCCGCGGGCGATCGAGTAGATATAGCCAGTGCCACAACGGCGGCACCGGCGCCCCGTGCTCGGTCGACGGCGCCGGGATGTCGAACAGCGCAGCCAAAGCCTCCGCCGGCCCCGGGACGATCAGTTCTTCCCGCACAATCATGTCCATTAGACGCCGAGATAGCTCTCCTGCACACGAGAGTCCGCAAGAAGGTCGGCCGCCGACCCGGAAAGCACGACGTGTCCCGTCTCCAGCACGTAGGCGCGCTCGGCGATCGTAAGCGCCGCGTCGACATCTTGCTCCACCAACAGAATCGACGTCCCCGAGGCTGCAATGCCCGGCAGCCGCTCGAGAATTTCGTCCACGACGACCGGAGCCAGGCCGAGGGACAGTTCGTCGATCATCATGAGGTGCGGCTGACTCATCAGACCGCGCGCAATGGCGCACATCTGCTGTTCGCCGCCGGACATGCTTCCCGCCACCTGCTTGAGCCGTTCCCCGAGCCTCGGGAACAGCTCGACAACGCGGTCGATGTCGTTGTTCTTGGTGCGCCAGCCGCCCATCCTCAGATTGTCGCGGACGGTCAGTCCCGGGAACAATCGGCGACCTTCCGGAACGTGCGAGATTCCCAAACCGACGATCTGCTCGATGGAGCGACCCTGCACCTGCTGGCCGCGGAAGTCGATGCTCCCCGATCGCACGGGCACCATCCCGGTCAACGCTCGCAGCAACGTAGTCTTACCGGCGCCGTTGGGTCCGACCAGGGCGACGATCTCGTTCTCGCCGACCGTCAGATCGATGTTCCAAAGCACCTCGACGCGCCCATAGCCAGCACAGACACCTTGGGCTTCAAACATCCTGTTCTCCTCGGTGCTGGTCTTCTTCTTCGGGCTGTTCTTTTTCGGGCTGTTCGGGTTGTACCGCGCCACGTCGTTTGGCGTAGCGGTGGCCGAGATAGGCCTCGATCACTCGGGGGTCCGCCAGCACCTCTTTGGGGTCTCCGGAGGTAAGCACCTTTCCCTGATGGAGCACGAGCACCTTGTCACTCACCGCGAGGATCGCCTTCATCACGTGCTCCACAACGATGATGGTAATGCCGCGAGCTTTCAGGTTTCTGATGAGCTCCAGGCTCGGGCCGATCTCTCCTGGCCGAAGACCCGCCATCACTTCATCCAGGAGTAGCAGGCGCGGGTTCAGGGCGAGGGCCTTGGCGAATTCCAGGCGCCGGGCGTCGGCGACGGACAGCTCGCCCGGCAACCGATTACCGAGGCCGGCCATACCGACCTGTTCGAGCACCTCGTCGGCGGCAGACAGTGCGCGTGACATAACGCCGGTGCCTTCCGGGCCGTAAAGGATTCCCACGGCAACGTTCTCCCGCACCGTCATCCCTCGGAACGGTTTGACAATCTGGAACGTCCTCGCGACCCTGGCGCGGGCAATGGTCCACGGGGCAGCACCGGTGAGGTCCTTGCCATCGATCAGCACGCGACCTTCCGTGGGCTTGATATGCCCGGTCACCAGGTTGATGAAGGTGCTCTTGCCGGCTCCGTTGGGCCCGATGACACCGAGAACTTGACCCTCTGGCACGCTGAACGACACGTCAGAGACCGCCTGCAAACCGCCGAAGCGGCGTCCCAGGCCTCTAGTCTCGAGCACGGGCACCGCGCTCACAGCCGGTACCTCCGCACGTTCGCTAATAACGAGAACTCCTTCGTTCGCCGGGCCTCCCGGATGTAGTTCACGCCGCCCTGCGGGAGCAGAATCACGGCGACGATGATGATGCCACCGAGGATGAACGTGTGCAGGTTCGTGAACTGCTGCCGGAGGAACTCGGAGAGAAATTGCAACGCGACGGCGCCGATGATCGGGCCGAGCACCGTGCCGCTCCCGCCGATGACAACCATAATGATCATGAGCACCGTGATGTCCACATCGAACAGCCGCTGCGGGAAGATCGTCACCTGCTGGAACGCGTAGGCCGCGCCGACCAACCCGGTGATGAACCCGGACAGGGCGAATGCCAGCACTTTGCTTCGCGTCGTGTTGACCCCGACGGCCGCAGCGGCATCCTCGTCTTGGTTGATCGCCCGCAGCGCGAAACCGAATTTGCCGCGCGCCACGAGACCACTGACCAGCACCGCTCCCGCCGCCAGGGCGAGGAACAGCAGGTAGAAGCCGTCGTTGCCGAGGTAGGCGGTCACCGCTTCCTTGCCGACGGTGGGCACTGTGATGCCCGCGCCACCACCGGTGATCTCGGGCAGATTGGAGACCACTTCGCGCATGCCCTCGGCGACACCGAGGGTGGCAATGGCGAAGTAGTGGCCCTTGAGCCTCAGCAGCGGCAACCCGATCAAGGCGGCGAAGACTGCAGCGACGATGCCGCTGAGAACTAGTGCTGACCAGAAGTCGAAGTGCAGCAGGTGCATTGTGACGGCGGTGAAATATCCGCCGATTCCGAAGAAGACCACCTGGCCGAACGAGGCGTACCCCGTGAAACCGCCGATGATGTTCCAACCCTGCGCCAGCGCGACGAACATGAAGATCGTTGCGACGGTGCGTTCCTGTCCAGAGTAGAGCTGGGTCTGCAAGCCCAGCGCGGCGAGGATTGCCACTAGTCCGAGCACCCAGGGACTGAACCGGCGCACTCGCGGGTTCTGGAACAGCCGTGTTGCGGTTTGTTTGGTCGTTCCCGTCGTTGTCGACATCAGAACTCCACTCGTGAGGAGTAAAACGCGCGTCCGACGAGCCCCGTGGGCTTCACGATGAGCACGACGATGAGCACAAGGAATGCCAGCGCGTTGACCCAGGTGCCGGGCAAGTACTGGCCGCCCCAGGCCTCGACGAGGCCGATGACAAGACCGCCGACGAGCGCGCCGTACATGTTGCCTAGGCCGCCGAGCACGGCGACCACGAAGGACATCAAGGTAAACCCGGCCGCGGCGGACGGATTGAACGTGCCCACCGTGCCGATCAGAGTACCAGCCATTCCCGCCAGCCCTGCGGCAATCGCGAAGGTGAGGGCGTAGACATGGCGTGCCTTGATGCCCATGAGGCGTGCAGCACCGCGGTCCATTCCAGTGGCCATTATCGACATCCCGGTGCGGGTGCGGTTCACGAAAGCGACCAACATGACCGTGATGATGACGGCCAAGAAGAACGCCAGCAGCCGAACAAGAGGTATGCGGACACTGCCGAAGCTGAGGCTGTCGCTGACATACGCCGTCTGAATGCTGCGGTAGTCCGCCGAGAACGCGATGTTCATGCCCTGCACGATGAGCAGGTCAATGCCGAACGTCAGCAACAGAGTGATGAAGATGGGGCCGTTGACCACAAGGTTGATGAGGAAGCGCTGCAGCACGTAGCCAAGGACGAACATCACCGCCGCCGCCACGAACATCCCGAGGAAGGGATCCAGGTTCAGCGACTGGTGCAGTTGCCACCCGACGTAGGCACCGAGGATCACGAAGGATCCGTGGGCGAGGTTGACGATATTCATGACGCCCCAGACCAGGGAGAACCCTACAGCGACTAGCGCCAAGAGCCCTCCCTGGAGCAGGCCGTATACGGTGGCCTGAAGGAATGACTCCACCTACTTGAGTCCTGGCCAGATCAGCTTCGCTTCGGCGGACTCCTTCGGCCAGACCGTCACGGCTGCGCCGTTCTGTACCTGGATAACCGACATCGGCTTGAAGGTGTTCTGCCCGGTGGCATCGAACTTGATCTTCCCGAAGAATGACTCGGTGTCGAGCGCCGCTACCGCGTCGCGCACCTTGTCGGCGTCGGCAGAACCGGCCTTCTGGACCGCGATCGCGAGGGCCAGGCAGGCTGCGCTGGCTTCCGCGTTGTGATAGTCGGGAGCGTGGCCGAACTCCGCTTTGATGTCCTTGGCGTAGTCCTTCGCGGTGCCGAAGTACTTGTCCTTACCGGCGGTGGATTCGGTCCACTGGCTGGAGCCGAGCACGTTTTCAGCCAATGGGCCGAGGGTCTTGGCGAAGTCGGGGGTGGGCGGTGCGACAGACTCGCCGAAGCCAGCGGGGGTCACGCCGAGCTCTTTGGCCTGCTTGATGATGGCGACGCCCTCGACGAGGTGCACGGAGCCGATGATCACGTCGGGGTTGTTTCCCTTGACCTTGGTCAGCGATGAGCTGACGTCGGACGTGCCACTCGGGAAGTATTCCGGATCCATCACCGTGAAGCCCAGCTTCTTGGCGGTATCCATGCCGCCCTGGGTCACTGTCTTGGAGAAGCCGTCGTCGGCCGAAAGGAAGACGATGCTTGTCGGCTTCGGAGTGGCGAGATCGTTGATGGCCTTGACGATGGCCGCCGCGTATTCGGTCGCCGGCGACAGCACGGCGAAGGTGCGCTTGTAGCCCTTGTTGAAGATCTCGTTGTCCGCACCGGCGGAGTCAACCATGACCTGACCGTTTCGTTCGACGACGGATGCCTGCGCGGCGGTGTTCGCCGAGCCGTAAGAGCCGAGGATCAATTTGATGCCCTCGTCGTTGAACTGGTCGACCAGCTGGCCGGCGACGTCGGGCTTGGACGTGTCGTCTTGGTACTGGATGTCGAGGGTGGTCTTCTTCCCGTCGACGGTGATGCCGCCATCGGCATTGACCTTGGTCTGGCAGAGTTGGTAGCCCTCTTTGGTGAGCTGCCCCTCGCGTGCCAACGCTCCGGTGAGGGACAGCGATGCGCCGATCTTCAAAACAGCGGAGCCGGCGGTGTTCTCAGCCTTGACTTCGCCCTTCGAACCGCATCCCACCAACATCATGCTGCTTGTTGCGATGACAGCCAACACTGCCAGGGCTTTGAGTCTCATAAATTTCTTGCCTCTCTCGTAGGTGCATCATCGCTTACGACGGCCTGCTCGCCCGGCCCGACAGTCTCACAACGTATCACGGAACTGCGCATTAGATATTATATTTTGGTTACGGTTTGGCGACAGTGCGCCTGGGCAGACCCAGAGCCACGACGAGCCCGAACACGAGGAGCACGAGCACGGTTCCGACCTCTCCTGGCCACCCAAACGCCGCGTAGAACAGCCCGCCGACAAAGCCGGCGATACTGGATCCGACGTGGTACCCGAACAGGTACAGTGCCGAGGACTGGGCGCGCTGTCCAGCGCCCCACGAGCTCACCCAACCGCTGATCACTGAGTGCGCGCCGAAGAACCCGAACACCATTGCCGCCGTGCCGACAAGCACCAGTGGAAGCACATCGGCGAGGCTGACGAGGGAGCCCACGGCCATGATCCCCAGGCCGAGCAACAGTATCTTGCGCCTGCTGTGCTTGTCGGTGAGCTGCCCCATCCAGTTGGAGCTCACGGTGCCGAACAGGTAGAGCACGAAGACCAGCGCTACCAGGGTCGACGACAGGTTGAACGGGGCGACGACCAGCCGATACTGAAGGTAATTGAAGAACGAGACCAGGCTGCCCATGAGCACGAAGCCGACCAGAGCGAACCGGATGATGACGGGGTCACGCAGCGGACCTTGGATTCCCGCCAGTCGTTGCCGCATAGTCCCCGGTGCTGGCACAAAATGATGCGACGGTGGCAGCCGGATCGCAACCCAGACGCCGCCGGCCAGACACACGCCGCCGACAATGGCCATGGCGATCCGCCAGTTAGCCACGCTGGCGATCAAACCGCCGGCCAGCCGGCCGCTCATTCCGCCCAGGCCTGTCCCGCTAATGTACAGACCCATCGTGGTGCCCAACCCGGAGGGATGGAATTCCTCAGCGATGTAGGCCATGGCGACAGCGGGGAGCCCGGCCAGCACCAGTCCGGTGAGAATCCTGATCGTCAGGAGTGTGCCGAAGTCCGGGGCGATCGAGGCCACCAGCGTGAGCAACGCGGCGGAGAGCACGGCCCCGACGAGCAGTCCCCGCCGCCCCTGGCCCTCCGACCAGGACGCCGCGACGATGACCGCGACGGCCAGCGGCAGTGTCGTGAGGGAGAGCGTGAGGCTGGCGGCCGCTGGTGACACGGAGAAGTCACGGCTGACGTCCGGCAAGATGCCTTGCACAACGTAGAGCATGGCGAAGGTCATGTATCCGGCGGCGAACAACACGCGACTGGTGCGGCGATATTCGGGTGTCCCGCGGCGCAAGACCTCGGGGGGCAGGATGTGCGGGTGCGGGGTACCTTCCGGCTGATCACTCATCGTCTTGCGCGCCTCACCACCTCGTCGTCAGGTTTATCCAGTGCAACGCTACATCGCGCGCACTTGCCGCTCAGCCACCAGGGGCAAAGTCGGTGCCGGTCGGGTCCGTCAGCGGGGCGGCCGTTCCCTCCGGTGCCGCAGGCTCAGAAGCATCCGGGGCTTCGGGATGCGCAACTCGAGGCCGGTGGGCAGAATCCAGCCATAGCGGCGTGCGAGCAACGACAACAGCGCGCCGCTGAGGATGGCGACGGCGGAACCGATGGCCTGATACCCGAGCAGACTCAACGCCACCATTTCGATGCTGGCGACCAGCGCACTGGTCGCGTAGAGCGTGTTACCCCCGAATATCGTCGGCACCTTCAACAGCATGATGTCCCGCACCATTCCGCCGCCAACCGCGGTGATCACGCCAAGCATGACCGCGGGCAGCCACCACAATCCGGCATCGAGCGTTTTCTGTGCGCCCGCCGCCGCCCAGCAGCCCACCGCCAGCGCATCCAACAGAACGAGCGAACGGCGCGACAGTGTGCCCCTGAGCGGAATGAAGAATGCGACCGCTCCGCCGGCAAAGGCGCAGATCAGGTAGGCCGGGTCGGTAAGCGCCACCGGGGTGCCGTGCTGCAGGAGCGTGTCCCGGATCATGCCGCCGCCAAGTCCCGACATGATCGCGAGGATCAGAAACCCGACAATGTCCAACCGAGCGGATCGGGCGGCGATCCCGCCGAGAATCGCGTTGGCGAGCACTCCAGCCAGATCGACGAACCGGATGATTTCAGTGAGCGAGTCAGCGCTGAGCGTCACGGTGGTTCCTTTCCGCCCCTACCACACGCGGCGGGGCGATATGCAGCTAACTCCCAGACCTCGTCAAGGTTCTCGCCTTAGCGTGAATTAGATGTCAACCCCAGACGTCGTCTCCCGCTCACATGGTAGCGGTCGCCTCACCGCTCTCGACGGGTTGCGCGGGGTGGCGGCACTGGTGGTGCTTCTCCACCACACGCTGCTGCTGAACCCCGAGTTCCCGGGCAGCCCGCCCGGTGCCGACTTCACCGGCGGAACGTTTTTCTCATGGCTGAGTTTCAGCCCGCTGAAAGTCTTCACTGCCGGCACCGAGTCGGTGATCGTGTTCTTCGTGTTGAGCGGACTGGTGGTGTCGATCCCGGCGCTCAGGCACGGTTTCGACTGGTTTGCCTACTTCCCTCGCCGCATCGCCCGCCTGATGATCCCGGTCATCGCCTCCGTTCTGGTCGCCGCCGCATTCGTCGTCGCAATCCCGCAGAAGAGCACGCAGGATTCGGGAACCTGGCTGTCGCGCTCCAGCACACCATCGTTCTCCTGGGGGAACATCGTCAGCGCAATGGACCTGTTCGGCGGTGACGCGCAGATCAACAACCCGCTGTGGTCGCTGCGCTGGGAGGTCATTTTCTCGCTGCTGCTCCCGGTTTTCGTGATCCTCGCCGCCTTGCTCAAACGCTGGTGGTTCGCCGGAATCGCCGGTGCCGTTCTGCTGACCTGGGTCGGCGTTTCTACCGGTGCCGACTCGCTCCGCTATTTACCGGCGTTCTTCGTCGGCGCCATGATCGCCGTGGGGATGGATGGGATACGTCGATTCACGGATGCCGTCAACCGGCGCTCCGCACACCACGTGATCTGGCTCGCGATCACGCTGTCCGGGGCGATGCTTCTCATCGCCTCCTGGCTCACCGGCCCGTTGCCCGACGAGGCCATCGGCATCACCAACGCCCTGAAGGCACTCACCCCGCTCGCGGCCGCGATCATTGTGGTCGCCTGCATCGGTTGGAGTGCACTGGGGCGGTTGCTCTCCTGGGCGCCGACGCAGTTCGTCGGCAAGATCTCGTTCAGTTTGTACTTGACGCACGTGCCGATCTTGATCTTCAGCAGCTACCTCCTCGCAGACGCGCCGCTGATCGTGGCGCAGATCTTCGGCGTCAGTCTCGCTCTGGTCGTATCGGTGGCGTTTTGGTGGATTCTCGAGTCCCGCAGCCATGAGTGGTCCAAGCGGATCGGCGCTCGCGCCACCGTGGGCTATGCCACCGTGGCCAACGCGACGCGGCAACAGCGCGAGCGCCGCAACCGAGCGGCCGACGACACCGTGCCGGCTCGGCGCTGAGCCAACCCAGGTTGGGGAGTCGGTCATTCAAGCAAATTCACCGCCTTTTGCCCGCACTGGGCTAAACAGGGCAGCGGAGGCGATATCCGTGGATAACCTCGCCGGACAACCGGCCGACACCCGTCCCCAACTACCCGGGGTCACGATCCCGTCCGTCACCATGCCCGCGGACGACGTGATCGGCAGCGTGGACGACTAAGCCCCGAAGCACCAAGATTCGGCCGCTGAGATCCACACGATCTCAGCGGCGAGTTGCAGGCGATTGCTCTGACGTAATCGACCAAGTACGGCAAGGAGTAGTCCACACCCGGCTTATTACGCGTTTCTCGACTTCTCCATACTCGCGCCTACTGAGCCTGCTCGAGGGTGCCGTCGACGAGCTTGACGATGATGGAGCAGTCCTTCTTGGCTTGACCGGCGTCGATCACCCTTTGGAACATTTGCTGAACGTGCTCGCCGATCTCCAACGGTGTCCCGGTTGCCGCGGCCGCGGCCACTGCCAGACCGATGTCCTTCTTGGCCAGCTCCGCAGTGAACGTCGGCGCGAAGTCGTTGTTGACTGCGGCAGTTCCCACGACGCCTTTCACGGGATACCACGTGCGCAACGCCCAGCTGTTCCCGGACGAGACGGAGGCGATGTCCCAAAACACTTGCTTGTCGAGGCCAAGACGGTCGGCTAGAACCGCGCCCTCGGACACTCCGGCGAGGTTGATGAACAGCATCAGGTTGTTGCAGATTTTGGCAGCCTGGCCCGTGGTGGC
>JBDSDO010000076.1:0-34542 GCA_039920505.1 Terrimesophilobacter sp.
CCTCGGCGCGCTCGCGGCACTCGGGGACCCCTGGCAGCCGAGCGTGCTGCGACTGATCCGGATGCTGTGCGACGGCGCGGGGGACAAGCCGGTGGGCGTGTGCGGGGAGGCGGCGGCCGACCCGCTCCTGGCGGTGGTACTCGTCGGACTCGGCGTCTCAAGCCTGTCGATGTCACCGCGTTCCCGAGGTCCGGTCGCCACGGCGTTGAAGGCCGTGACGCTGGACCAGTGCCGAAGTGCGGCGGATGCGGCCTGCGCCGCGCGCACGGCCGAGGACGCGCGGGCGGCGGCGGCCGGCGCGACCCGGTGATCCGGTACGCAATCGAGGGCGGAGTGCAACACGCCGAGAAAAACCGGCCAGAATCACGGAGTGTCGCCCACATACCCTCGGTTGCGTACACCGGGGGTGGGCTCAGCTGACGTCGTCATCCATCCAGTCGAAAGTCTTCGTGACGGCCTTCTTCCAGTTGCGCATCAGACGGTCGCGCTCGGCCGGGTCCATCTTGGGCTCCCACCGGCTGTCCTCCTGCCAGTTGGCCCTCAGGTCATCGAGGTTCTCCCAGAAGCCGACCGCAAGCCCTGCGGCATACGCGGCGCCCAGCGCCGTGGTTTCCGCGACCACCGGCCGCACCACCGGCACGCCCAGGATGTCGGCCTGGAACTGCATGAGCAGGTTGTTCGCGATCATCCCGCCGTCGACCTTGAGCTCCTCCAGGGGCACCCCGGAGTCGGCGTTGACGGCATCCAGCACCTCGCGGGTCTGGAACGCGGTCGCCTCCAGCACCGCGCGAGCGATGTGGCCCTTGTTGACGAACCGGGTGAGTCCGACCAGCGCGCCGCGCGCATCCGACCGCCAGTATGGGGCGAACAGGCCGGAGAACGCCGGCACGAAGTACGCGCCGCCGTTGTTGTCGACCGTTGACGCGAGCGCCTCGATCTCCTCGGCGGAGCTGATCATCCCCAGGTTGTCGCGCAGCCACTGCACGAGCGCACCCGTCACGGCGATCGAGCCTTCCAGCGCATAGTGCGGTGCCGCGTCGCCCAGCTTGTAGCCGAGCGTGGTCAACAGGCCGTTCTTCGAGTGGATGATCTCCTCGCCGGTGTTGAAGATCAGGAAGTTGCCGGTGCCGTAGGTGTTCTTCGCCTCGCCCTGATCGAACGCCGCCTGCCCGAACGTGGCCGCTTGCTGGTCACCCAGGATGCCGGCGATCGGCGTCTCGCGCAGTAGCGAGGCAGATTCGGCGGTGCCGTACACCTCGGAGGAACTCCTGATCTCCGGCAGCATCGACTTCGGTACGTTGAATGCCGCGAGGATGTCGTCATCCCACTGCAGTGTTTCCAGGTCCATGAACATTGTGCGGGACGCGTTCGTCACGTCGGTGACGTGCACTCCCCCGTTGACCCCGCCGGTGAGGTTCCACAGCACCCAGGAATCGGTGTTGCCGAAATAGAGGTCCCCGGCCTCGGCCTTCTCGCGCGCACCGTCCACGTTCTCCAAAATCCACACGATCTTCGTGCCGGAGAAGTAGGTGGCCAGCGGCAGCCCCACCTTCTGCTTGAACCGCTCGACCCCGCCGTCGGCGGCAAGCCTGTCCACAATTTCTTGGGTGCGCGTGTCTTGCCAGACAATGGCGTTGTAGACCGGCTTGCCGGTGGTCTTATCCCACACCACCGCCGTCTCACGCTGGTTGGTGATGCCGACCGCGGCAACGTCGTGCCTGGTGATGTTCGCCTTCGACAGCGCCTGCCCGATCACCTCGCGGACGTTGTTCCAAATCTCCATTGGATCGTGTTCCACCCAGCCTGCCCGAGGGAAGATCTGCTCGTGCTCGAGTTGTCCCGTCGAGACGACGGAGCCCGAGTGGTCGAACACGATGGCACGGGAGCTGGTCGTCCCCTGGTCGATGGCGAGAACGTACTGATTCATGATGTATAACTCCTTCGTTAACGTGTGGTCCGCGTGATGAAGCTAACCCCGCCGGCGCCGCGGGACAAGGGGTCTGGAAGTGCATTATCGTCAGTTCGGCTCGATGCCGGCTGAAAATCCTCGGCAGAGAACTGGGGCTGGCCCAGCAGAAAAAGTCGGTCTACCCTGGCGATCGTTCGGCAGTTCTTTTCCAAGGCTCGTGGCCCCCGCCACCAATCAAGGGAGATTGAATCGTGAGTGACATAGCACCAATCCGGACTTCGCTCCGGAATGCAGCACGCAACGGTAGCGGCCTCAAGCGCATCGGCGGTACCTGGGGCGAAGCGCTCGCCGAGTTCCTCGGCACCTTCGTTCTGCTGGCGCTTGGTGACGGCGTGGTGGCGATGGCGGTTGCCGCGCTGCCCGGCTCCGGCCGCGCCCAAACTGACACCACCATCTTTCTCGCCTCGGGCGACTGGTTGCTCATCGCCTGGGGCTGGGCGTTCGCTGTCGTCTTCGGCGTCTACATCGCGGGCGGCGTCAGTGGTGCACACCTGAACCCGGCGATCACACTCGCCTTTGCGATCCGCCGCAAGTTCCCCTGGCGCAAGGTGCTGCCGTACATGGCGGCCCAGGTGGTTGGTGCGTTCGCTGGTGCCGCCTTGGTCTACCTGAACTACCACGACGCGATCGACGCATTCAACAAGGCATCGAAGACCGCCAGGGATGCCGCCGGCGGCCTTGCCACGTTCTCCATCTTCGCGACGTTCCCAGCCCCGTACTACCAGGGCAACATGACCGGCCCGTTCATCGACCAGGTGATCGGCACCATGTTCCTGGTGTTGCTCGTTGC
The DNA here is from genome assembly GCA_039920505.1 of Terrimesophilobacter sp. Taxonomy (GTDB): domain Bacteria; phylum Actinomycetota; class Actinomycetes; order Actinomycetales; family Microbacteriaceae; genus Parafrigoribacterium. The sequence goes on from JBDSDO010000076.1 coordinate 2,760, forward strand.
GGCGGTCATCGACCTCCGCAACACCGCGGTGAAGGCGAATCTCGGGCCTCTGATCATCGGCTTCGCGGTCGCCGCCATCGGCATCTCGTTCGGCGCGAACGCCGGATACGCGATCAACCCGGCCCGCGACTTCGGTCCGCGACTGTTTGCGTGGATGGCCGGCTGGGGTGACGTCGCCCTGCCAGGAACGATCGACGGTTCGTTCAGCTGGTACTTCTGGGTGCCGATCATCGGCCCGCTTGTCGGCGGGATCATCGGCGTGTTCGTGTACGACTGGTTCATCGGCGACGTCCTGCACGCTCGGGCCGGTCTCATCGAACCGGTGGGCCGTACCCACGACGACAGCACCGTCCGGCCCGCCCCCTCCGATGAGGAGTAATCCGAAGAGTAGGGCTGGGCGGTATTCCCCCGTCAGGTGACGGGGGAATACCTCTGCGCCCGGCCAGTTAACTAGACTAGAAGTTCAAGCAGTACGTGCTCCGGGGTCGGTGAGAATCCGAACCGGCGGTGATAGTCCGCGACCCGCATTCGATGAAGACCGGATGCGGTTGAGCCGGTGGAATTCCGGGACCGACGGTTATGAGATCGCAAGATCTCTCAGTCCGGATGGAAGGAAGCACGCGTGTGGCCGCCGCAAGCGGTCGTCGACCGTTGTTGCAGCGGCCAGCACGAAAATCCCGGAGCGCGTCTCAACCAGACACGAGGCACCGGATGAGCACCCCAGCCAGCGACACCGCCGCTGCACCGGCGACTCGCGCCGCGAACTCCGTCGCCGACCCCGCCATCGAGCAGGCCATGCGACGCGCACTGGCGCTCGCCGCTCGCGGTCCGGCCACGGGACAAAACCCCCAAGTCGGCTGCGTCATCCTCTCTCCCACCGGCGACACGCTCGCCGAAGGCTGGCACCGCGGCGTCGGCACGCCGCACGCCGAAGTGGACGCGCTGTCGAAGCTCGGCCCCGAACAGGCGCACGGTGCCACCGCCGTGGTCACCCTCGAGCCGTGCAACCACACCGGACACACCGGCCCGTGCAGCGAGGCCCTCCTGAAAGCGGGCATCGCCCGCGTTTTCTTCTCGCTGTCGGACCCCAACCCGGTCGCCCACGGCGGGGCTGGGCGGCTCCGCAGCGCCGGGGTGGAGGTGGTCGGCGGCGTGTTGGCGGATGCCACGGCCGCGTTCATGCACGACTGGCTCATTGCCACGCGGCTCGGCCGGCCCTACATCACCCTCAAGTGGGCCTCCAGCCTCGACGGTCGCAGCGCGGCCGCCGACGGAACCAGCCAGTGGATCACCGGCGCGGCGGCCCGCGACCACGCCCACCAACAGCGCGCCAACGCCGACGCCATCCTGGTGGGCACCGGCACCGTCTTGGCCGACGATCCGTCGCTCACCGCGCGCGGGCCGGACGGCGACCTGCTACCGCACCAGCCGATCCCCGTGGTTGTCGGCGAGCGTCCCGTTCCGGTGGATGCCCGCCTGTTCGCGCATCCACAGCCCGCCATCGTCACCGTCAGCCGGAATCTGAACGCCATCCTCGCCGGACTGTTCTCCCGCGGCGTGCGGCGCGTGATCGTGGAGGGCGGCCCGACACTGGTTACGGCGTTCGTCGCCGCCGGTCTCGTCGACGAGTACCTGATCTACCTCGCACCCACCCTGATCGGCGGTCCGCACAGCGCGCTGGGGGACATCGGCGTGAACTCGATCGGCGAGCAACGCCGGCTCGTTGTGCAGCGGGTCGAGGCACTCGGCGACGACATCGCGGTGTCCGCGCGGCCGGTATCCGCGCATCCCGACGGCGGCGCTAATCCCGACGACATAGCAAAAGAGGTCTACTAGTGTTCACCGGAATCATCGAAGAGCTGGGCGAAGTACTCGACTGGAGCCCGTCCAGCGACGCCGCGCGGCTCACCGTGCGCGGGCCGCTGGCGGTGTCGGATGCCGAACACGGCGACTCGATCGCCGTCAGCGGAGTATGTCTCACCGTCATCGACGCCGAAGCCGACTGGTTCACCGCCGATGTGATGGCCGAAACGATCGCGATGAGCACCCTGAAGTCGCCGGCGGTCGGCTCCCGCGTCAACCTGGAACGCGCCGCCCGGGTCGGCGACCGCCTGGGCGGCCACATCGTGCAGGGCCACGTCGACGGCACCGGCACGCTGCTGCACATCACCGAGGGGGATGCCTGGCGGGTGTTGCGCTTCACCCTGGACGAGGAGCTCGCACCACTGGTCACCGGCAAGGGTTCCATCGCCGTGGATGGTGTCTCCCTGACCGTGAGCGCGATCGGCGCCGACTGGTTCGAGGTCTCACTCATCCCCGAGACGCTGCGCGCCACGACCCTCGGCGAACGCGCCGTGGGCGAGTCGGTCAACATCGAGACGGACATTCTGGCGCGGCACGTCGCTCGCCTGCTTCAGTTCAGCTCGGTCGCCTCCAACGACCTGAACGACACAACCGAAAGGAGCGAGTCATGAGCCTCGCTGACATCCCCACCGCTTTGGCCGACCTGCGAGCCGGCAAACCGCTCATCGTCGTGGACGATGAAAGCCGCGAGAACGAGGGCGACGTCATCATGTCCGCTCAGCTCGCCACTCAGGAGTGGGTCGCCTGGATGGTGCGGCACACCTCCGGCTACATCTGCGCGCCCATGACGAACGAAATCGCCGATCGCCTCGAACTACCGGTCATGGTGGCCACCAACGAGGACCCCCGCGGCACCAACTACACCGTGAGCGTCGACGCCGCTGACCGGCTCAGCACCGGCATCAGCGCCGCGGACCGCGCGCACACGCTGCGCGTGCTCGCCGACACCGCCTCCACCCCCACGAGCCTGCACCGGCCGGGCCACGTGCTCCCGCTGCGCGCGCGGGACGGCGGGGTGCGCGAACGCGACGGTCACACGGAAGCGACCGTCGACCTGCTCAAGCTGGCCGGGCTGGTACCGGTCGGCGCGATCTCCGAGATCGTGGCCGACGACGGTGAGATGATGCGCCTGCCGGAGCTGCTCGCCTTCGGCGAGCGCGAGAACGTCACGGTGATCACCATCGCCGAGCTGATCGGCCACCTGGTGCGCACGCACGCCGACGGCACCGTGCCGACCGTCGTGCCGGTGCCGGAGACGTCCCGGGTGATCTTCGAAGTGGAAACGACGGTGCCGACCGTGTACGGTTCGTTCACCATCCGCGCGTACCGGGACCGGATGACCGGAGCCGATCACCTGGCGATCATCGCCGGGTCGCCGACGAACGGCACCCTCATCCGGGTGCACTCCGAGTGTCTCACCGGCGAGGTGTTCGGCTCGCTCAAGTGCGAGTGCGGCCCCCAGCTGGACTCGGCCCTGGAAACCATCCAGCGGGAGGGCGGCGTGGTCATCTACATGCGCGGACACGAGGGCCGCGGCATCGGCCTGATCAACAAGCTCAAGGCGTACCGGCTGCAGGAAGACGGACTGGACACCTTCGACGCGAACCTCGCACTCGGCCTGCCCGTCGACGAGCGGGACTACAGCGCGGCTGTCGCCATCCTCGAAGACCTCGGCCTGTCCGAGGTGCGGGTCATCACGAACAACCCCGACAAGGTGCGGCAGTTGCGCGAGCGCGGCATCACCGTGACGGACCAGGTGCCGTTGCTCGTCGGCGTCGGACCGTTGAACGCCGAATACCTGGCCACCAAGCGCGACAAGATGGGCCACAAATTCACCCCGGGCACCGTCGTGCCCGGCTCCGGCCAGGGGCCGTTGGATGCGGCGCTCGAACGCCTGAACACCTCACAGCAACTGAGCGCAGCACACAGCTCCGGAAAGGAAAGCGCATGAGCGGCGCAGGCGCACCCCAGCACAGCATAGACGGCACGGGACTTGCGGTCACCATCGTGGCGGGCTGTTGGCACGAGGCGATCACCGCGGGGCTGCTCGCCGGAGCGCACCGCGTGCTCGACGCATCCGGAGCACAGGTCAGCGAAGTGCGTGTTCCCGGCAGCTTCGAACTGGCGGTGGCCTGCCAGGCCGCGTTGAACGCCGGGGCGGATGCCGTGGTGGCGCTGGGCGTGATCATCCGGGGCGGAACGCCGCACTTCGAGTACATCTCGGCTGCCGCAACCAACGGGCTGACCCAGGTGGCCATCGCCACCGGCAAACCGGTCGGATTCGGGGTGCTCACTCTCGACGACGAGCAGCAGGGGCTGGATCGGGCCGGACTGCCCGGTTCGAAGGAAGACAAGGGTGCCGAGGCGGCCGAGGCGGCGCTGGCCACCGCGCGGGTGCTGCAGGACCTCAGCCGGAGCGCTTGACGATCCCCTCCACTTTCAATCTACAGCTCACCGGGGGGCTTGTCGCAAGGCCCCGGTCGTGCCGCAGACTTGTCGACTGTGACTTTGACTACCAGCGCGTTCACACTCCCCGCCCACCTCGTCGCCAAGGCGACCCGGCCCTGATCGCCGACGACGACAGGCACTTCGCGGCCATCGCCGCCAGCCTCGAGCAGTCGATTGCCGAGCAGTCGGGCCGGCTCGATGCCGCTGGGCTCGACCCTCGACACCTGGCTCACCGCCGATGCCGACGGGATCGCCTGCGTCATCGACACGAGTTCGACCTGGTCGTCTTCACCGATCCGGAGACGTTTGGTACCAGCATTGAAAGAGCAGTCGACCGCTACGTCGCGATGACCCGAGCCACCCAGCAACTCGTCATCCTCACGAACCGCTGACGGATCAGAATCGAGATTATCGGGCTACAGTTAGCAGCCACAAAATCTGTAGCCTGATAAGGCTAGTATGGGCCTGGCACCGCGTTGGGAACCGTCGAGCGACAAGCACGGCGTCGACCGCGGCGACCAGGTGCACGCGATCCTAAACGCAACATACACTGCGGAGCTGCCGGGCGAAAGCCGCGACGGCGGCACCGTGACGCTCTACATCGGGCCTCAGCACGCCCAAACGGGCAGGGAGGTCGAGATCCTCGTGAACGTCTACTCGGACGAACGGGAATCGGTGATCTTCCACGCAATGCTGCTAGGCACCAAATACCGTCGCTATCGTGAGGAGCATCCCAATGGCTGACACCGACTACAGCACGCTCGCTGCGCGGCTGACCGATCAGCACGTGCCGCTGCCCGAGCCGCAGAATGTCCGGACCGGCGCAGACGCGGCCGCCGCTGGCCGCACCTTCCTGCTCCGGGAGTACGGTAGCGAGGAAGCGATCGCCCGCGCCCTGCGCCCAGGGCGTCCGCGGCTTGGTACTCCCCCGCGCGGTGAGTCGCCCACGGTTCGAGGCCGGATCTCCGACGAGGACTTCACCGCTTTCAAGCAGCTCGAGGAGCGCACCGGCAGGAGCCAGAGCGAACTCGTGCGTGAGTCAGTGCACCGACTTCTCATGGACGAAGGCATGCTCCCCGAGCGGTGAGACGGAGAGCCGGGCGCTTGCCCGACGGGAGCCAGCCGAGCTGAGCTGGGCTGCTGTGGTCACGCGCCAGCCGAGTTGCGTTATTTTGCGGGCATTTCGGCGCAACCCGGCGCGAGGGTCTCAGGATTATTCCTGCTCGACGAAGCGGTAGTACTCGATGCCGCGGTCGTAGAACTCGGGGCCGTTGGAGGTGCCCACCCGGTCCACCACGAACTCGTCGTGCACCGGCAGCGCCTCGAAACCGGCGGTGTGGCCGTCGTGCAACGCGTGGTACTGGTCCTCGGTGAGGTCCACCGGATGCCCCAGCGCCGCGGTGAAGTTGATCCGCTTCGCCGCGTTCTCCCAGCCCGACACCACGCGCATCGGCAGTGCCTCGGCGGCGTCGCCGCTGCCGTAACCGAGCGCGAGCCACTGCTGCCCGGCGATGTCCAACGGCTCCACGGCAGCCTGGTGCAACCCGGCGGCCAGCCACGCCGGCAGCGCCGCCGTGTACAGGTTGCCCAGGTCACGCATCGCCTCGGTGCCCAGTCCCAGCTTGCCGTCGACCAAGGTTGACCACAGCGGTGTCTTCAGCAGGTACTGACGCAGGTGCCGCGCCAACGGGAACACGTCCCCGGTGTCTTCGCCGCGCACCCCGTCCCCGCGGAACGGAGACGGGGCCAGCAGTTCGGCGATCAGCGGCTCGGCGTCAAGTCCCGCATCCGCCGCATACTGCCGCAACTGCTCCTGACCCTGCTCGCCGTCGGCGGCAAGCGCGAACAGGTAGGCCATCACCCACCCGGTCGCCGGCATCCGATGGTACGGGCGGTGCATGAATACGGCGTCGACCTGGTCGAAGAAGTCGACGCCACGCCCGGGCCGCTTGGCCAGCATCGCGGCCATCGCATGGTGAGTGGCATCGATGTAGCAGCTGGTCGAATACCTGCCGTTGAACACCGGCAGATCCTGCATCTGGCCGTCGTCACGCGGCGGCTGACGGAACCGGGCAAATGGTTTGCGGAAGTCGACGACGCGGTAGTCGGAGTCACTGCCGGCACCGGCGAGGTCAACCTCCAACAGCTTCGCGTCACCCTCGACGAGCATCGCCACGGCTCCGGCGCCCTGGGTCGGCTCACCACTGGAACCGATTGCGTACTCGGCAATGTCGGCGGAAACCACAATCGCCTGCCGGCCGACGCCATCCGTCGCCAGGTACCGCAGCGCCGCCTTCAGCGCGTACACACCGCCAAGGCAGGCGTGTTTGAACTCGGGAACCTCACAGTTGCGGGACAGCTCGGGCTTGCCGGAGGCCACCAGGGCGTCGTTGATCATCCCCTTGAGGATGATCGCACCCGCGGAGTTGTCGCTGGACGATTCGGTGCCGAAGGCGAGGAACCCCACCTGGGTCGGGTCGATGTCGTAGTCCTGCATCAGACGCCACACCGCGTTGGCTGCCAACGTGTAGACACTCTGGCGTGGGCCGCGCATCCGGAACGACCGGCCGATGACGCCGCGCACCTTGTTCCACGGCTCGTCATTCCACCGGCACCAGTCTTCCAACTGCACGCGGTAGGGCGGCAAATATAGGGACAAACCGCTGATTCCAGGTGTCAACTGTTCCCGTTCGACTCTCTCATTGGGGTCCGGCCGCAGCTCGGCCGGGTTGCATCGCCAATTTTAGCAAGCCCTGCCTGACATGACGCATTCCCTCGCGCATCCGGCCACCCGATGCCGGTGGCCCGGCCGGCCGGCCGGTTCGGTTCGGCTAAAATACTGTGGACCCGATCGGAGCGTTACTGTGCAGGAAATCCTCAGCGGTACGCACACCGCCCGAGCGAACAGCAACATCGCTCTGATCAAATACTGGGGCAAACGTGACGCCACCCTGAACCTCCCGGCCGTCGGCTCGATCTCCGTCACGCTTGACGCGCTGAGCACGCACACCACGGTGGCGTTCCGCCCCGATACCGGCGAGGACGAACTGCTGCTGGACGGCGCGCCCGTCTCCACGACCCGCGCGCACCGGATGCTCGATCTGATCCGCGAACGTGCCGGCACCCGGTCAGCGGCCACCGTCACGTCCACCAACAACTTCCCCACCGGGGCCGGGCTGGCGTCATCAGCATCCGGGTTCGCCGCCCTGGCTGTGGCCGCCTGCGCCGCAGCGGACGTCGACGCGTCACCCAGGGAGCTGTCGATCTTGGCCCGGCGCGGCTCAGGATCCGCGGCACGATCGATTTTCGGCGGGTTTGTGGAACTGCACGCCGGAGTGGCGGCGGATGGCAGCGACGCCTTCGCCGAGCCCATCCTGGACGCCGCGGACTGGCCGTTGTCTGTGGTCGTCGCGATCACGTCGCGCGAGGCGAAGAGCGTCTCCTCGACCGCGGGTATGGGCCGCAGCGCCGCCAGTTCGCCGTTCTATCCGGCCTGGACCGGCACCGCGGAGCAGGATCTCGCGGATATGCGCTCTGCCATCGCCGCCCGCGACTTCGCCGCGGTCGGCGAACTGGCCGAATACAGCTGCCTCAAGCTGCACGCACTCATGATCACCACCCGGCCCGCGCTGATCTATTGGAACGCCGCGACCGTCGCCGCCATCCACTCGGTGCGCGAGTTGCGCGCCAGCGGGATCCCGGTCTACTTCACGATCGACGCCGGCCCGCAGGTGAAGGCACTGTGCGCACCGGCTGATGCTCCCGTGGTGGCGCAGGCGCTGGGCGCCGTCGCCGGGGTGCACGAGACTCGCACGAGCGGCCTCGGCGGCGGAGCGCACCTGGTGTCTCGGCCGTGACGGCGATCGTCACCTCTGCTCCGGGCAAGCTGTTCCTGCTGGGCGAGTACGCGGTGCTCGAGGGCGCGCCCGCGCTGCTCACCGCCGTCGATGCGCGGGTGCGGGTGCGCATCGAACCGGCGGAGGCGGGCCGGTGGCGCCTGGATGCCCCCGACCTCGGCATCGGCAGCTTGACGCTCGGTGCCGACGGGACACTGCCGGCGGGCCTTGACGCCGGCACCCGGAGAAACCTGCGCGTGTTCGACGCGGTGCGCGCCACCGTGGCGGAACGGGCCGGCCGGCTGGGCAGCATCCAGCGTCCCGCCCTCGCGATCAGCATCGACAGCAGCGACCTGCGCGCCGGCGGCCACAAACTCGGCCTCGGCTCCAGCGCGGCCGTGGCCGTCGCCCTCACCGCGGCACTGGCGCGCGCCGCCGGCCTGCAACTGGGTCGCGGCGAGGTGTTCGACCTTGCCAGTATGGCGCATCGTGCCGCGCAGGGTGGAGCGGGCAGCGGCGGCGACGTCGCGGCCAGCACGTATGGCGGGTTGCTGCGGTACGTCAGAGACGCCACCCCTACGCCCCTGATCTGGCCGGACGGTCTCACCATGCTGGTCGTCGCCACGGGGACCGGCAGCAGCACGACGGATCTCGTGGGCCGGGTTGCCGACTACGCCGCGGCCGACAGCGCCCGTTACCGCGCGGACCTGGACCGACTGACCGCGCTGGCGGAGTGCGCGCACGCCGCGATGCGGTCGGCGGACCTGTTCCTGGACCTCGCCTCCGACTACTTCGATGCGCTGCGGCGCCTGGATGCCCACGCGCACGCGGGCATCGTCACCGACCGGCACCGTCAACTGCAGGCGCTGGCGGCACGGCACTCGGCCGCGTTCAAGACCTCCGGAGCGGGTGGCGGCGATGTAGGGTTGGCTTTCAGTCGCAGCGGCGCCCCGGCGCTCAGGCTCGCGGCGTCCCTCGCGGCCGCTGGGGCAGACGTCGTGCCGCTCGGCGTCGGTGCCGCCGGCCTCGAGGACGGAATATGAGACAGTCCCGCATCCCGAAGTTCTACCAACTGTCCGTCAAGGACAGGTTGCGCGCCCTGGCCGAACGGGGTCTGCTCAGCGACGCCGACTACGACGCCCTGGCCACCGGCACATACATGCTCGACGTCGAGAAGGCGGACCGACTCACCGAGAATGTCATCGGCGTGTTCTCCATGCCGCTGGGACTCGGTCTGAACTTCCACATCAACGAGCTGGACTACCTCGTGCCCATGGTGGTCGAGGAGCCGTCGATCATCGCCGCGGTGAGTTCGGCGGCCCGACTGGTGCGCCGGGCCGGCGGGTTCACCAGTGTCGCCGACACCCCGATGATCCTCGGGCAGGTGCAGGTCCTTGACGTGACCGATCCGGAACGGGCACGCACGGATCTGCTGCTGCGCACGCAGGAGATCCTGGATGTTGCCAACAGCCAGCATCCGAACATGGTGTTGCGCGGCGGCGGCGCCAAAGACCTCGAGGTGTTCATGGCCGGCGACACCGCCGAGCACGGCGAACTCATCGTCGTGCACCTGGTGGTGGACAGCTGCGACGCCATGGGCGCGAACCTGGTGAACACGATGTGCGAGGCCGTGGCGCCGCTGATCGAGGAAATCACCGGTGGACACGTGTTCCTGCGCATCCTGTCGAACCTCACCGATCGGGCCATCGTGCGCGCCCGCGCGGTGATCCCGACGTCGCGGCTCGGCTCCGGCGCCTTCTCCGGTGAGCAGGTGCGCGATGGCATCATTCTCGCGAACGAGTTCGCGGAGCTGGATGCTCACCGGGCGACGACTCACAACAAGGGCATCATGAACGGCATCGACGCCGTGGCGATCGCCACGGGGAACGACTGGCGGGCCATCGAAGCGGCGGCGCATGCCTATGCGGCGCGCAGCGGCCGGTACTCCCCGCTCACCACCTGGACCAGCAATGACGAGGGCGATCTGGTCGGGGAACTGGAGCTGCCGCTCAAGGTCGGAACGGTGGGCGGGCAGGTGGAGTCGAACTCCGCCGTGCGGATCGCCTATGGCATCCTGGGCACGCGTTCGGCCGTGGAGCTCGCGCAGGTGATGGCCGCGGTAGGGCTTGCGCAGAACCTGGCGGCGCTGAAGGCGCTGTCGACGGAAGGCATCCAGCCGGGCCACATGCGCCTGCACGCTCGAAGCGTCGCTGTCGCCGCCGGCGCGACGGGAGAAAGGTTTGCCGAGGTGGTGGAAAAGCTGGTCGCCAGCGGGGAGATCAAGGTGTGGAAGGCGCGGCGCATCCTGGAGGCCATCGACGCCGCCGACCACGCCAGGACGGCCGGCGGCGAGGACCTCACCTCCGCACCCAAGACCGCGCCGATTCCGCACATCGGCAAGGCCGGATTCGGCAAGGTCGGCTTCGGCAAGATCATCCTGCTCGGCGAGCATTCAGTGGTGTACGGGTACCACGCGATCGCCGCGCCGATCGGCCTGTCGATCCGGGCGAAGGTCACTCCCCAGCCGGGCGGCGTCGAGCTGATCATTCCCGGTGGCGGGGCGGCGGCGCGGGAATCGGCCGACTCGGACCTGCCGGTGCGGGTCACGGCTCTGATCACCCAGCGGCTCGGAATCGAGAACGTGGGCATGCGGGTCGAGGTGTTTCCCGACCTGCCGAGGGCCAGCGGGCTCGGGGCATCCGCGGCTCTCGCCGTCGCGGTCATCCGTGCCATGGCGGACTGCTTCAGCATCACACTCACCGACGCGCAGGTGAGCTCGGTCGCGTTCGAGTGCGAGCAGATCGTGCACGGCACCCCGTCCGGCATTGACAACACGGTGGCGACGTTCGGTCGGGCGATCCTGTTCCGCAAGGCGATCGGCGCCGGCGAGGCAGAGATTTCGGATGTCGTGCCACCGCGTCCGTTGCCCATCATCATCGGCCTCACCGGGGTGCGCTCACTCACGGCTCGGACCGTGAGCCTGGTGCGGGCCGCGTGGACGAAGAACCCGTCCCGCTACGACGGTATCTTCACCCAGATCGACGCGCTGGCGCTGGCCGGGGCGGATGCGCTGCGGCGCGGCGACGTGGCGGAGCTCGGCGACCTGATGAACGTGAACCAGGGGCTGCTCAACGCGCTGCAGGTCTCCAGCCCGGAGATCGAGACGCTCGTGGATGTCGCCCGCCGGTCCGGAGCGCTCGGCGCGAAGCTCACCGGCGGCGGGGGCGGCGGGGCGATCATCGCGGTCGCGGAGCCTGATCGCGTCAAGTCGATCGCCACGGCGATGCGGCGTGCCGGGTTCGCCACCTACCTCACCGAAATCCGCTAACCCTACTTTGCTCATCCGCCGCTCTGGTCCCATTACCTCCTGAATAATGGCAGCAGCCGGGCCGTGCAGAACCCCGGGCGGACAGACCGCAGAATAGAACGGTGAGCACAACCGCATCCGTCCCCCGCCGCCGCTTCGGCGCCAAGCCCGAAGACGGCCCCCGCGCCACGTTCCGGCAATTGCTGCCGTACCTGTTCGAGCATAAGAAGGTGCTGTCAGTTGTCATCGGTTTGAGCATCCTGGGCGCAGCGACCTCGCTCGCGCAGCCGTTGCTCGTGAGCCAGGTGATCACCCTCGTGCAGCACGACACGCCGCTCGGCAACCTGGTCTGGGCACTGGTCGCGCTCGTCGTGCTGTCCGGACTCATCGCCGGCTACCAGCACTACCTGCTGCAACGCACCGGCGAGGGCGTCGTACTCTCCAGCCGGCGCAGGCTCGTAGGACGGATGCTGCGCCTGCCCATCAGCGAATTCGACTCACGCCGCACCGGCGACCTGGTGTCCAGGGTCGGATCCGACACGACGTTGCTGCGGGCCGTGCTCACGCAGGGACTGGTTGATGCGGTCGGCGGGGCGCTCACCTTCACCGGCGCGGTCGTCGCCATGGCCATCATCGATCCGGTGCTGCTCGGCCTCACCGCGCTGGTCATCGCAGTGTCGGTCGTGGTCGTGGTGCTGCTGTCCGGCCGCATCCGCGTCGCCAGCCGCAAGGCGCAGGAGAAGGTCGGCGACCTGGCCGCCTCGGTCGAACGCGCCATCACCGCGGTACGGACCGTGCGCGCCTCCGGGGCCACCGACCGTGAGATCGTCTCCGTGGAGAAGGATGCCGAGGGCGCCTGGCGGATGGGCCTGGCCGTCGCCAAGATCTCGGCGCTCGTCGTGCCGGTGGCCGGCATCGCCATGCAGGTGTCGTTCCTCGTGGTGCTGGGCGTCGGCGGATTCCGCGTGGCGAGCGGCGCGATCACCATCGCCTCGTTGGTGGCGTTCATCCTGTTCCTGTTCATGATGATCATGCCGCTCGGTACGGCGTTCGGCGCGGTGACCTCGGTGAACGCGGCGCTCGGGGCGCTCGGACGCATCCAGGAAATCATCGAGCTGCCCGCGGAGGACGACGGCGACGCAGCGCTCGCTCTGAATGCCTTGCAGGCAACCACCTCGGATGCCGGTATCGAGTTCGAGGACGTCGTGTTCGGCTACGCAGGGATGCCGGCCGAACCCACCGGCCCGGACGAGTCCACCCCGGCGCTTCCCGCCGCGATCCTGCACGGCGTCAGTTTCACGGCGCTGCGCGGCAACCGTACTGCCCTGGTCGGTCCGTCCGGAGCGGGCAAGAGCACGATCCTCGCGCTCATCGAGCGGTTCTACGACCCGGAGGCTGGAGTGGTGCGCGTCGGAGGCACCGATATCCGGGCGCTGGATCGCGCTGAACTGCGGGCGCAGATCGGGTACGTCGAGCAGGACGCACCGGTGCTCGCCGGGTCGCTGCGGGACAACCTCAAGCTCAGCGCGCCGGACGCCACGGACGAGCAGTGCATTCAGGTGCTGCACGCGGTGAATCTCACCGAGGTGCTCGACCGCAACGAGAAGGGGCTGGATGCCCCGGTCGGCGAAGAGGGCGTGATGCTCTCCGGCGGAGAGCGGCAACGCCTGGCGATCGCGCGCACTCTGCTCGCGGCGCCGCCGATCCTGCTGCTGGACGAGTCGACCTCCAACCTGGACGGGCTCAACGAGCAGTTGCTGCGCGAGGCCATCGACGCGGTGGCAGAGAACCGGACGCTTCTGGTGATCGCACACCGGCTGTCCACTGTTGTGGACTCGGATCAGATTGTTGTGCTCGACCACGGCCACGTCGTCGGCGTCGGCACACACTCCGAGCTGGTCGCATCCACGCCGCTCTACCGCGACCTGGCGAAGCACCAGCTTCTGGTCTGACCCTAGACGGCGACCCGGACGCGGCGACGAAGCAGCACAGCATCGCTGACGACGATCAGCACGATCCCGGTCAGGGCCACTCCGACGTAGACGAACGGGAGCACCGCAATGCCGAAGGTGTCCAGCAGGTGGCCGCCGAGGAACGCGCCGCCGCCGATCGCGATGTTGAACGCCGTGGTGAAATAGGCGGACGCTGAATCCCGCAGCCTGGGCGAGGCGACCATGAGCAGCCTGGTCTGCAGCATGGCCGGGGCGCCGCCGAATGCGGCCCCGAAGACCACGAGTGCGACGATGACCAACCACGCCAGGTGCGGAAACAGCCCCATGACGAGCACCGCGGCCGCCACGGCGAGGAACGCGCCGACCAGCCCGGCCCTGGGGAACCGGATGCCGATCCATCCGGCGAGGAAAAGTCCGATCGCGCCGGCCCCGCCGTAGACGAACAGCAGGGTGCTCACCGACGACTCCGGGAATCCGTTCACACCGATGAAAAAGGGGACGATGTAGGTGAAGAAGATGTTGTGGCCCATCATCACCACCCCGGTGATGGCGCAGACGAACACGATCGCAGGCAGGCTCGGGTCGCGCCGCAGCGGCAGCGGGATCTCTCCCGTGCTGACGTGCACAATGTGGTGTACCGCGGGCAAGTAGAAGGCGACGAGCACTGCTAGCAGTGCCATCGCGCCGCAGGTCACGGCGAACGCCAGCCGCCAGCCCAGGGCGTGACCGAGGGCGGTTCCCAGCGGCACGCCGAGCACGAACGCGGCGCTGGCGCCCGCGGCGGTGACCGCGATGGCTCGGCCGAGCTGCTCCTTCGGCACCAGATGGGCGGCATAGGCGCCCACGACGGCCCAGAACAATCCGTGCGCAAGGCCACCGATGACCCGGGACACAATCACGATCTCGTAGGTCGGCGCCATCGCGGTGAGCAGGTTGCTCAGCGCGAATCCGATCAGCACCACGACCACGAGGGTCTTCCGGGGATAGTTCCGCGTCAGCGCCGTCATCGGCGCGGCGGTGATCACCACGACGCCGGCGAAGACCGTCACCAGAAAGCCGATCCTGGACTCCGAGACGCCGAGCCCGCGCGACATGTCCGGCAGCAGACCGGTGGGCAGCACCTCGCTCGTCACCGAGAGAAAGATGGCCCCGGCGAGAACCAGAAGGCCGAGCCACGGTAATCCTGGCGCAGAAATTTTGTGATCAGTGAGGCTGTCGGACGCGCGCATCGCGCTCTGGTTTCCGTTTCGTGTCAGAAGTGGAGCGCTCGCCGCCCGCGGGATGCCGCGACCCGTGCCGCATCAGGCTCCACGATACCCGGCGCACCCTGGATGCGTGCTGCCAGCCGCTGACCCTTCACTTCGCGGTGCCGCTCGATGCGCCCGAAACCCACTCCGCGCGCCAGTAATTTCGGGGGCGGGGAGTCTTTTTCTGGCACGGGGAGCCGGGGCGGATGCCATGACGTTCCCGTGGCCGGGGCTCGCGTTCGCGATCGGGATGCCGCTGTTCGCCGCCATCGTATGGGGGCTGTTCCGCGCCCCGCGCGCCCGCTTCCTGCTCGAGCATCCGGTGGTCGTCGCCACAGCACTGGCCGCTCCCAGAACCAGCTCCCCGCGCCAGAAATTGAGGGTGCGGCGAGCCGGTTTCGGGCGCAGCGACCTGAGCAGGGCGACCGGATCGGGCGCGCGGGATATCAGGTAGCGCTACAGGGTTTCCCAGGGCAGCCGGTGCTCCCACGCGTAGCGGTAATAGTTGGCATTGGCCAGCTGCGAGGCGGCCGCTTCGTCCACGAACACTGTGACATGGCGGTGCAGCTGGATCACCGAGGCCGGCATGCTGGCGGTGACGGGGCCTTCCACCGCGGCGGCGATCGTCTCGGCTTTCTTCGAGCCGAAGGCGAGCAGCACCAGATGTTCCGCCCGACGGATGGTGCCCAGGCCCTGGGTGATGCAGTGCGTTGGCACCTCGTCCAGCGAGTTGAAGAAGCGGGCGTTGTCACGCCGGGTGCGTTCGGCCAGCGTTTTCACCCGGGTCAGTGACGCGAACGAGGAACTCGGTTCGTTGAATCCGACATGGCCGGTAGTGCCGATCCCGAGAACCTGCAGGTCGACCCCGCCGGCGTCGGTGATCGCGCGCTCGTAGTCGGCCCCGGCGGTCTCGATCGGCCCGCTGCCGGGCACGTGCACGAGCGAGGGGGTGAGCCCGAGCGGTTCGACGACCTCACGGGTGATCACCGCCCGATAGCTCTGCGGATGTCCGGCGGGCAGTCCCACGTATTCGTCCAGTGCGAAGCCGCGCACCTGCGACAGATCGGCGTGCCTGGCCGCGAGCGCCGCGTAGGTGGCCAGCGGGCTGGACCCGGTGGCTAGGCCGAGCACGGTATCCGGCTTCGTCGCCACCAAAGCGAGGATCGCGTCGGCGACCAACTCCCCCGCCGCAGCGGCATCCCGGACAATGACGATCTCGGCCACGTGTGCACTCCTTGTTGTTGCTGAATTGACTGCTTCACTGTCGCACATTCCGCCGGGCCGCGCCGATCTCGGCGGCCGGTCCCAACGGAACCGAGCGGTCAGGCCTGCGGCAGCAGATAGCGCAGCAGCGCGCGGCCGACCAGCCGTGATGCCCCGAAGGTGGCGACGTCGGCGTAGCCCCGGTCGTCGGACGGCCAGCCCATGTCGACGACGAGCACCTCGCCTCCGGCGGCACGCAACCGGTCGATCGCGACGCGCGCGAACGGATGCCGATGATGGTCCTTACCGATCACGACCACGGGAGCGAGCGCATCCGGTACCGCGCCGGTGCTGCCGGCTTCGGTGACGACGGCGAGCGGGCGGGCGGCGAACGCGACCGCCTCAGGGGAGTCCGGATGCGCGAGCAGCTGCGCGAACGGACCCCACGCCGTCTGCCCGACGGCGAGGTTGGCGACGGTGTCGATGCGCACCACGGTGAATCGGCCGGCCGCTGCCGCCACCCAGGCATCGGCGGCGGCATCCCGTGCGAAGCTGGCGCTCACCCGGTCGACGTCGAAGCGCAGTTCGGCGGACGGGACATCCGCCGGCACCTGAATGCGCTCCCGCTCGTCGGCGAGCGTGTCGGCCAGGCCGACCACGCGCCGGGCGGCATCAAGCACGCGGGCGGCTTCGAGCCGGCCGTCACCGATGGCGGTCAGTACTGCTGCCTCGATCTCCTGCAGTTGTTCGGCCGTGTTGTCGGTGCCGATGCAGAGCAGGTCGCATCCGGCCGCCAGCGCGCGCACCGCCGTCGCGGGAACGCCGAGGACGCCGCTGGCGCCCTTCATGTCCAGCGCGTCGCTGACGATCACCCCGTCGAACCCCAGTTCGCCGCGCAGCAGGCCGGTGAGGATGACGCTGCTCAGTGTTGCCGGATTGTCGGGGTCGAGCTGGGGCAGCAGGATGTGCGACGTCATGATCGTCTTCGTGCCGGCGGCGATCGCCGCGACGAACGGTACCAGTTCCCGCTCATGCAGTTGGCGGCGGGAGCGGTCGACGACGGGCAGGGCGAGGTGGGAGTCCTGGGCGGTGTCTCCGTGCCCGGGGAAGTGCTTGGCGCTGGCGGCGACGCCCGTGGACTGAAGCCCTTTAGTCCAGGCTCCGCCGTGCTGTGCGACGAGTGCCGGCGTCGTGCCGAAACTGCGCGTGCCGATCACCGGGTTGTCCGGGTTGGAGTTGACGTCGACGTCGGGGGCGAAGGTCACCGTGCATCCGGCCCGACGCAACGCCCACCCGACGGCGGTTGCCACCGCTTCGCTGGCGGCCATATCGTCCAGCCGCCCGAGCACGGCGTTGCCCGGAAACGGCGATCCGATGTCGTAGTAGAGCCGGGTGACATCGCCTCCTTCCTCATCGATAGCGATGATCGCGCGCGGGTTGGCGTTAAGGATGGCGGTGGTCAGCTCCCGCAGCTGCCCTGGCGAGACGATGTTAGTCCCGAACAGGCATACGCCGCCGAGCCCGTCGCGCAGCTGCTGGGCGAGCCAGTCGGGAAGGACCGTACCCGCGAATCCGGGGAGGAGAGTGGCGACGACGGCACGTGCAGTTGACCGCTGAGCGGCATCCTCTGCTGTGGTGGGCACGACTCATCCTCCCTCAGCCTGAAGCGACCACACAACTGCTGCTCCGGTCCCCTCCGATCCCCTCCGGCCTCCGACTGACCCATCTCACGGAGTTTGTGCTCAGAAGGCCTGGATTGCCCGGTAAGTAGGCCCCCTGATGACAGTTTCTCCTTGAAACGGGTTGGAGGTGGGGCGGTGACTCAGCGACTTGCGACTTGTGCACCTTCCCGAGCCCCGGGAAGGTGCACAAGGCGCAAGTGAGCGGGGAAAACTACTCGAGGCCGAGGTACGCCTCGATCACCTTCTCGTCGGCGAGCAGCTCGGAGGCCGGCCCCGAGTGGGTGATTTCCCCGGTTTCCAGCACGTAGCCGTAGTCGGCGGCCGCGAGCGCCCGCCGGGCGTTCTGCTCCACGAGCACCACAGTGGTGCCGGCCGCCCGAATCTCCTCGATCACCGCGAACACCTCGTCGACAATCTTCGGAGCGAGCCCCATCGACGGTTCATCGAGCAGCAGCACTACGGGCTCGGCGATGAGGGCGCGGGCGATGGCGAGCATCTGCTGTTCACCGCCGGAGAGCGCTCCGGCCTGCAGCTTTCGCCGCTGCCCCAGCACCGGGAACCGTTCGTACATGGCGGCGACGTTGCGGGCCAGCGTGTGCGCGCGGTGCCAGCCGCCGAGAGACAGGTTCTCGGCTACGGTGAGGGTCGCCAGGATCTGCCGGCCCTCCGGCACCTGCGCGAGGCCGGCCTTCACCATCTTGTGCGACGGCCACTTCGTGACGTCCTCGCCACGGAACCGGATGCTTCCCCGGCGCGGCCGCAGCAGTCCAGAGACGGCGTTCAAGATCGAGGTCTTGCCCGCCCCGTTGGCGCCGACCAACGTCACCAGGGCTCCGGCGGGAACCTGGAAAGAGACATTCCGCACCGCGTCGACACGGCCGTAGTTCACCTGCAGCCCCTCGACCGCGAGAATCGGCTCGCCGTTCTGGCTCATCGGTCCGCCTCCGGTTGATCACGCGCGGTTTCCGCCGCGTCGAGAGTGGCGGTGAGATCCGCGACGGCGCGCTCGGCGGCATCCTCGCCCGGCCCGGCCGCCGCGGCACCGAGGTACGCCTCGAGCACGGCAGGGTCGCGGGCGATGTCGGCCGGTCGGCCGCTGGCGATGGCTTCACCGAAGTTGAGCACGATGATCCTGTCGCAGGTTTCCAGCATCATCCGCACGTTGTGCTCGATGACCAGGATGCCGATGCCGTCGGCGGCCAGCGACCGGATCAGTTCGGACAGTTTGCCGGCCTCGACCCGGTTCATGCCGGCGGCAGGCTCGTCGAGCACGAGGAGCAGCGGATGCGACGCCAACGCCCGCGCGATCTCGAGCCGGCGCTGGTCGCCGTAGGACAGATCGCCGGCCGGGGTCGCCGCCTGGTCGGCCAGTCCGACCCGCACCAGTTGCGCCGACGCCATCGCGATGGCGCTGCGTTCGTCCCGCATGGCGGAGGGCAGGAAGATCAGCCGGCGGGCAAGGGTGCCGGTGGAGACACGGTAGCCGCCGACGAGCACGTTCTCCAACGCCGACAGCCGGCTGAACAGTTTGATCTGCTGGAAGGTGCGGGCCACCCCGCGCCCGGCGATCACGTGAGGTTTCACCCGCGCGGTCAGCGAGGCACCGAGCACCTCGCCGGTACCAGCCGTCGGTCGGGTCAGCCCGGTGACCATGTTGACCAGGGTGGTCTTGCCCGCGCCGTTGGGGCCGATCAGACCGAGCACCTCGCCGGCGCCGAGCTCGAGGCTCACGTCGTGCACGGCGCGCACGCCGCCGTACGACTTGCCCAGGCCGTCCACGGTGATCAGGCGGGTGCCGTGAGGCGGCAGCGCCGGCAGCTGCGGCATCGCATCCGGGTCGGTGACGAGCTTGTTCGCGGACTTGCGCCTCGGAATCAGCCCGGAGAGCCCGCCGGGAAGGAACAGGATGACCGCCAGCAGCAGCACGCCGGAGATCATCGGCCGGATCCAGCTCGCGTCGATCCCGACGGTCCGCTGCAGTTCCGGCAGCACGGTGAGGAAGGCCGCGCCGAGCACCGGTCCGATGAACAGCACGACGCCGCCGACCACCGCCATGACCAGGCCGTCCACTGCCGCGGTGAACGAGAACTCGTTCGGGTCGGCGAAGCGGGTGAAGTAGCTGAACAGCACACCATACAGTCCGGCGATGGCGCCGGCGATGATGAACGACATCATCCGATGCCAGGCCACGTTGATGCCCATGGAGCTGGCGGCGAGTTCGTCCTCACGGATGGCGTCGAAGGCCCGGCCGAGCCGGGACCCGGACAGCCGCCAGAAGCAGAACACGACGACGGCCAAGGCGATCCAGGCAATCTCCGGACCGACCAACTTGGGGAAGGAGAGCCCCTGGGCTCCGTGCGTCCAGGTCTGGTTGATGAGAAAAATCCGCACCATTTCCGCGAAGGCGAGCGTCGCGATGGCCAAGAACACGCCGCGCAGCCGCATCAGCGGCAGGCCGAGGATGAAGGCGACGATCATCCCGACCACGATCCCGAACACAATCCCGACGACCAGCGGCGGGATGAACCCGAACAGCGACTCGGTCGGCACCACCAGGGTGGAGGTGAACGCGGCGAGCGAGGCGATGCCGAGCTGGGCGAGGCTGAGTTGCCCGGCCAGCAGCACGGCGTAGAAACTGTAGGCGAGGATCGCGGCAAGGGCGATCAGGGTGATCAGAGAGGAGGACACCTCACACCTCCCGGATCTTCTTGGCCCCGAAGATGCCCTGCGGGCGCACCACCAGGATCAGGAACAACAGCCCGAACGCGACCATGTCACGCCAGGATGTTCCCACATAGTTGACGGCGTACACCTCGGCCAGGCCGAGCATCAGGCCGCCGACCACGGCGCCGGGCAGTGACCCCAGGCCGCCGACGATGATCACCGCGAGGCCCTTGAGTTCCACCGCATGGCCGATGCCCAGTTGGGCAGTATTGACGTTGAGAGTGAACAGCACACCGGCGGCGGCCCCCAGCGCCGAGGAGATCGCGAAGGTGAGCGAACTGACCCGGTTCACGTTGATGCCCAACACGGCGGCGGCGTGGGCATTCTCGGAGATCGCACGCATCCCCCGGCCCATCTTCGACCGCGCGACGAGCCAGGTGAGCAGCACCATGAGACCGACGCTGATGATGAGGATCAGCAGTTGCAGCAGCGAGACGCTGGCGCCGAGGAACTCGAAGCGGGACTTGGGGAAGACATCCGGTTCGAACCGGCTCGTGTCCGGACCGTAGCGCGCCTGCAGCAGGGCGATGAAGATCGCGCCGAGTGCGATCGAGGAGATCAGGCCGGCGAAGTGCGCATCGTGTCTGCCTTCCAGTGGCCGGAACGCGACGCGTTCGATGATCA
Source organism: Terrimesophilobacter sp. (assembly GCA_039920505.1). Lineage (GTDB taxonomy): Bacteria > Actinomycetota > Actinomycetes > Actinomycetales > Microbacteriaceae > Parafrigoribacterium. Next base: position 23,646 of record JBDSDO010000076.1, read on the forward strand.
GCCCCAGGATCGCCCCGACCGCCATGACGATCGGCACGGCTGCCCAGATGGAGATGCCGGTGCGAGTGACGACCTCGATGCCGACCAGGGCGCCGGCGGAGAACACCGCCGCGTGGGCCAGGTTGAGCCGGTCCAGTACTCCGAAGACGAGAGTGTACCCGACGGCAAACAGGGCATAGATCGACCCGAGGAAGATCCCGTCCATCAGCTGTTGCATAGTGTGTCCCTCACCTACGCTGTGCGCCGCCGAATTTCACGGGCGACGCACAGCATACGGTAACCGGTATGGCCACCAGGAGGTGGGCTACTTCAGGATGGTGAACTTGCCGTCCTTGATCACCTGGACGAGTGCTTCCTGCACGGCATCCCGGTTCTTGTCGATGCTCATGTCGCCGAGCACTGTCGGGAGGTTTTTGACCTTCGACAGGTTGGTCTTGATCGCCTCGCGCTCGCCGGAGCATCCGAGGCGCACCGCCTCATCGATGACCTGCATGCCCGCGTAGGACTGCGCCGCGAACTGGTCGGGTGCGGCGTTGTACTTCGCCTGATAGTCCTTCAAGAACTGCTGGTTCTGCTTATTTTCGGATGCCGAGTTCCATGCGGCTCCGACGATGACGCCTTCGGCTGCCGCGCCGGCACCCTTGATCAGTGCCGGGGAGTTGAACCCATTGCCGCCGACGATGGGAACGTCGATCCCGAGCTCGCGGGCCTGGGTGACCAGCGGGACGGCGGCGTCGAGCAGCGCCGACACCACGATCGCGTCAGGCTTCGCATCCTTCACCTGGCCGAGCAGGGCGTGGAAGTCGGTGTCGGTCTTGGAGAACGTGATCGTCTTGCCGATCTTCACACCGTCTTTGTCCAGAGCCGCCTTCATGGCTTCGTACCCGGAGCTGGTGAACGCATCGTCGTTGCTGTACATGACGATGACGTTCTTCAGGTCGTGCGCCTTAACCGCTGCCTTGATGGTTTGCGGGATGACGGCGCCCTCGGTGAGCGAGTCGCGGAACACGTAGTCGCCGAGCGCAGTGACGCCTGCTGCGGTGTTGGAGACACCCAGCACGGGGGTCTTGCCCTCTTGCGCGACAGGGTCGGTCTGCATGGCGGTGTTGGAGAGGGTCGGGCCGACAATGACACTCGTGCCGTTCGACACGAACTGCTCGAACAACTGGATGCCCTGCTTCGGGTCGGTCTGGTCATCCTCGACGGTGAGCTTGTAGGTGATCGTCCCGGCCTTGTTGAGGTTGTCGACGGCGAGCTCGAGCGCGTTCTTCTGGCCGGCGCCGTACTGGGCGGCAGCCCCGGTGAGGCTGAATGCGGCCGAGACCGGGATCTGATCGCTGATCTTGCACTGATCACCGGTGCCGGTGCCGGTCAGGCCGCCGGCTTTGGCGTCACTGTTACTCGGGGCGGGGGAACCGCTGCAGGCGGCGAGAACGAGGAGGAGGGCCGATGCACCAGCACTGGCCAAAAGGAATTTGCGACGCATGAGTCTCCTTGAGGGAAGGGTTGAAAAAATTCACTGAGCTGTGGTGATAATGGCTGCATTGCGCGGATCTGCGCGGCCTTCGTCGGTGGGCCATCGTCGGCCACAACGAGCCGGCCACGCACGGCGACCAGCAGTATCGCCCCCATTATACCGGCTGGGTCGCAGCGGCCCCGGCGGTCCCGCAGGGCAAAAACGCTGCGGTTGTTACGCTCGCCGGGCCCTGAGGTTCTCGGCGAGCGCGCCGAGGAATTCCTCGGTGGTGAGATAGGCCTGGTCGGCGCCGATGAGCAAGGCCAGGTCCTTCGTCATCTTGCCGGATTCGACAGTGGTGATGACGACCTCCTCAAGCGTGTGCGCGAAGTCGATGAGTTCTTGGTTGCCGTCGAGCTTGCCGCGGTGCGCCAGGGCGCGGGTCCACGCGTAGATGGAGGCGATCGGGTTGGTGCTGGTGGGCTTGCCGGCCTGGTGCTGGCGGAAGTGGCGGGTCACGGTGCCGTGCGCCGCTTCGGCCTCGACGATCTTGCCATCCGGGGTGGTCAGCACGCTGGTCATCAGGCCGAGCGAGCCGAAACCCTGGGCGACGGTGTCGGACTGCACGTCGCCGTCGTAGTTCTTGCACGCCCAGACGTAACCGCCCTGCCATTTGAGGGAGGCTGCAACCATGTCGTCGATGAGCCGGTGCTCGTAGGTGAGGCCGGCGGCGGCGTACTTGTCCTTGAACTCGTTCTCGAACACCTCGGCGAAGAGGTCCTTGAAGCGGCCGTCGTAAGCCTTGAGGATGGTGTTCTTGGTGGAGAGGTAGACCGGGTAGCCGCGCTCGAGTCCGTAGTTGAGGCTGGAGCGGGCGAAGTCGCGGATCGAGGCATCCAGGTTGTACATGGCCATCGCCACGCCGCCGCCCGGGGCGTCGAACACGTGGAATGACTGGGCTTCGTGCTTTTCACCGTTCGGGCCGTCCTGCGGCTGGAAGCTGATGGTCAGCGTTCCCGGCCCGTCGAAGACGAAGTCGGTGGCCTTGTACTGGTCACCGAAGGCGTGACGGCCGATGATGATGGGCTTGTTCCAGCCGGGCACCAGACGCGGGACATTGGAGATGATGATCGGCTCGCGGAAGATCGTGCCGCCGAGGATGTTGCGGATGGTGCCGTTGGGCGATTTCCACATCTGCTTGAGGCCGAATTCTTCGACCCGCGCCTCATCCGGTGTGATGGTGGCGCACTTGACACCGACGCCGTACTTCTGGATGGCGTGCGCCGCGTCGATCGTGATCTGGTCGTTGGTCTCGTCGCGCTTTTGGATCGAGAGGTCGTAGTAGTCGAGGTTGATGTCGAGGTACGGCAGCAGAAGGTTGTCCTTGATGGCGTGCCAGATGACGCGGGTCATTTCGTCGCCGTCGATTTCAACGACCGTTCCCGCTACCTTGATCTTTGACAACTGTTTCTCCCTCATTTTTCCCGTCGCAGCTGCAGTCGCGACAGACTTCGTGCGCCCGATTAGACCATCCGTTATCTTACAGGCACGGCGCAACTATCTCGACGTCGAGATATATCTGCACCAAACGCGCGAGGGGAGATAGCCTGTGTCCATGGGTGAGTTGAGACTGGAAGAGCTGTCTGCTAGGAACATCGTCGCGGCGAATTCGCTGAGTCTGAAGCCCGGGCAGGAACAGTTTGTCGCCCCGGTGTCGCACTCGATCGCCGAGGCGTACGTGAACCCGCTCACCTCGTGGCCACGCGCGGTGCTCGACGGTGACACCCTCGTCGGGTTCGTGATGGGCAATTTCGACCCGGATGCTCAGGATGAAGAATTCCGCTGTTGCATCTGGCGGCTCAACGTCGCGGCGGAAGCCCAGGGCCGCGGCGTCGGCAAGTTTGCCGCGCATGCCGTGGCCGATGAGGCTCGACGGCGCGGATTCAATCGACTCACCGTGGTGTGGGATCCGGGCGAGGAAGGGCCGGAAGGGTTCTTCCTCGAAGTCGGATTCACGCTCATCGGACAGACCCAGTACGGCGACAATATCGGCGCCATGGACTTGTAGTGGCGCACCCAGCGGCACCGGGCCAGGACTTCGCCAGTCGGGTTCTGGCGGTCGTGGAATCGATCCCGCCGAGCAAGGTCATGTCCTACGGCGACATCGCGGCCGCTATCGGGTCGCGCGCCCCGCGGGCGGTGGGCCAGGTGATGGCGTACTACGGCAGCGACGTGCCGTGGTGGCGTGTGATCCGTGCCGACGGGCATCCGCCGCTCTGCCATGACGCGGAGGCCCTTTCGCACTACGAGCGCGAGGGCACACCGCTCGTCTGGTCGCGTGCCGGAACCTTCCGCATCGACTTGCGCGCAGCCCGCCACCGCCCCTGAAACCCGCGTCTCCCTCACCGCTTCCCGTCCCCCTTCCGGCCTCGCCCCTTCCGAAATGACGGAGATTTGGTCCGCGACAGCCCCGGATCGCGCTGTTTTGGCACGGCGGATACCAAATCACCGTCATTTCGGAAGGGTCGGGTTATCCACAGATTGGGCTCGGCCCGGTAACTCGGTGCGCTAGCGGGGCATCCTTTGGGCGTGCGTTCCATCTATTCCGATGTCCGACGCCGCGGTGGAATCGCCGCGACACACGAACTGCTCCGCGACGGCCACACTTCGCATCAGCTGACTGCCGCCGTCCGACGCGGTGAGGTCATCCGCCTCCGCCAAGGGCATTACGGATGCCCGGAACTGAGCCAGTCAGAGCAGCAGGCGGTTCGCGTCGGTGGCAGGCTGAACGCGCTATCCGCGGCACATTTCCTCGGCATCTGGTCCCCGACTCCGCTCCATCTCGATGTCGCAGTCCCGTCGGACGCTCGGGCCCTGCGCAGTCCGATCGACAAGACTGTGCGGCTGAAGGCGCTGACCCGCCCGGGTGTCGTGGTGACGTGGAACGATCCCCGGCTTTTGGGAACCCGGTCGGTGCCCGATCCGCTCTTCTGTCTGGATGCTATCATCCGAAGCCAGCCGGCCATTGTCGCGTTCGCTGCCGTCGAATCGGCGCTGCACCTCGGTCTGGTGACGAGAGCGAGCTGGCGCAGGTACGTGGATTCCGTACCACGACGACGACGCGGCCGGCTGACCAACGTAAGCCACCTGAGCGATAGTGGAGGGGAGTCGTTGCTCAAATTCCACCTGCTCATTTTGCGGCTGCCGTTCGTCCAGCAGATCAAGGTGGCAGGGGTCGGCCGCGTGGACTTCCTGATCGGCGAATGCCTGGTGGTCGAGGTGGACGGAGCGGAATTCCACACCACCCGCGAAGCGTTCGAGGAGGACCGCCGGCGCGATGCCCTGCTCAGTTCGCTCGGCTACCGCGTGCTGAGGTTCAGCTACAACCAGATCAACAAGCGCTGGCCGGTCGTCGAGGCGGCACTCCTCGCCGCGATTTCGCGTGACGACCACCGTCGCTGACGGGCATCCCAGCATCCGTTGCCGTCCCCCCACTGGCTCGCCCGGCCCGCCGCATCCGCCTTCCGAAATGACGGTCTTTTGGTCAGCACCGGCCTCGGAGGCCAATAGTTCCGTATCACAATGACCAAATCTCCGTCATTTCGGAAGGGGAAGCCAGCGGTACGGGAGCCCGCCGGAAGGGCGGGCGGATCAAGTGGCTCAGACCAGGGAGTCACGCCACGCGGCGTGCAACCGGGAAAACCGACCGGTGCCGGCGATCAGGTCTCGGGGCGTGCCATCTTCCACGATGCGCCCGTGCTCCATCACCAGCACCCGGTCGGCGATCGCCACGGTCGATAGCCGGTGCGCGATGATGATCGCGGTGCGGTCGGCCAGCAGGGTCTGCAGCCCCTTTTGTACGAGCCGCTCGCTCGGGATGTCCAGCGACGCGGTCGCCTCATCGAGGATCAGCACTACCGGGTCGGCGAGGAACGCGCGCGCGAACGAGATCAGCTGACGCTGACCCGCGGAGAGCCGGCCGCCGCGCTTGTTCACGTCGGTGTCATAGCCGTTCGGCAGCGCGGTGACGAACTCGTGCGCGCCCACCGCGTGCGCCGCGACAACGATCTCCTCGCGGCTCGCTTCCGGCTTGCCGAGCGCGATGTTGTCGGCCACCGAGCCGGAGAACAGGTAGGACTCCTGTGTCACCATGACAATCGCGCGCCGCAGGTCTTTCGGATGCAACCGGCGCAGGTCGACGCCGTCCAGTCGCACGGCGCCGGAAGTCGGGTCGTAGAACCTCGAGATCAGCTTCGCCAGCGTCGACTTCCCGGCACCCGTGGAGCCCACCATGGCGATCGTCTGCCCGGCTGGGATCTGAAGATCGAACGTCGGCAGGATGACGCGCCCCGCCTTGTAGCCGAACTCGACGCCGTCGAAACTGATCGACCCTTTGGCCTGCCACAGGTCGATCGGCCGGGTGGGGTCGGGAACACTCAGCCGCTCTTCGAGCACTCCGGAGATCTTCTCCAGCGCGGCCGCGGCGGACTGGTACGAGTTGTAGAACATCGCCATGTCCTGCGCCGGCCCGAAGAACTGCCGGGTGTACAGCAGTGTCGCCAGCAGCACGCCGATTGCGAGCCCGCCGTCGGCCACGCGGAATCCGCCCACCAGCAGTACGACGGCCAGCGTCACGTTGCCGATCAGGATCAGGCCAGGATCGAAGTAGCCGAACAACTGGATGACCCTGTTGTTGATGTCGCGGTAATCCTCGACGAGGTCGCCGAATTCCTTCTCATTGCGCTTTTCCTTGCGGAACGCCTTGACCGCGCGGATTCCGGTCATCGTCTCGACAAACTGCACGATGAGCCGCGCCGACGCCACCCGCGACCGTCGGAACAGCTTCTGCGAGCGCACCTGGAACCACCGGGTGAGGAACGCGAGCGGGATCAGCGAGGCAAACAGCACGAGACCGCTCACCCAGTCCAGCGAGAACAACGCGATGGCGATGAACACCATGTACAGGCCGCCCTGCACCAGCTCGGTGATGCCGGAATCCAGCAGTTCCCGGATCGAATCGAGGTCGCTGGTCTGCCGCGAGATGATCCGTCCCGAGGTGTAATTTTCGTGGAATTCCAGGCTCAACCGCTGCGTCTGCCGGAACACGCGCTTTCGCAGATCGAGCAGGATGGCCTGGCTGATCCGTGCCGAGAGCACGGTGAACCAGGCGATGAGCACCGCCCCGGCCACCCCGGTGATCAGGTACGCGATGACGGCGGAGCCCAGCGGCATCCAGTCTTGACGCAGCAGCGCGGGCAGCCCGCTGTCGATGCCGTAGGCGATCAGCGCCGGACCGGCCACCTGAGCCGCGGTGCTCGTGACCACCACGACGATCGTGAGGGCGACCTGCGCCCACAACGGCCGCAGCAGCGATTTCAGCAGCGCAAGCGAGCGGCGGCGGATGGATGCGCTCTCCTGCTTGGAGAAGTCGTGTCGCTCTTCGCCCTCGACTCCGACGACGCTCATGCGCCCACCTCCCGCGCTTCACGTTCTCGTTCGTCGTCCAGGCTCGAAATCACGAACCGGTAGTGCTCGCTCGTGGCCAGCAGTTGGGAGTGTGTGCCGACCGCGGTGATCCGGCCCGCCTCCAGCAGTGCGACCCGGTCGGCAAGCATCACGGTGGACGGGCGATGGGCGACGATGAGCGCGGTGGTCGAGGCCAGCACCCGGCGCAGCGCCTCCTCAACGAGCGCCTCGGTGTCCACGTCGAGGGCAGACAGCGGATCGTCGAGCACGAGCACCGACGGTTTCGCCGCCACGGCCCGCGCCAGCGCGAGCCGTTGCCGTTGGCCGCCGGAGAGGCTGAGTCCCTCCTCGCCGACCCTCGTGTCCACTCCCTGCGGCAGGGTGTAGACGAAGTCGGCCTGCGCGATCCGTAGCGCATCGGCGAGGTCGGCATCGCCGGCCTCCGGGCGCCCGAGCAGCACGTTGTCCCGCACGGACGCCGAGAACAGGGTGGCGTCCTCGAAGGCCATGGCGATATGGCGACGCAGTTCGGTCAGCCGCAGGTCCCGGATGTCGACTCCGTCGAGCAGGATGGCGCCACCGGTCACGTCGTACAGCCGCGACGTGAGCGCGGTGAGGGTTGACTTGCCGGAGCCGGTGAGTCCGACCACTGCCATGGTCTCCCCCGGCTCGAGTTCCAGGTCGATGCCGTTCAGCAGGTCGGGGTATCGCTCCGGCGCATCCGGGTAGCGGAAGTGCATTCCGCGGAAGGCGAGCCGGCCGGCCGGCTTCTCGATGGTTTTCGGGGCATCCGGGTCGGTGATGGTGTTGGTCGAGTCCATGACCTCGAAGAATCGGTCGGCGGCGTTGCGGGTGTCATAGGTCATCGAAAGCAGGAAACCGATGGATTCGACGGGGAACCGCAGCACGATAGCGGTGGCGAAGAAGGCGACCAGCCCACCCACGGTGATCTGCCCCGCAGCGGCCAGCAGTACCCCGCCGAGCAGGCTGAGCGCGAAGGTCACGTCGGGGACCAGCAGCAACCACAGCCAGATGCCGGCGATGGCTTTCGCCTTCTCGATCTCGATGCCGCGTAGGAACTCCGCCTGCAGGGAGAAGTTCTTTAGCGCCTGCGGGCCGCGGCCGAACGCCTTGAGCACCCGGATGCCGTGCACCGACTCCTCGACGGTCGTCGCCAGGTCGCCGACCTGGTCTTGACTGCGCCGGGCGACGCTCGAGTACTTGCTCTCGAAGACGTAGCCGTAGATCCACAGGGGTGTCGAGCACACCACGAAGACGAGGCCGAGCATCCAGTTGATGCTGAGCAGGAACACGAAGCCGACGAGAATCGTCAGGGTGTTGACTACGAGCAGCACGATGCCGAAGGAGAACCAGCGCCGGATCAGGCTGAGGTCACTCACCGCCCGGGAGAGCAGTTGTCCGCTCGGCCAGCGGTCGTGGAAGGTCACCGGCAGGTTCTGCAGGTGGGCGTAAAGGCCGTTGCGCATGCGCGCCTCGATGTGGGTGCCCGGGGTGAGCACGAGCCAGCGGCGCAAGCCGATCATCACTGCTTCGAGCACGCCGAGGCCGAGCACGATCCCCACCGGCCACCAGATCTGGGAGGAATCGCCGTCCTTCAGCGGGCCGTCCACGAGGGCGCGCAGCACCTGCGGGATGGCGAGCGCGACCAGAGCCGCGAGCATCGCCGACACCATGCCGAGGTAAATGCGGGGCATGGCAGGTTTCGCATACGGGTAGATGCGCAGGATCGACGCGTAGGTGCCGACCTTTTTGGGCGAAGTGTCTGTTTTGTCAACAGAAGACACGAGTGTTCCTTGCAAGTTGGAGTCGACGGAGCTTAGGTCTCCGGGCGCGAGAGGGAGAAAGTGGAGGCACGCACGGTCATCCCGCGGCGTTTCTCCGGGCTTCGAGGCCGTCACGTGGCATCCATGGGCTACCTGGGCAGCCTTACAGCCTATGCCTGAGCAATCATCCGCGCAAGCTTGAGTGCTCGGTCAGCGGATGCGCACGGACAGGCAGGTGACGCAGCCTTCGAGCTTTTCGAATTCGCTGATATCCACCGGCACGACGCGGTAACCGAGATCGGCGACCAGGGCCGCGCTTTGCGGGGCGGATGCCGCCATCAGCACCGTGTCGGGGGCGAGCACTACCACGTGCGCGCCGGCTTCCTCCGGCACGGCGAGGAAGCGACCAAAGACGGCGGGGTCGTCCACCAGCGGCGGGTAGCCGATCACCGTGCCGTCGGGCAGAGCGGTGACCGCGCTCTTGAGGTGCAGTACCTTCGTCGTCGGCACGGCGACGACGGTGAATCCGAGCGGGATGACGATGGTACGCAGCTGACGGATGCCTTCGGCGTTGGTGCGCCCGCCGCGGCCCACGTAAACGGTACGACCCACCTTAAGCACATCGCCACCGTCGAGCGTGCCCGGCAGTTCGACGCGGCGGATGGTCAGCCCGAGGTCGCGCACCGCGTCCTCGACCGCCACGGTCTCGCCTCGGCGGGACTCCGCACCCGGGCTCGTGATGACGGCGGTGTCGTCGAACATGACCACAGCGTCCTCGATGAACACGGAGTCGGGCATGGCCGGCGCCGCTGTCACTTCCACCGGCTCCCAGCCGTTGTCAGTCAAGGCTTGCAGGTAGCCGTCCCACTGGTCCTCGGCGAGATCGGCGTCGATCGAGGTGCGCTCGATGTGAGTGACCTGCCCCTCGGCGAGATTCTGCGCGGGAGCGCGCACGAGGGCGACGCGGCCGGTGCCGGTCGCATCCGGCGCGGTCGACGTTCCGGCGACGGTGAACCAGACGCGACGGCCGATCGTGACGGCCGCCAGGGTGAACGCGACGATGTAGACCAGGCTCGGCCCGAGCAACGTGCCCAGCAGCGGGCCGATGGTGGCCGCCTCAATCGGAGTCCGGTTCGTCACGAGGGTGACCACCGTACCCAGCAGCGACGCAACGACGTCGACGAAAATCGCGGCCGGGACTGCGACATACCAGCGCCGCAGACCGTCCAGCGCCGCGACGACCGCGAGCAGGATGAACGCGAACAGCGTCGTGACCAGGAAGTAGTCGCTGACCTGCGACAAGCTTTGGGTGTTCGCCCCGCCGGCCACGAAGAACGCCAGCACCGTCGTCGCGTGCGCGATGGCTGCGACGGTGACGGCCGCCACCAGGGCAGTGGTGGCGCGGCGCGCGACGGGCAGGTTTCCGGAGGAAGAAGTCATGGTCTCGACACTATTGGAAATCTCGCCGGTGAGTAGCGAGCGCTAACAGACCCCGCCGGTCACTGAACGGCTGGCGCTCGCTACCCAACCCGGCTGTAGCGTTGGGTCAGTGGTAGAAGTGGCGCTCGCCCGTGAAGTACATGGGCACGTTCGCGGCCTTCGACGCCGCGATTACTTCCTCGTCGCTGATGGAGCCGCCAGGCTGCACGACCGCGCGCACGCCGGCATCCAAGAGCACCTGCAGGCCGTCCGCGAACGGGAAGAACGCGTCCGAGGCGGCGACGGCTCCGCGTGCCCGGTCGCCTGCGCGGGACACGGCAAGGTGGCACGAGTCGACCCGGTTGACTTGCCCCATGCCCACGCCGACGGACGCGCCGTCGTGAGCGAGCAGGATGGCGTTCGACTTCACCGCGCGGATGGCCCGCCAGGCGAACTCGAGATCGGCCAGTGTGGCGTCATCCGTGGGCAGTCCGCTAACGAGGGTCCACTCAGCGGCCGGCGCGAAGTGCGTGTCCGGCTCCTGCACGAGGAGGCCGCCGGAGATCTGCTTGAACTCTCGCGGGTCGCGCGCGTACCCCTCCGGCAGCTGGAGCAGACGCACGTTCTTCTTGCGACTCAGCAGCTCGAGCGCTTCGGCGTCGAAGCCTGGCGCGATGACCACCTCGGTGAAGATGTCTTTCACCGCCTCGGCCATGGCGCGGGTGACCACGCGATTGGCGGCGATGACGCCGCCGAACGCGGACACCGGGTC
>JBDSDO010000077.1:0-4717 GCA_039920505.1 Terrimesophilobacter sp.
AACGGCTACGCCCTGGGGCTGCACGCGCCGGGCGCCACCCTGCTGTTTGACGCTCTGCCCGCAGCCCACCACCAGCTGCTCGGGCACGGGCTGGCCGTGGACGCTTTGCACGCAGCGGGCGTCGCCGGGGGCATCGGGATTGTCAATGTGCACTCGCCCGTCGAACCCGCCTCGGACCGGCGTGCGGATGCGGTATTCGCGGACCTGTTCGACGTGCTGCACAACAGAATGTACGAGGATCCGGTGCTGCTGGGTCGATATCCAGCATTGCCAGACGGGCTTCCCGGCCGGCTCCGCGACGCGTTCTCGTACCTCGAGGCTGTCGAGCCCAGCGACCTGGATATCATTTCGCGCCCACTGGATTTCTACGGGCTCAACTACTACATGCCCACGCGCATCCGCGCCGGTGTTCCAACCAGTTCCGCCACACCGGATGGCCACGCCGACGCCATGAAGGGCCTGCCGTTCTCGTTACTGGACTGGCCGGAGTTCGCCGCGACCGGCTTCGGTTGGCCGATCGCGCCCGGGTACCTGACCGTGGCGCTGCGCGAACTCGCCGAGCGCTACGGTGATGTCCTGCCGCCGGTGTACATCACCGAGGGTGGGGCCAGCTTCCCAGACACCGTTGCCGATGACGGTTCGGTTGATGACCCGAGACGCACGGCCTACCTCGCGGACCACCTGGGAGCGGCCTTCGACGGCGTCGACGGCGTCGACGTGCGCGGTTACTTCGTCTGGTCCCTGCTGGACAACTGGGAGTGGGCCGCAGGGTTCACCCAGCAGTTCGGCATTGTGCACGTCGACGAGCACACTCAGGTCCGCACGCCCAAGGCCTCGTACCGCTGGCTTCAATCACTGCTGCGCTCCCGATAAGAGGGCGCTAGGGGGTGTGTCGGCGCAAAGTGAGAGCGCCCACGATGACGCTGCCGAGTGCAAATGCGCCGATGATGAGCAACTCGCGGCCGATCCACGCGGCATCCTGCGAGTCCGCGGCCACCGCATTCAGGGCATCGATCGCGTGCGAGAGTGGCAGCCAGTCCGAAATCTGGCGCAGCACATCCGGTAACTGGTCGCGTGGCAGGAAGATGCCGCCGAGCAGGATCTGGGGGAAGATCACGGCAGGCATGAACTGCACCACCTGGAACTCGGTGCGCGCGAACGCGCTCGCGAGCAGCCCCAGCGTCGTACCGAGCACGGCATCCAGCAGCGCAATCGCGAGCAGCAGCCACATCGATCCTTTGATCGTCAGCCCGCACACCCAGACAGCGAAGCCCACCGCGATGGCCGCCTGCGCGATAGCCAGCAACCCGAACGCGACGGTGTAGCCGAAAATGAAGTCGAACTTGCTGATCGGCAGGGTCAGCAGTCGCTCGAGCGTTCCGCTGCGCCGCTCCCGAAGCGTGGAAATGCTCGTGATCAGAAACATGATGATGAACGGGAACAGGGCGAGGATCGCCGGTCCAATCAGTTCGAACACCGGCGTGTTGGCGAACAGCCAGGCGATGAGCCCGATGAGCAGGCTCGGCACCACGAGCAGCAACGCCACGGTGCGCGGATCGTGGCGGATCTGAGTGAGCACCCGGCCGGCGGTCGCGAACGTGCGCGAGGCGTTCATCAGGCAGCCTCAGGTGTCGGATGCCTGGCGATCAGGGCGAGGAACGCTGACTCGGCGTCGCGTGTCTGGGTCTCCTCGAGCAAGCCTGTCGGTGTGGTGTCGGCCAGGAGCTCGCCGTCTCGCAGCAGCAGCAGCCGGTCGCACCGGGTCGCCTCGTCCATGACGTGGCTGGAGACGAGGAGGGTACTGCCGGCAGCCGCAAGGCTTCGGAAAAGGTTCCACAGCTCCACGCGAAGCACCGGGTCAAGGCCCACGGTGGGTTCGTCGAGCACGAGAAGTTCAGGGGAGCCGAGCAGCGCGACGGCCAGAGAGACGCGGCTGCGCTGCCCGCCGGACAGGGACGCGACCAGTTGATGCATCTGCCCGCTGAGGTCGGTGGCCTGCACCACCCGATCGATCTCCCTGCGCGGCGCTTTGAGGATGGAACGGAAGTAGGCGAGGTTCTGACGCACCGTCAGGTCGTCGTAGACGCTCGCCTCCTGAGTGTCGTAACCGATGCGATGGCGCAGCACCGGGTCCCCGGCGGGCTTGCCGAGCACGGTGACCGTTCCCTCGTCGATCTTCTGCACGCCGACGATGGCGCGCATCAGGCTGGTTTTGCCGGATCCGCTGGGTCCGAGCAGACCCACCACCGTGCCGCGGGTCACGCTCACGTCAATGCCGTGCAGCACCTGGTGGTTTCCCTGACGAACGCGCAAGCCGTCGATCGTAATCACGGGCCCAGAATTCATCATGTAGTGAATTATTTACTCGTCGGGGGAGGCTGTCAAGACTGGACCCTGTCCATAGCCGACGAGGTGCCACTGGATGACCGGGCCGACGCGCGCGACTAGTTCGGCGGTCGCCGCGGAAGCGATCGGCTCCACCTTGAGCACGTAGCGGGTGATCACCAGCCCGAGCACCTGCGAGGCAGCCAGTTCGGCTCTCAGCTCGGCGTCGTCGGTGCGCAGCTCCCGGGCGATCTTGAGGAACACATCACGCACCAGGAATTCCTTGACGATGCCTCCGACGAGCCGGTTGCCGACGACGCTCCGGAGGATGCCGGCGGCGCGGCGCTGCGCGGCCGGGGTGGCCAGGGCGGCGAGCACGTGGCTCACCACGTTGTGGCCGTATTCCTCGCGAGGTCCAGCCAACACCTCGGCGACGAGCTTGTCCGGCCGGAACGGTGCCTGCAGTTGCGCGGTGAAAAGGTCGGCTTTGTCGTCGAAGTAGTAATGCACCAGCGCCGGATCGACCCCGGCGCGGTGGGCGATCGCCCGCAGGGACGCCGCGTCGTAGCCGCGTTCGGCGAATTCCTCGGTCGCCGCCCGCACGATGTCGGTTTTCGTCGGCGTCCCACGGGACGCGTGCGGCCGGCCGCGCTTGCGTGTGGTCAGCCGGTTTGCCTCGCTCACGGCCTCAGCCTAGACCGTGGCGCCAACCAGGAGGCTTCGAGGTTGGTGAGAGAGCAGGGAAGTGTCAGTTTGCTTGGCTATAGTTATCTCGAAATGCGGCCCTGGCGCCGGCATCCAGCCCGAGGTGCACTGAAACGGCGCACGGGGGAACGCACAGAGGAGCTCTCAGCAGTGGATTCACTCATCGTCATAGGCATCATCGTCCTGATCGTCGTGATACTCGGCGTCTATCTGTGGTCCACCTACAACGGGCTCGTGCGGTTCAACGTGCGCGTCGACGAGGCCTGGAGCGACATCACCGTGCAGCTCAAACGCCGCGCGGACCTCATCCCCAACCTCATCGACTCGGTCAAGGGTTATGCCGCCCATGAGAAGGGCGTCTTCGAGAGCGTCACCCGTGCGCGCGCCGAAACACTGTCCGCGCAGAGTCCCGCGGAGGCAGGAGTCGCCGAGAGTCACATGCAGACCGCGTTGAAGAGCATCTTCGCGGTCGCAGAGGCCTACCCGCAGCTTCAGGCAAGCCAGAACTTCCTCCAGCTGCAGGGCGAGTTGGTCGACACCGAAGACAAGATTCAGGCGTCGCGCCGTTTCTTCAACGGTGGAGTGCGCGAATTCAACACCAAGATTCAGGTGTTCCCGAACAACCTGATCGCCACTAACCTCGGATTCAGCCAGCGTGATTTCTTCGAGGTCGCCGACTCCGCAGCCATTGCGGAGCCGCCCCGCGTGCAGTTCTAACGGCAGGCGTCGATGTACAGCGCGATCGCGCGAAATAAGCGCAACACCGTTTTCATCATCCTGTTCTTTCTCGCCATCATCGGCGGGCTCGGCTGGCTGGCGAACTACGTCTACGGGCGCGGCAGCTACTCGATCCTGATCTTCACGCTCGTCTTCGCGACGGCCTACGCCGTCTTCCAGTACTTCGCGGCCGGCCGTCAGGCCATCTCGATGAGCGGTGGAATCAAGGTCAACAGCAAGGCCGATCATCCGCGCCTCTGGAACACCGTCGAGAATCTGTCGATCACCACCGGTACCCCGATGCCGGAGATTTACATCATCAACGACCCGGCGCCGAACGCTTTTGCCACCGGCCGTGACCCCGAGCACGCGATGGTCGCCGCCACGACCGGACTGCTCGACATCATGGATGACTCCGAGCTCGAAGGCGTGATGGCTCACGAACTCGGGCATGTGCAGAACTACGACATCCGCGTCTCGATGATCGTCTTCGGACTCGTGGTTGCCGTCGGCTTCATCTCTGACATGTTTTTACGGATGGCGTTCTTCGGCCGCAACAATAACAACAACGGCAACCCTGTCGTGATGGTGTTCGGCCTGGTGGCCATGCTTGTCGCGCCGCTGGTCGCCAGCATGGTGCAGCTCGCTGTGTCGCGTCAGCGTGAATACCTGGCGGATGCGACGAGTGCGATGACCACTCGGCACCCGGATGCCCTGGCGAGTGCCCTGCTGAAGCTCGAGGCCTATGGGCGTCCGATGCAGCGTCAGAACTCGTCGATGTCGCACCTGTGGATCTCGAACCCGCTGAAGCCAGGCATGATGAACAAGCTGTTCAGTACCCACCCGCCGATCCAAGATCGGGTGGAGCGGCTGCAGACGATGGGGCGCACCTTCTAGCTCTCGCTGGTCGAGCTCGGCCGGTTGGTCGAGCGTGTCGAGACCCGGTGACCCCGTCTCGAGACCGGGTTTT
>JBDSDO010000078.1:0-2790 GCA_039920505.1 Terrimesophilobacter sp.
CGATGCGGGAGTGATCCCACGGCACCGCCCATCCGAGCTCGTCGAACAACCGAGCGAGCACAATGGCGGTGAACCCCCACACGATGACACCATGAACGGTGAACGCTGGAGTGAGGAAGCGGCGACCGTTCCGAAGGTGCTCCACCGTAGCGCGGTTGCACGGCTCCAGCAGGTCGGACACCGGCAAGCGGAACACCTCCACCGACTCGCGCTGGTCCACCGCCGCAACCTGCGACGAGCGGAGCCACCACGCCAACACCGGAGTGACCAAGTTATTGCTCACCGGCACCGGAAAATCTGGCAGAGTGCCTAGAACTTCGACGCCCGACGGGTCCAGCCCGGTCTCTTCGACGGCTTCGCGCAAGGCCGTCGCGGTGATGTCGCGGTCGGATGCCTCGACGCCGCCGCCCGGGAAGGAGATTTGACCCGGGTGATGCCCGAGGGTCATCGCCCGGCGCTGCAGCAGAATGTCGAGGTCGCGACCGACCGGACCTGGCGCGTGCGACGGAGCCGAGTCGAGCACCCCGAAGAGAACCAGCACAGCCGAGCGGCGCGCGCTTGACGGATCGGCGAGAAATCGCGACGGGTCCACTGCCCAATCAAGCCCGTGAGCGCAGAGCGCACCCAACTCGGCGTGGGCATCGCTCGTGGTCATGGACATACCACCGAGCCTATGTGACCGGCACCAAGATGCAGATGGAACAGGGCGACCGTCATCAAGGTCTACCGTTTGTATTATGACGCCTCCTGATTCGACCACACAGACCGAGGCAGCCACTGCCGATAACGACAGCGCCGCCGCAGCAACGACGTTCGCCGACCTCGGACTCAGCGACGCGGTATTGAAGGCCGTGCACGATGTCGGCTACGAAACTCCCTCGGCCATTCAGGCCGCCACCATCCCGCCGCTCCTGGCCGGCCGCGACGTCGTCGGACTCGCCCAGACCGGCACCGGCAAGACCGCCGCGTTCGCGCTGCCGATCCTGTCCCGGCTGGATCTGTCCCAGAAGAACCCGCAAGCGCTGGTGCTCTCCCCCACCCGCGAGCTGGCCTTGCAGGTCTGCGAGGCATTCGAGCAATACGCCACCCACCTGCGCGGTGTGCACGTGCTGCCGGTCTACGGCGGCCAGGCCTACGGCGTTCAGCTTTCCGCACTTCGGCGCGGTGTGCACGTCGTGGTCGGCACACCCGGCCGCATCATGGACCACCTGGCCAAGGGCACCCTGGATCTGTCCGAGCTCAAGTATCTGGTGCTCGACGAGGCCGACGAGATGCTCAACATGGGCTTCGCCGAGGATGTCGAGACGATCCTGGCCGACACTCCGGACGACAAGCAGGTCGCCCTGTTCTCGGCGACCATTCCCGCGCAGATCCGGCGCATCTCCAAGAAGTACCTCAGGGATGCTCTCGAGATCACGATCAAGCACAAGACCACGACCTCGGCGAACACCACCCAGCGCTACCTGATGGTGTCGTATCCGCAGAAGGTCGACGCGCTGACCCGCATCCTTGAGGTGGAGAATTTCGAGGGCATGATCGTGTTCGTCCGCACCAAGAACGAGACCGAGACCCTCGCCGAGAAGCTCCGCGCCCGCGGCTACTCGGCGGCGGCGATCAGCGGCGACGTCGCCCAGGCGCAGCGCGAACGCACCGTGGGACAGCTGAAGTCGGGCAAGCTCGACATCCTGGTGGCCACGGATGTCGCAGCCCGCGGCCTCGACGTGGACAGGATCAGCCACGTGGTCAACTTCGACATCCCCATCGACACGGAGTCGTATGTGCACCGCATCGGTCGCACCGGGCGGGCGGGACGCAGTGGCGCCGCGATCAGCTTCGTGACGCCGCGGGAGCGCCGGCTGCTCGGCGCGATCGAGAAGGCGACCCGGCAGCCGCTCACCCAGATGCAACTGCCCTCCGTCGAAGCGGTGAACGTCACCCGACTGGCTCGCTTCGACGATGCGATCACCGAGGCGCTGGGCCAGGAGGCCAGGGTTGGGGCGTTCCGCGACATCGTCGGGCACTACGTCGAGCACCACGACGTGCCGGAGGCGGATGTGGCCGCCGCCCTCGCGGTGGTCGCCCAGGGTGAGACGCCGCTGCTGCTCTCCGCCGACGACGAACGCTTCCAGCGGCAGCACGAGCGCGACGAGCGGAGTGGGCGCGGCGATCGGGGCGAGCGGCCGGCGCGGGGCGAGCGGCCGGAGCGGCGCGTGCGGTCGACCAAGCCGATGGCGGCGTACCGGATCGAGGTGGGTAAGCGGCAGCGGGTGGAGCCACGGCAGATCGTCGGCGCCCTGGCGAACGAGGGCGGCCTCAGCCGCGAGGACTTCGGCGTCATCCAGATCCGTCCCGACTTCTCGATCGTCGAGTTGCCCGCCGACCTGCCCGGTCACGTGTTGGCCAAGCTCAAGGACACCCGCATCAGCGGCAAGCTCATCGAGATCCGTCTCGACCGGCGCGGTCCTGCCCGATTCACCGACCACGGTGATCGGCCGCCGCGCAAGCCCCGCCGTTAGCCTTTAGGCAATGTAGACGGTAGAGACCTGCTCGCTATCCCTCTATTCCAGCGCGCCTGCTCGACTTTGCAGTGGCCGCCAGTGCGCGCGTGGCGCGCTTGATTTGCTTGATGCGGTGGCCGGTGGTGGGGCGGTACTGACCGCTGGGGTCGAGCCACAGTGGTGCTCTGATGTGAGGCACTCCATTGACCATGCGGATCTTCCAGCCGGAGATATCGATGGTGGCATGGTGCCACCAGCAGAGAAGAACCCCATTGTCGACGTCGGTGTTGTG
>JBDSDO010000079.1:0-3673 GCA_039920505.1 Terrimesophilobacter sp.
CGCTGGAGCGCGCTATCCGCCAGCTGCTGGCCGTGTTGCAGCAGCCCTAGGCAGGGCTGCAGACGCCTTAGCCGAGCTCGACCGGTTCGACCGCCGCCGGATGCGAGATCCCCATGATCTGCATCACCTCGCCCGGATCCGTCGCAGCGCGCAGCGCAGGGATGATGCTCGCGTCGTTGAAGATGTTCGCCAACTGCGCGATCGACTCCAGATGGTCGCCCACCGACACGACGGACAAGCCGAGCACGACGCCGACCGGGTCGTTGTGCGGATGCCCGAACGCGACCGGGGTGGCCAGCGTCACGACCGCGAGGCCATCGGCGAGCACGTCGGGCCCCGGCCGGGCGTGCGCGAGCGCGAGACCGGGAGCGATCACGACGTACGGGCCGTGCTCCTCGATCATCCGCACCATCTCGTCGCCATACCCGGGCAGCGTCGCCCCTGACCTCGCCAGCGCATCACCGGCCAGGTGCACGGCGGCGCGCCAGTCGAGAGCCTCGGCCCCGATCACCACGGCGGTCTCCACAAGCGGAGGAAGCGTCATTGCCTATCTCTCCCCAAAGCCGGCACTGATATCGTCCGCGAGCTCCTCGCGGTCTTCTGTACTCAAAAAACTGGCGGCCGCAGCATTCAACTGGAACACCTCGAGGTCGGCCAGGTCGTAGCCGAACGCGTCGCTGAGCAGCGACAGCTCCCGGCTCAGCGTGGTGTTGCTCATCAGCCGGTTGTCGGTGTTGACCGTGACCCGGAACCCGAGCTGGTAGAGCAGGTCGAACGGGTGGTCGATGAGGTCGTCGCCCCACTGCGCGATCGCGCCGGTCTGCAGATTCGACGAGGGGCTCAGCTCCAGGGCGATCTCCCGGTCCTTGACCCACTGCGCCACCGGCCCGAGGGTGACGTAGCTGTTCTCCTCGTCCTCGTGGTCGACGGTGATGCCCTCCGCAATGCGCACGCCGTGGCCCAGGCGCAGCGCGCGCCCGTCGAACAGGGCGCTGCGGATGCTGTCCAGCCCGTCCGCCTCGCCGGCGTGCACCGTCACCGGCAGGAAGTGCTGCGCCAGATAGTCGAACGCCGAGCGGAGCCGGCTCGGCGGGAATCCGGCCTCGGGGCCGGCGATGTCGAAGCCCACGACGCCGTGGTCCCGGTGACGCACCGCCAGTTCGGCGATCTCAAGGCTGCGGTCGGTGTGCCGCATGGCGCTGACCAGCTGGCCGATCCGGATGCTGCCGCCGCCACGCTCGACATCCTCGATGCCGGACTCGATGCCTTCCTGCACGGCGTCGACCACGTTGTCGAGGCTGAGCCCGCGGCTCAGGTGCTGCTCCGGCGCCCAGCGCACCTCGCCGTAAATCACGCCGTCGGCGGCGAGATCCTGCACGAATTCGCGAGCGACCCGCTCCAGTCCCTCGTGGGTTTGCATCACCGATGTGGTGACGTCGAAGGTTTTGAGATACTCCACCAGCGACCCGGAGTCCGAACGGTCGGCGAACCAGCGGCCCAGCGCATCCGCGTCGGTTTCCGGCAGATCGAGGTTAATGGAATCGGCCAATTCGATGATCGTCTGCGGGCGGAGGCCGCCGTCGAGGTGATCGTGCAAGGAGACCTTGGGCAGGGCAGTGATATTCACTCCGTCACCCGTGAGGAGAACACCCTCCGCAACAGTTTTCATAGGGCCAAATCTACCGGCTCGGCAGGCCCAATAATCTGGGAACTCGGCAGACTGCCCAGCATCGGGGGCTCACAGGGTCCCGGCGTACTCTGGAGACGTATCGAAGGCTCGTTTCCGCGGTCGACATCCGTCTCACGCCGCCATAGCCCTAGAACAATTAGAGGTAACCTGGCCGGTTTTCGGCCAAGACAGGAGCGTCTCCATGACGCTGCAGCATGCTCATCCGCGCACTACTACATCGCTCAAACACGCCGTCTATTCGCCGCGGCCACGCCGCACGAATGTCTCATCCGGCCACACGACTGCCGACGCCACCGCGCTGCCCGGCAGCATCGCACTGCTGAGCACGTATCCGCCAACCCAGTGCGGATTGGCCACCTTCACGCAGGCGCTCTACGGCCAGCTGAGCAAACTTCCCGGCCGCGTCGGTATCGTCAGCGTGCTGGACGCCCCGGATGACGGCGCGCACGCCTCCCCCGGAGTGGTCGGCTACCTCGTCAACGGGTCGACCGCCAGTGCCGCCGAGACCGTCCGCACCCTGAACGGGTACGGCGCGGTCATCGTGCAGCACGAATACGGCATCTACGGCGGCCGCGACGGCGTCGACGTGCTCGAGGTGGTCGAGGCGCTCACCGTGCCGACCATCGTCGTGTTGCACACGGTGTTGGAACAGCCGTCCGACAGCCAGCGCCGCATCCTCAACCGGCTCGTCGCCGCCTCGGATGTCGTTGTGACGATGACGCAGACCGGACGTCGCCGCCTCGAGCAGGGCTACGGCGTCGACCCCGAACACATCGCCGTGATCCCGCACGGAGCGATCGACCACGGGCAGCTCAGCTCAGCGCATCCTGGCGCCACGAATCCGATGCATGCCCGACCGTTCGTGCTCACCTGGGGATTGCTCGGCCCGGGCAAAGGCATCGAGTGGGCGATCGACGCGATGGCGTCGCTGACGGATTTGAACCCGCGGTACCTTGTGATCGGCAAGACGCATCCGAAGGTTCTGGAGAAAGACGGCGAGCGGTACCGTCAGAGTCTGGTCGCGCGTGCCAGTGCGGCCGGCGTGAGCGATGTCGTCGAGATCGACTCGAGCTATCTGAGCCTGGCCGAGTTGGCCGACCTCGTGGAGCGCGCGGACGTCGTGCTGCTGCCCTACGATTCGCCGGATCAGGTCACCTCCGGGGTGCTGATCGAGGCCGTCGCGGCCGGTCGCCCCGTCGTATCCACCGCGTTCCCGCACGCCGTGGAGCTGCTTTCCGGCGGCGCCGGTTTGCTCGTGCCGCAACGCGACCCGGTCGCGATGGCCGCCGCCCTGCGCCGGGTGATCTCCGAACCGGGCCTTGCCCGGCAGATGGCCGCTACCGCAGCCGGTCAGGCTCCCGAGCTCGCCTGGTCCGCCGTGGCGCGGCGGTACCGAGACGTCGCCGCCGGCTTGGGCGCGGCACTGCCGACCTCCGCGCTGCCCGCGACGATGGCCACGGCGTCGTGAGCCTGCCCGAGATTTCGTTCGCTCACCTGCGGGGCCTGACCGACGCCCGTGGCCTGTTCGAACACGCCAGAGGCACCGTGGCCCGGCGTCATCTGGGCTATTGCGTCGACGATGTCGCCCGCGGCCTGGTGGTGGTGAGCCGGGAGGGGGTCGAACTGCAGGACCTGGCCGGGGTGTACCTGAGGTTCCTCGTGGACGCGCAGGTGCCCGACGGGCGGTTCCGCAACCGGCTCAGCCTGAGCGGACACTGGAGCGACCTGCCCGGTGTTGATCCAACGAGTGTTGATCCAACCAGCGTTGATGCAACCAGTGTCGAAGACTGCTGGGGGCGCGCCCTGTGGGGGCTCGGTGCCGCGGTCGCCGCGGATCCGGGTGCCGGAAGCACCGCAGCCCTCGACGCGTTCACCAAGGGCGCTTCCTGGCGCTCACCGTACCGCCACTCGATGGCGTTCGCCGCACTCGGCGCCGCCAACGTGCTGAGCGTACTGCCGGGTCACGCCGGGGCGCGCGCGCTG
>JBDSDO010000080.1:0-7586 GCA_039920505.1 Terrimesophilobacter sp.
CCTGCCGCAGGCCGAGGCAATAGTCGGCGACGACCCGGTCGAGGCGACCCGGCAGCTTCTTCAGGCGCGCGCCGGATGCCTGCACGGCCGCGCCGCCGGATGCCTGGACGGCGTGGACCAGAAAGACTCCGCCGCCATGGACAACGACACGCGCATCATCACCTCAGGCGAAGGGACGGCGTCCGCGACTCGGGTCGGTGAAATCCAGGCGCCTGAAGACCTGCTCTTCCCGATCGCCGGCGCCACGCTCGTCGAGCGTCTGGGTGACGGCGCGCTGGTCTCGGTAACGCTGTTCGGAAGTGGTACTGCGCCGGTGTCCGTTTTGGTGGTTCGCACGGAGAGCGGATGGCGCATCAGGGATGTGCTGATCGGGTAGCCGCCGGCGTCGGGATGCTGGTTCAGATCCCTAGGTTGCCGTCGAAGTCTCCGCCTTCCAACCGGTCCTTGACCGCGGTGAGGAACCGTGCCGCATCCCCGCCGTCGACTACTCTGTGGTCGTAGGACAACGCGAGGTACACGACGGAACGAATCGCGATCGCGTCCATGCCGCTGTCGGAGACGACGACGGGCTTCTTGACGACGAGTCCGGTGCCGAGGATGGCCGACTGGGGAAGGAACACCAGGGGCGTGTCGAACAACGCGCCGCGGGAACCCGTGTTCGTCACAGTGAAGGTGCCACCGGCGAGTTCGTCCGGCCCCAGCTTGTTGTTCCTCGTGCGATCTGCCAAGTCGGAGATCTGTGTGGCGATTCCAGCCAGGTCGAGGTCGGACGCATTGCGGATCACCGGCGTCAGAAGCCCGCGCTCGGTGTCGACGGCGATGCTGATGTTCTCATGCGCCGGGTAGACGATGTTCTCGCCGTCGATTGTGGCGTTCACGACGGGGAAGGCCTTGAGCGCCTCCGCGGCGGCAAGAGTGAAGAACGGCAAGAAGCTCAGCTTCACACCCGTCTTGTCTTCGAACTGGTCCTTCACTCGGTCGCGGAACTGGGCGATGAGCGTGACGTCGGCTTCCACCACCGTGGTGAGCTGAGCGGATGCCTGCATCGACAGTACGGCACGCTCCGCGACCACCTTACGCAGTCGCGACATCGGGACGGTGGTGCCCCGCAGCGGTGAAATGGCTGCCACGGGCGCGGCCGCGGCCGGGCGGTCGGCGTCAAGAACGTCTTGCTTGCGGATCCTTCCGCCGACGCCGGTGCCGGACAGTGTCGAGAGGTTCACACCGTGCTCGTTAGCTAGCTTCCGCACCAACGGGGTGACGTAGCCGCCGCCGGAGTGCGCCCCGGATGCGCGAGTTGCGGCACCG
Source organism: Terrimesophilobacter sp. (assembly GCA_039920505.1). GTDB lineage: Bacteria > Actinomycetota > Actinomycetes > Actinomycetales > Microbacteriaceae > Parafrigoribacterium. The sequence continues at coordinate 1,309 of JBDSDO010000080.1, forward strand.
GAAACCGGCTCCAGTGCCGGCGGCGCGGCGGGTACTGCTTGGTCAGTGGTCGCGGCGACTGCCGGCTGCTGTGCGGCCGGAGTTTCGGTCGACGGGACAGTAGGTGCCGGAACCTGTGGCTGCTCGTCGGGCAGTTGTGCGGGAGCTTCAGGCGCAGGCTGCTCAGCTGCTGCCGGCGCCTGCTCGGGTTCTGCTGCCGGCGCCTGCTCAGGTTCTGCGGCCGGCGCCTGCTCAGGTTCTGCTGTCGGCTCCTGCTCAGGTTCTGCTGGTGCGACGTTCTCCGGTGCTGGTTCCTGAACTTGGTCAGGTGCTTGTTGCTCGGCTTGTTGCTGCTCGGCTTCTACTTGGGCGGGTGCGGCGGGAGCTTGTCCCGCGCTGCCGTTGCCTATGGTGACAAGCGCTGTTCCCACCTCGACGGTCTCATCTTCGGCGACGAGGATCGCCTCGATGATTCCGGCGATCGGCGAGGGGATCTCCGTGTCCACCTTGTCGGTGGACACCTCCACCAGCGGTTCGTCGACTTCGACTCGGTCGCCCACGTTTTTCAACCAGCGGGTCACCGTGCCCTCCGTGACACTCTCCCCGAGTGCCGGGAGGTTGACGGATTCGCTCATGAGGTTTGCTCCTTTAGGCCGTTCGCTGTGTCTAGCTTAGTTTGACGCGCAGCGCGTCATCAGGCGGAGTGCAGCGGTTTGCCCGCAATGGCCAGGAAAGCCTCGCCAAGGGCCTCGTCCTGCGTGGGATGCGCGTGGATGAGCGGAGCGATGTCCTCCGGGTACGCCTCCCAGTTCACCGCCAACTGTGCCTCGCCGATGAGCTCGCCGACGCGGGCGCCGATCATGTGCACCCCGACCACCGGGCCGTCGTTGACACGCACGATCTTCACTGATCCGGTCGTACCCAGGATGGCGCTCTTGCCGTTTCCGCAAAGGTTGTAGTCGAAAGTGCTCACTTTGTCGTCGCCGTACTGTGCCTTGGCGTTGGCTTCGGACAAGCCGATCGAGGCGACTTCGGGGTTGGAGTATGTGACCTTGGGGATGTTGACGTCGGCGATCACGACCGGGTTTAAGCCGGCGATCTCCTCGGCGACGAAGATGCCCTGCATGAATCCACGGTGAGCGAGTTGCACTCCGGGAACTATGTCGCCAACGGCGTAGACGCCGGGAATGTTGGTCGCTAGTCGCTCGTCGGTGATGACGAAGCCCCGGTCGACGGTGATCCCCGCCTCTTCGAACCCGAGGCCGGCAGTGGATGCGCCGCGGCCGACGGCGACGAGCAGGAGTTCGGCCTCAATGGTCTCGCCGGTCTCGAGAGTGACGACGACGCCGCTGTCGTTCTGGGTGACGCTCTTGAACCGGACGCCGATCTTGAAGTCGATTCCGCGCTTGCGGAACGCACGCTCGAACTGCTTGCTCACCGTTTCGTCCTCGTTCGGGACCAAGTGCGGCAACGCCTCGATGATGGTGACCTCTGCGCCCCATGAGCGCCATACGCTTGAGAACTCGACACCGATGACGCCGCCGCCGAGCACCGCGACCTTCTTCGGCACGAAGTCGAGTTCGAGTGCCTGCTCCGACGTGATGACGCGGCCGCCGATCTCAAGGCCCGGCAGTGTCTTGGAGTACGAGCCGGTGGCCAAAATGACGTTCTTGCCGGTGATGGTGTCCGAGCCGACCTGCACCGCGGTGGGGGAGACGAGCTTGCCTTCGCCTTCGATCACGGTGATGCCGCGGGACTTGATCAGACCCTGCAGCCCCTTGTACTTGCCGGAGACGATTCCTTCGCGATAGGTCGTGACAGCGGCGATGTCGATGCCGTGGTAGTCGGAAGTCACACCGTACTTCGCGGACTCTCGCGTCACATCCGCGACTTCGGCTGAGTGCAGGAGTGCCTTGGTCGGGATGCATCCGACGTGCAGGCAGGTGCCGCCGAGCTTGCCCTTCTCGATGAGCGCCACCGAGAAGCCCAATTGGCTGGCGCGAAGAGCGGCGGCATACCCGCCGCTGCCGCCGCCGAGGATCACAATGTCAAAATTCTGTTCCGACATCCGGCAAACTCCCTAAGTGTTGAGGATCTGTGGGATCGGCGCACATGGTGTCTGAGCCGGTCCTGGCCAAGTTTTTCTTGCCACAAAGACCTTACTACGAGCGATGTTCGCTACAGGCTTGACCACCCACGCCGTGGGGCAGGAGATTCGCCGGCGGGCGCGATTAGAGTTAAAGCATGCAAGATCCAGCCGGCCTGTACCAGCTCAATCCGGACGTCACCGACGTTCCGGAAGGGCTCCATCTTGTCGCCGGCCTGACTGGATTCGCCGATGCGGGAGCCGCGGTGTCGCAGTTCACGGACTCGTTGCACTCAACCCTCACGACACGGTTGCTCGCAACCTTTGACGCGGACAGCCTCCTCGACTATCGTGCCCGGCGCCCGATCATCTACTTCGATCAAGATCACCTCACCGATTACCAGCCGGCGAGTCTAGCGCTGTACCTCGCGAACGATGAGGTCGGCCAGCCGTTCCTGTTGCTCACCGGGTTCGAGCCGGACTTCCAATGGGACCGGTTCACCGCGGCGGTTCTGCAGTTGGTTGAGCAATTCGCGGTGAAGTCGGTCACCTGGGTGCACGCCATCCCGATGCCGGTCCCGCACACCCGCCCGATCAACGTGACGGTGAGTGGCAACCGCACGGAGCTGATCGAAACCATGTCCGTCTGGAAACCGCACACCCAGTTGCCCGCGAATGTGCTGCACCTGATCGAATACCGGCTTCAGAAAATCGGACACTCGGTCACCGGATTCGTGCTGCTGGTGCCGCACTACCTGTCGGACACCGAGTACCCGGATGTCGCGGTGAAGGCGCTCGAGAGCATCAGCGCCGCCACAGGGTTGATTTTCGCGACCGAGCCGCTGCGAGCGGAGGGCCGCGAGTTCGCTCAGAAGATTGACAGCCAGGTTGAAAGCAATCAGGAACTGGCGCGGCTTGTCGGCGCTCTCGAGGAGCGGCACGACTCATATATGGCTGGCAACCCGCTGCGCTCTCCGTTGACCGACGAAGACGGCGCACTGCCGACCGCTGATGAGATCGCCGCCGAACTGGAGAAATTCCTCGCTCTTCGGCGCGGCGGCGACGACGACCCGCGCGCAGTCTGATCTCTGACTCGACTGCGCCGAAAAACCTCTGACGTGAATTCCGCCCGCTCCTGGCTCATGTGGAGCGTGGCACTCTTCGCCTACGTGATCGCCGTTCTGCAGCGGACATCGCTGGGCGTCGCCGGGGTGCAGGCAGCCGACCGATTCGAGATCTCCGCATCGGTGCTCTCGAGCTTGGTTGTGCTCCAGATCATCGTGTACGCGGGCCTGCAAATCCCGGTCGGTGTTCTGCTCGACCGGGTCGGGCCTAAGTTCCTGATCGCCACCGGCGCGGTGTTGATGATCACCGGTCAGGTCGCCCTCGCGCTGTCCCCGTCGATCGGCATCGCCATTGCCGGCCGGATTCTCGTCGGCGCTGGCGACGCAATGACCTTCATTTCCGTGATCCGACTGCTCGCATCCTGGTTCAGCGGCAGGATTCTGCCCCAGCTGTCGCAGTGGACCGGGAACATCGGAGCACTCGGCCAGGTGCTCTCGGCCGTTCCGCTGTCGTGGGCGCTGCACACTGTGGGCTGGTCGACGTCGTTTCTTGCAGCAGCAGCGCTGTCGGCCCTGGCGTTCGTGCTCGTGTTCGTGCTGCTCGCGGACGGCCACGAACCGGCCGCAGTGGCCGCGCACCCGACGAATTGGCGTTCGGCGCTCGGCCAATTGCGGCAAAGCTTGGCCAGACCGGGGACGCAACTGGGGTTCTGGGCAGCGTTCGTCACGATGTCTTCCGGGACGGCGTTCAGCCTGCTGTGGGGATTCCCCGCCATGGTCGGTGGACTCGGTTACAGCCCTGCGCTGGCGTCCGGCCTGCTCACGCTCATCGTGGGGGTCGGGTTGATCAGCGGCCCGATCCTAGGCATCCTCTCGGCGCAGTTCCCGCTGCGCCGCTCCAGTTTGATCCTCGGGATCGTCGCCTCGATCGGGGTTGCTTGGAGCGCCGTGTTGATCTGGCCGGGCAAGCCGCCCTTCTGGCTCATCGTCGTGTTGATCGTCACGATGGGCATTGGCGGCACGGGAGCGATGATCGGATTCGACTTCGCACGTACCTTCAATCCGCTGCGCAGCCTCGGCTCCGCCAACGGCGTCGTGAACGTCGGCGGGTTCCTCGCCTCCTTCATCATGATGTTCTTCATCGGCGTGCTACTCGACGTGCAGAACCAACTGCGCATCGGGCAGGGACTACCGGACGATCTGTTCTCCTGGGACTCCTTCCGGGTGGCGTTCCTGGTGCAATACCTCGTGATCGGCACCGGAGTGGTCTTCCTTGTTGTCGCCCGTAGGCGCACCCGCCGCAAGCTCCATGAGGAAGAGGGAATACAGGTGGGTCCGTTGTGGGTTGCATTAGTCAGAGCATGGCGGCGGCGCAGGCCATGACAGCCTGCACTGTTGGCGGGGGCGTTCGCGAAAGCATGCAATAATTGAGCCAGGACCCGTTCATTTCCGCAGGGGACGAAGGCATCATTGGTGCGCATCGGCCGAGGACTTGACATGGGTCTTAGTACTGCCCGAATTCGGCCACAGCACATCGATCCAACCTGGCAGGGGGGACTGTGGCCAGGAGAACGACAGACGATTCGATCCGAAAGGTGTCCGTATGGCTGCCCGAACTAATTCCACCACTCTTCCAGACACGAAGTCTGCCGACAAGAACGAACCCGTCGCCCGGGAGTCTGCCGTTGCCCCGAAGAAGGCGGTGACGACTAAGAAGACTGCCGAAAGGAAGCCGGCAGCGAAGTCGGCGACGACCACCAAGAAGGCCGCGGCGAAGACGCCGGCTGCCAAGAAGAAGCGCGCAGACCACGACGCTGACGACGCGGTCAAGGCGGAGGACGACAGTGTCGTGGTGGCCGAGCCCGACGACGACGACAAGAAGAAGAAGGAAAACCTTCCCAAAGACGCCATCGTGCTCTCGCTGGTTGACGACGAAGACGAAGTTCCGGTGTACTCGGCTGCGATCACCGGGGCCACGGCCGATCCCGTCAAGGATTACCTGAAGCAAATCGGCAAGGTGGCGCTGCTCAACGCTGCCGAAGAGGTCGAGTTGGCCATGCGCATCGAGGCCGGCCTTTTCGCGGAGGACAAGCTCGCCAACACACCCGGACTGACCAGGGAACTCGAGCGGGAGCTGCGTTGGGTCGCCAAGGACGGCCAGCGCGCCAAGAGCCACCTCCTGGGTGCGAACTTGCGTCTCGTCGTCTCTCTGGCCAAGCGCTACACCGGACGAGGGATGCAATTCCTGGACCTGATCCAGGAGGGCAACCTCGGTCTCATCCGCGCGGTCGAGAAGTTCGACTACACCAAGGGTTTCAAGTTCTCCACCTACGCAACCTGGTGGATCCGGCAGGCGATCACCCGGGCGATGGCCGACCAGGCTCGCACAATCCGCATCCCGGTGCACATGGTCGAGGTCATCAACAAGCTCGCCAGGGTGCAGCGGCAGATGCTGCAGGATCTGGGCCGCGAGCCCACCCCGGAAGAGTTGTCCCGCGAACTGGACATGACGCCGGAGAAGGTCGTGGAGGTGCAGAAGTACGGCCGCGAGCCGATCTCGCTGCACACCCCGCTGGGCGAGGACGGCGACAGCGAGTTCGGCGACCTCATCGAGGACACCGAGGCCGTGGTCCCCGCGGACGCCGTCGGTTTCACGATGCTGCAGAAGCAGCTGGAGTCGCTGCTGGATTCGCTCTCCGAGCGCGAAGCCGGCGTCATCCGGATGCGCTTCGGCCTGGGAGACGGGATGCCGAAAACGCTTGATCAAATCGGGGATACCTTCGGAGTGACCCGCGAGCGGATCAGGCAGATCGAATCGAAGACGATGGCGAAGCTGCGTCACCCGTCACGGTCCCAGTCGCTGCGCGACTACCTCGAATAAAATGGTGGCCGAAGCGAACCAGGGCAAGCGTCTCGACACCGTGCTCGACGGTGTCAGCTACCTGCGGATCCCGATCAAGACCACACTCATCGGGCCCGACGACGACATCGTCGAGGTCGTAACCAGTTTTGCGGATGCCGAGCTTGAGGACGGCGACATCCTCTTCGTCACCGAGAAGATCGTTGCAATCACCAAGGGCAGGGCGTTCCCGGTCGAGTCGATTCTCCCGCGGCGGCTAGCCGTGCTGCTGTCGACGTATGTGACGAAG
>JBDSDO010000081.1:0-6723 GCA_039920505.1 Terrimesophilobacter sp.
CCGGCATCCGAGAACAACTTCGCGGCGATGTCGGTGGAACCGTTCGAAAGAGTCATGAGTTGCAGGCCGACGCGGGTAAGCGAGCGAACTCCCTCGGCGACATCGGCGTGTAGCGGAAGAGTCCTCATCCGTTCCAGGATCGAGGTGGCCGCCTGATCGAGCGAACAGCGAAGCGAAACGGATGCCAGCATCTCCATCAAATGTGCCCGGGCGATTTCGGCGAACGACGTGCTTTCGCCCACTGTGGAAAGTGCAAACCCGTCACGCAGGACTCCGGCAAACCATGTCTTTGCCAGCGCTGCCGGTGCGCCGACAGCGTCGAAGGCGACCCCCATCGGGGACATGTCCGACAGCGTACCGTTGACGTCGAAAACGACACCTTTGATCCCGACTGAATTCAGATTGCTCACCAATGAAGTCTGTCACGGCGCGAAGAATCTGCGACGATGAATGTCGCGGGTTAGGCGCAGCAGGAGAGTTTGGAAACGTCCGTGCTGTAAGACTGGGCGGCGATTTTGATGCCTTCGGCCATGGTCAGGTACGGGCTCCACAGGTGGCCGACCTGGTCGACGGTCATGCCGGCTTCCAGGATGTAGACGCCGGCGGCGGCAATTTCGCCGGCGTCTTTGGCGACGGCGGTGATGCCGAGGATGCGCCCGGTGTCGTGGTCGGCGACGATCTTGATGAACCCACGGGTGTCCCGGTTGACTAGAGCCCTGGGTATGTACTCCAACGGCACCACCCCGCACTGGCAGCGGATGCCCGCCTTGGTGGCTTCCTTGTCCGTCATCCCCACCGCGGCCAGCGCCGGACTGGTAAAGGTAACCCGCGGTAGATGCCGATAGTCGACCTCTCGCGAGGCATTGTTGAACGCGTTCTCCACCACCAGGGCACCGTGGTTTGCTGCGACGTAGACGAACTGGCGGTGTCCGGTGACATCCCCGGCGGCCCAGATCCTCGGGTTCGTGCTGGCCAGCATACTGTTGACCACGACCTCGCCCGCCTCCCCGACGTCGACACCGACAGCTGCCAGATTCAAGCCATCGGTGACCGGGCGTCGGCCGGTAGCAATGAGGAGTTTGCTCGCCCGAAATTCCTCCTGCCTGCCATCCACCATCGCGCTTGCGACAACCTCTCCGGTGCTCTGATCGGTGTGCAACGCGGTGACGGTCGCAAGACGGACGACCCGGATGCCCTCATCGGCGAAGACGCCGGCGAGTGCCCGGGATGCTTCCGGTTCCTCCGCCGATGCGAGCCTGGACCGGACCAGCATCGTCACTTTCGAGCCGAGTCGGGCGAACAGCTGCGCCTGCTCCAAGGCCACATACCCACCACCGAGAACCAGCAGCGACTGCGGGACCTCACCGAGTTCCATCGCGGTCGTCGAGGTCAGAAATCCGACGTCCTGTAATCCGTCGATCGGGGGAGCCCACGGAGTCGAGCCGGTCGCAACCAGGTAATGGTTTGCGCGCACCGTTTCCACGGTTCCGTCGGTGCCCGTGATCTCCAGGGCGGGATCGTCGGCGGTTCCGGAGAATGCGGCATTTCCCTGGTGCAGTTTCCACCCGTAGTCGTTGATCAGGTCCACGTATTTCGTGGCCCGCATCGTTTCGACCAGGGTACGTTTACCGTCGATCAGTTCCGGCATGTTCACCGGGTCGATTGTGGCACTGATACCAGGGAAGCGGCCGGAGTCGAGGGCAACATGGCGCGCATCGGCGGCAGCCAGCAGTGCTTTGGAGGGCACGCAACCGGTGTTCACGCAGGTGCCGCCAATCGTGCCGCGCTCGATCATCACGACCTTCTTGCCGAGGTTGGTCGCCCGGATCGCGGCAGCGAACGCGCCGCCGCCGGAGCCGATGATAGCCAGGTCAAACATGGATGCTGACGGGTCGAGCATGAAACCTCCGTGGAATGGCTGAAATACGGTAGCCGGTTGGACACAACATCGCGTAGCGGATCCTGCTATCTCAGAATGAACCTTCTCCTATAGTGGAATGTCAAGAGCGGAATTGGACATCAACAGATCGGACGGTTGCATTGTGCGCATCGGTGAAGCGGCGGTGGCCACAGGGATGACGACGAAGACGCTCCGGTTCTATGAAGACCGGGGACTTCTGCCACCGGCACGTCGAGCACCTAACGGCTACCGCGACTACGGGAACGAGACGATAGCTCGCCTGGATTTCATCCACCGCGGCCGGATCGCCGGACTCACCCTGGCCCAGATCGGCGGCATCCTGCGGGTCCGGGATGCAGGCCATGCCCCGTGCATTCACGTGCGGGACTTGCTGGCCAAACAGTTGACCGAACTTGACCGGCAGATTGCTGAACTGCTGGCGCTGCGATCCACTATCGCCGAATATCACGATGCGGTCGTCGCGGCCGATCCCGCTGTCTGCGACCCCGAACGCATCTGCAGCTACCTCTAACTCTGCTTTTCGATGGCCGTCCGTGTCAGCTGCTGTGCCATGACGCTGGCCATCTCGACCAGTTCGGGATCGTGAGTCTGCTTCGCCGAGGTGATGGCTCCGTCGTAGAGCACCATAACTTGTGACACGACGGGATCGTCGGGGTGCGTTCCCAGCAGGTGACCTATGTGTTCGGCGACAGTGCGTCGGTATTCCTTGACGATCTTGCGGATGGCCTCGTCGTGTGGACATTCAACAACGGCGTTGGTGAAGGGGCAGCCGTGAAATGTGCCGTTGGTGACGGCGTTTGCGACGACTGAAAACATCAGTGCGACTCGCTGCGGTGCGCTCGCCGTGGGTGAATCCACGGCCTCAGCGTTGCGCTTCCAGGCATCCTCCTGGCCGCGAAGATAGGTGGCGACCAGCCCTTGCTTGTTGTGGAAGTGATGGTACATGCTCCCCTTGGCCACTTTGGCCTCAGCGATGACGGTGTCGATACCGGTGGAATTGATACCTTGCGAATAGAAGAGCCGGGTGGCGGTCTCGAAGAGACGTTCCCGGGATTTCTTGGGACTCATACCGGTTGCAGCATCCATGTTGACAATATTAGACGAATCTGTCTAATGTGAATAGACGGAGCCGTCTAAAAATGTGGACGGACAGAAGTGGAGTAAATGTGTCCGAGTTCAAAGTCGCGGTAGTCATCAATCAACCGATCAACGGGGATCTGTCCCGGGTGTATCGGGGACTGAAGACCGCGCTGGAGTTCAAGAAGGCCGGCGACGAGGTCGTAGTGCAGTTCGACGGAGCCGGGGTGGAGAGCCTCGCCGCGATCTCCGACAAGGACAGCAAGTTGAACCCGCTCGCCGTCGCGTTGGCGGACAACATTACGGGCGCTTGCGCATTTTGCGCACGTTCCCACAAGGTCGAGGATCAGATCCGCAATGCGGGCTGGAAGTTGCTCGCGGACAACGACGGTGAGGCGAGTAACCGCAAGCTGCTCGTTGACGGCTACCAGATCCTCAGTTTTTAACTCGAACGTCCAGTGAGGCTCGTCGGCTCCGCCGCCGACGAGCCTCGGATGCGCCGTCGCGTGTACTGTTCGGCAAACGATGCCCATCGAACCAGCACCCAAGCCGGTCGTCTCATGGTCGCCCCGTTCCGGTCGAGGCTAATCGGTGCCGATCCAGCGCCGCAGCCGGGACGCACCGTATTCCTCTTTCTCGGCGGAGATCGACTCGGTGGCCGTGTCGAAATGGCCGAATGGCGCCTGACCGTCGGCGAAAGTGATATCCACCCGGGCGACTTGACGGTGGCCGAATTCGACGTAGCATACGCCATTGCCGTCGTAGGTTCGGGCGCTGCTGCCCGAGTTGATCTGTGCCGTGATCGCTTCGGCGACGACTGACGCCTGGCCTTCGGAGAACACGCCCGCTTTAGGGGTGCCGACACTGGTGACGTCTCCGATCGCGAAGACGTTCGTGTGGCCGGTCTGCAGGGTCAGCGGGTCTACCGGAACCCAACCGCCTTCGGCCAACCCCGATTCGGCAATCACCTTCGGCACGACATGCTTGGGCACGCCAAGGAACAGATCGTATGGCATCGAGGAACCGTCGTCGAACACTACCTCGTGCGTGCCCGGATCGAGTCGTTGGATCATTCGTTTGGGATGCCACTCGATGCCGCGCTCGGCGAACGCACTCAACAGTGCCTCAGACGCGGCCGGCAACGGCGGAATCGGTGACGGCATCGGCATCACCAGAGCGATTTCGGAGCCGGCACGCAGCCCGCGCGCAGTCAGGTATTCGTGCATCAGCAGCGCAGTCTCACTCGGTGCCGGCGGACACTTGAATGGTGTCGAAGTGACACCGATCACCACCCGACCACCGCTGAAATCGGTGAGCACGTCACGCACCGCGAAAGCACCTTGGTTGGTGTAGTACTCGTGCCCGCCCTCGACGAGCCCTGGCGTTGCCCCCGGGTCGAGGTCGGCGCCAAGAGCGATGACGAGAAAGTCTGCATCGAATGCCCCGGCGTCAGTGACAACGTGCCGGGTCTGCGGATCGATCGATCGCACGCTCGTGCGCACGAATCGCACCCCCGGTTTGGTCATCCCGGCATACGGGTGGCTGACCTCGGCGGCGGTACGTTTGCCGAACATCACATCGAGTTTGGAAAATCCGAACACGAAGTGCTCGCGTCGATCGATCAGCGTGATGTCGATGTCGGTGCCGAATCGTTCGGACAGGCTGGCCGTCAACTCCAGCCCGCCGAAACCCGCACCCAGAATGAGTACCTGTGCAGTCATATGAGCAAACCCCAATCAATTTCGTTGATGCGATGGACCGATGGCCGTTGAGCAATCCTGGCGCCGGTCCGTTGGTGATAATAAGCCCTGACGATGTGCGGTGGGGTGACCGCCTACGCGAGAGTGAGGAAGAGTTTCTCGAGTTCTTCCACGCTCGGTTGCCCGCTGCTCGTCCCGTTACCTCGCTCCTGGGCGATGCATTCCTTCATCGCGGAGGCGATGATCATGAATCCCGCCCTGTCGATGGCGGCGGATACCGCCGACAGTTGTGTGACGACCGCGCGGCAATCGTTGCCTGCTTCCACCGCAGCGATGACGGCGGCGAGTTGCCCCTGGGCACGCTTGAGCCGGTTCGCGATCTTGCGCTGGCTTTCCGAGTGTTCGGTTCCGCTGTGTTCGCTCGTACCCACGACCATGGTCACATCACCACCCCGTCTCGGCCGTTCTTTGCCACTACTCTGCCACCGGATCGTTGCCAGGCGAACATCCCGCCCTTGACGGTGGCCACGGAGAACCCCTTCGCAACCAGCACGCGGGCCGCACTCGCTGAGCGCATACCGGACCTGCAAATCGTGACGATCGCGGTGCCGTGGCGTAGCCCACCGGTGTGTTCGTGGAGAGTTTCCAGCACCAGGTGCCTTGCTGCGGGCGCGTGCCCAGCATTCCACTCCTGGTTGCTGCGCACGTCGACCAGAACGGCACCGTCATCAAGCAGTGCCTGGGCGCCCTGCACGCTCACGCTTTGATACGGCCTTGAAAACAGCTTTCCGAATAATTCCATGCGTTGCTCCCGTGTCTTGCCTAGATTGATAGCTGCTCAACGTACGGCGGCGGCACCCGAGGCGACTGGACCCCCGCAGCCGGACCATGCGATGATGCCCCCGTCTATGTTGGTCGCGTCGTAATCGTGCAAGGCGAGGTATTCGGTCACTTTCGCACTTCGGTTGCCCGACGCACAAATGACATATAGTGGCGCGCCAACGGGCACCTGGTCAAGGTGATCGACGAAGCTGCTCAGCGGGATGCTCACAGATCCGGCCACGTGCACCGCGGCATACTCATCGTCTTCGCGTACGTCGATGATGGCGGGGGAGCCGCCGAGCCCGACCGCCTCGCGGGCACTGATCCGTTTCATGAATGGCCTTTCCGTCGAATGACTCTTACAGTAGCATAATACCCTAGGGGGTATTGAGTCACAGGGAAGGACAACCGACACATGGCAACACAGAACCTGACGGAAGCCACATTCACGAACGCGATCACGAACAACAGCATCGTTCTTGTCGATTTTTGGGCGTCGTGGTGCGGCCCGTGCCGGGCTTTTGCGCCGACCTACAGCCAAGCCTCAGAAAAACACCCCGACATCGTCTTCGCAAAAGTTGACACGGAATCGGAACAAGGATTGGCGGCCACGGCCGGTATCCAATCGATCCCCACGTTAATGGCGTTTCGCGACCAGATCCTCGTATTCTCGCAACCCGGTGCCTTGCGCCTCGCCGATATTGAAGAAGTAATTGCTGCCGTTCGAGCGCTCGACATGGGTGACGTAATCCGCTCGATCGAGGAACAGCGCGCAGCCCCCGCAGCCCCGGCCGGCGCGACGTCGGCGACGGCACGGTGAGATCGCTCACTGGTGGGCGTACGCGATCGCGCTGGTGCCACTGTGCTGGTCGGCCTCAATGTGTCGAGCTTCGACCGTGTGCTGGTGTGAACATTTTGATCTTCGGCCTAGGCCGTCACCCGTAGTCGCACGGTAATGTCGCTTATGGCGGCATTCCTGCCCGACTTCGCTCGGTTGCTCACGGATACCGCGACTACCACTAAGGCCAGCTTTGGAGAACTCCGTGAGTGAAAGTCGTCCCATTATCACGATGTATGCCCGGCACACGTATTGCCCAGACGTCGCCCGCTCGAGGGCACGGCTTCGCGAACTCGGGTTGTCCTGGGACGAACACGACGTGGAGAGCGACGCAGAGAGCCGGCAGAAGATGGTGCAGCTTACCG
>JBDSDO010000082.1:0-12610 GCA_039920505.1 Terrimesophilobacter sp.
AGCGGGTTGTACCCCGCTTTCGCGGGGCCGTTGCTTCGATCACCCGTACGCGGCCGTTGCTCCGCCGAAACCCTAAACGATGGCGAGCGTTTTTTCGATCGCCTTGATCGTCTTCGCGGCCAGTTTCGGCTTGCCGGCGAGTTTCGTTCCGTAACTGGGGACCATTTTCTTGATAGTCGGCGCCCAGTCGTCGAGGCGGTCGGGAAAACACCGCTCGATGACGCCGAGCATGATCGGTACCGCCGTCGACGCGCCTGGTGAAGCACCCAGCAGTCCGACGATGCTGCCGTCGGCGGAGGCGACCACCTCGGTGCCGAATTGCAGCACGCCACCGCGCTTCTTGTCCGGCTTGATCACCTGTACGCGCTGCCCTGCCGTGATCTGATACCAATCGTTGGGGTCGGCATCCGGCACAAATTCCTTCAGCGCGGCGAACCGGCCGGCACGGGTGGACAGCACCTGAGTCACCAGGTACCACACGAGGTCGAGGTTGTCTTTGGCCACGGCAAGCATCGGCACCAGGTTGTGCCCGGTGACGGAGCCGGGCAGGTCGAACCAGGAGCCGGTCTTCAGGAACTTGAAATTGAGGCCGGCATAAGGGCCGAACATCAGGCTGGCCTTGCCGTCGACGACACGGGCATCCAGGTGCGGCACCGACATGGGCGGAGAGCCGACAGCGGCCTTGCCGTACACCTTCGCGTGGTGGCGCAAGACGATTTCCGGCTTGTCGGTGCGAAGGAACCTGCCGCTGATCGGGAATCCGCCGTAGCCTTTCGCTTCATCGATCCCCGACTTCTGCAGCAGCTTGAGCGCGCCGCCGCCGGCACCGACGAAGACGTACTTCGCGTAAGCGGTGAACGGTGTCCCGCCGACCATGTGGCGCACTCGGATACGCCACAGGCCGTCGTTCTGTTGCTTCAGTCCGGTGACGCGCTGCTCCAACCCGAGTTTCACACCGTTGTCGGTGAGGTAATCAACCAGGCAGTGGGTGAGCGCGCCGAAGTCCACGTCGGTGCCCACGGTGATACGAGTTGCGGCGAAGACCTGGTCCTTCTTGCGACCGGGCAGCAGCAGCGGCGCCCAGGAACGGATCACCTTCGGGTCGTCGCTGAACTCCATGCCACGGAACAGCGGGTGGTCTTTGAGCGCTTCGTAGCGTCGCCGCAGGAAGTTCACGTTGTCCTCGCCCCACACGAAGCTCATGTGCGGCACGGGGTTGATGAAGGCCTTCGGGTCGGGAATGGCTCCCTGGCCGACCAGGTAGGACCAGAACTGGCGCGAGACTTGGAACTGCTCGTTGACTTTCACGGCTTTGGTGATGTCCATCGTGCCGTCTTCGGCATCCGAGGTGTAGTTGAGTTCGAGAAGCCCGGAGTGGCCGGTGCCGGAGTTGTTCCAGGCGTTGGAGCTTTCCAAGGCCACGTCGCTGAGCGACTCGAAGATGCGGATGCTCCAGTCCGGCTCGAGTTGCTTGAGGAGAGCACCGAGGGTGGCGCTCATGATGCCGCCGCCAATCAGGGCGACGTCGAGTGGGGAAGACTGAGAACTCACTATGCCAGTTTAGTCGCCAGTCCACGGGCGGTCCGGCAGCCTGCGAACGCTGCGCGCGGAAGGGTTAGCGAGCGGCGGACACCTGCCCGGCGGCTACGAGTTCGGCGATCTGCACGGCGTTGAGCGCTGCTCCTTTACGCAGGTTGTCGTTGCTGATGAACAGCGCCAGTCCACGGTTGTCCGGCACGCCCTCATCCTGACGGATGCGGCCAACGTAGCTCGGATCTGTGCCGGCCGCCTCCAGCGGGGTGGGCACGTCGGACAGTTGCACGCCGGGGGCACCCGCGAGCAGTTCCTTTGCCCGCGCGGCGGTCAGCGGGGCGGCGAACTCGGCGTTGATCGACAGCGAGTGGCCGGTGAATACTGGCACGCGCACGCACGTGCCGCTGACCAGCAGCTGCGGCAACGAGAGGATCTTGCGGCTCTCGTTGCGCAGCTTCTTCTCCTCATCCGTCTCGCCGAGCCCGTCGTCGACCAGAGCCCCGGCCATCGGCACCACGTCGAACGCGATCGTGCGCGGGAACTTCTGCGCCGCGGGGAACACGACGGACGCGCCGTCGTGCACCAGTGTGATCGTGTCCTGTTCGACGGCGGCCTTCGCCTGCGCCAGCAATTCGTCACCGCCGGCCAGTCCGGCGCCGGACACCGCCTGGTAGGTGCTGACGATCAGACGTTCCAGGCCCGCCGCGTCGTGAAGCACCTTGAGCACCGGCATTGCCGCCATCGTCGTGCAGTTCGGGTTGGCGATGATGCCCTTGCGCGCCAGACCGATCGCATCCGGGTTCACTTCGCTGACGACCAGCGGAACATCCGGATCCATGCGGAACTCCGACGAGTTGTCGATGACGAGCACTCCGGCGGCCGCGAAGCGGGGCGCCTGGATGCGTGAGGTGCTCGCTCCGGCGGAGAAGATCGCGATATCGAGCCCGGTCGGATCGGCAATCGCGGCGTCTTCCACCACGATGTGTTCACCCTTCCAAGGCAACGTCGTGCCGGCGGACCGGGCGGAGGCGAAGAAGCGGACGCTCGCCACGGGGAAGTCGCGCTCGATCAGCAGGCGGCGCACCACAGCACCAACCTGCCCGGTCGCGCCGACCACGCCGATGTTCACGCCGGTGCTCATCGTCCGGTCCCCGCGTACACGACGGCCTCGTCGTCGCCGTCCAGCCCGAACGCGTGGTGCACGGCACGTACCGCGTCGTTGACGGTGTCAGCCCTGGTGACCACCGAGATCCGGATCTCGCTGGTGGAGATCATCTCGATGTTGATGCCCGCCTCGTACAGCGCAGTGAACAGTTTGGCGGACACCCCTGAGTTGGTGCGCATGCCGGCGCCGACCACGGCGAGTTTGCCGATCTGGTCGTCGTACTGCAGCGCGTCGAAGCCGATGTCCGCCTTGCGAGCGCTCAGCGCCTGCAACACCTTCGCGCCGTCCGACATAGGGAGGGTGAACGAGATGTCGGTAAGACCGGTCTCGGCCCCGGATACATTCTGCACGATCATGTCGATGTTCGACTCCGTCGCAGCAACGATCGTGAAAATCTGACCGGCCTTGCCCGGGACGTCTGGCACGCCGACGACGGTGATCTTCGCCTCGCCCATGTCCACGGCGAGGCCGGTGATGATTGCCTCTTCCACGCTGTCTCCCTCCTTGCGATTGACGACCAGGGTGCCCTCATTGTTGTTGAACGAGGATCGCACGTGGATCGTCACACCCTGACGACGGGCATATTCCACTGCGCGAATATACAAGACCTTGGCGCCGGCAGCCGCGAGTTCCAGCATTTCTTCCGTCGAAATTGTGTCGATCTTACGTGCGCTGTGAACAACCCGCGGATCCGCGGTGAAGACGCCGTCGACATCCGTGTAGATCTCGCAGACGGAGGCGCCCAAGGCAGCGGCCAGCGCGACGGCGGTGGTGTCCGACCCGCCACGGCCGAGGGTCGTGATATCCCCGGTGCCGCGGTTGAACCCCTGGAAACCCGCGACGATCGCGATGGCTCCGGCATCCAACGCCTGCCGCACCCGCGCCGGATTCACGTCAACGATCCGGGCGCTGCCGTGCCGGGCATCCGTGATCATGCCCGCCTGGCTGCCCGTGTAGGAGCGGGCTTCGTGCCCCATTGCCTTGATCGCCATCGCGAGCAGTGCCATGGAAATCCGCTCGCCGGCGGTGAGCAGCATGTCGAGTTCGCGGCCGGCGGGCAGCGGCGCTACCTCTTTGGCGAGATCGACGAGTTCATCGGTCGTGTCGCCCATGGCGGAGACCACCACGACGACCTCGTTGCCCGCCTTGCGCGTCTCGACGATGCGCTTGGCCACTCGTTTGATGCTTTCCGCATCGGCAACGGAGGAGCCACCGTACTTCTGTACGATAAACGGCACGAAGGATCTCCCAAGAAAATGGTCCAGCTGGGGAAGCTCTGATTCTACCGGCTTGCTGTGGCCGGGCTTCCCGTGTGACGAGCGGGCGGTTAGTTCTCGACCAACCGGCGGCCCTCGAAGGCGCGACCTAGGGTCACCTCGTCGGCGTACTCGAGATCACCGCCGACCGGCAGACCGGAGGCGAGCCGCGTCACGCGCAGTTCCAGGTGCTGCAGCAATCGGGAAAGGTAGGTCGCCGTCGCTTCGCCCTCGAGGTTGGGGTCTGTGGCGATGATGACCTCGGTGACGCTGCCGTCGGCTAGGCGCTGCAGCAGCTGGCGGATGCGCAGATTATCCGGCCCAATGCCGTCGATCGGTGAGATCGCGCCGCCGAGCACGTGGTAGAGACCCCGGAATTCCCGTGTGCGTTCGATGGCGACGACGTCCTTGGCCTCTTCGACCACGCAGATGGTGGCCGGCGACCGGCGCGGGTCCCGGCAGATGCTGCAGGTGGCTTCCTCGGTCACGTTCCCGCAAATGTCGCAAAAGCGCACCTTGTCACGGACCTCCATGAGGATCTCGGCGAGGTGGGTCACGTCGAACGACTCGGTCTGCAGGATGTGGAAGGCGATGCGCTGGGCAGACTTCGGGCCGATGCCGGGAAGCCGTCCGAGCTCGTCGATCAGCTCTTGGACAATACCTTCGTACACTGTCAGATTTCCTTCGGCGTGACGACCGGCTCAATGGTCTGCTCTTCGATGAAACTGGCACCGAGAATCTCGCGGACGACCGACTCCCCGTAGCGTTGCCGCGGTTGCTGTGCTCGCTGTGTGTCGACTGGCTCTGCGGCTGTCGGTGTCTGCTCCTGATGCTCCGCGGCGGGCTCGGGAATGGCTCTTGCCTGTACCCGTTCCGGCGGTATCTGGGCGGGCTCCGGCTCCGCGCTGTTGGACTCGGGCACCGGAGCGGTATACCAGGTGGTGCCGTCGGCGCGCGTAGGTTCGATGTCGTCGGTTGGCTCCGGCCCACCGATGTCATCCAGTCCCGGCTCGTCCGGCGGATCTTGCGGCGTGTAGTTTCCCGCGGCGGGTTTCGGATCGACCTTCGCGACAAGGGCCGGTCGGATGCCGAGCACTTGGAAGGTGGCCTGCTTGAGGTAGTCGCCGATCCCCTGTCCCGGGGCCGATCGTTCCTTGAGTCCGTCGACGTCTTTTTGGCTGGGGAAGGTCAAGACGAGCACGTTGTTGTCGCGCAGTTCGCGGGGACTTGCCGTGGCAAGGACCATCCAGGCGGTGCGCTTGGCATCCTCGACGACCTTGAGTATCTCCGGCCACGCATCTTTCACCTGCTGCAGAGTGACCGGGCCGACCGGGGATTCCGCAACAGGCGCCGGGGTGGGAGCAGACGGTGGAACGGCTGTCGCAACCTCCGCGCCTGCGGGTGTGGCGGGCGCAGCGTCAATGCGCATCTCGGCGTGTTCCCTGGTGCGGGGCTCAGGGTCCGCGACCCCATCCGGAATAACGCCGATGCGGCGCTCGAGTCGCTCGACTCGGGCGAGCGTGCCGCGTTCGGTATCGTCGCTCGAGGGAAGCAGCACCCGTGCGATGAGCAGCTCAAGGTGTAGCCGGGGCGAGGTCGCACCGGTCATTTCGGTGAGCGCAGCATTGACGACGTCGGCTGCCCGGCTCAGTTCCGCGACGCCGAACAGCGCGGCTTCCTTCGCCATCCGGTCCAGTTCATCCTGTTGGATGCCGCGCAACACGGCCGCAGCACCGCCGCCGGTGGCCGCGACGATGATCAGGTCGCGGAGCCGCTCGAGCATGTCCTCCACGAAGCGCCGCGGGTCTTGGCCGGTCTGGATGACGCGATCGACGGTGGCAAACGCGGCGGCGGCGTCCCTCGACCCGATCGCCTCGACCACCTCGCCGAGCAACGCGGCGTGGGTGTAGCCGAGCAAGGCGACGGCGCGCTCATACTGCACCAACGATTCTTCTGAGCCGGCGATGAGCTGGTCCAGCAGGGACAGGGTGTCGCGCACCGATCCGCCGCCGGCGCGCACCACCAGCGGTAGCACGCCGGGTTCGACATCGATCTTCTCGCTGCGGGAAATCTGGTCCACATACTCGAGCATCTGGGCAGGCGGCACCAGCCGGAACGGGTAGTGGTGCGTGCGGGATCGGATGGTGCCGATGACCTTTTCGGGCTCGGTGGTGGCGAAGATGAACTTGACGTGCTCCGGCGGCTCTTCGACGATCTTGAGCAGCGCGTTGAAGCCCTGCGGTGTGACCATGTGGGCTTCGTCGAGGATGAAGATTTTGTAGCGGTCCCTGGCCGGTGCGAACACCGCGCGCTCCCGCAGGTCACGGGCGTCGTCGACGCCGTTGTGGCTTGCGGCGTCGATCTCGACGACATCCAGTGACCCACCGCCGTCGCGGGACAGTTCGACGCAGGAGTCGCAGACGCCGCAGGGGGTGTCGGTGGGCCCCTCTGCGCAGTTGAGGCAGCGGGCGAGGATGCGTGCGGACGTGGTCTTACCGCATCCGCGTGGGCCACTGAACAGGTAGGCATGGTTCACCCGGTTGGTGCGCAGCGCGGTCATGAGCGGCTCGGTCACCTGGGACTGGCCGATGAGTTCGGCGAAGGTCTCGGGCCGGTAGCGGCGGTAGAGGGCGGTAACCACGACCCAATGTTACTTGGCGCACCCGACAGTTCCCGCCGCGCCCCCGGCCGCCCTGTTGCGGTGCGACCGCAACGAGGATGAGCGGCGACACGCCGGGTTGCGGCGCCGCGGAATACGGCGTGTCGACAGAGTCTCCTCGTTAAGCGCAGCGCCGCTGTGCTCCTCCCCAGGGAGGCATCCAGGCAGTTTTGCACCGTCGCGGCCACTCTGCGTTTGCCCAGCGACGGATGCGAGGACACTGCCGTCATGCTCGTCCTCTGCCAGCTGGGCCACGTCGCTTCCACGAGGCAACTGCTTTCACGCATGACCGCGGCGACGCTACGCACCGCGGTCCAGAGTGGTGCCATCATCCGTCTAAAGCGTGGCACCTACGCGTGCACGCACCTCGACGCAGTCACTGCGCACGCCGCACAGGTCGGCGGCGCACTCACCTGCGTGTCGGTGCTGGCCGAAGCCGGCGTGTGGGCTGGATCGCGCGATGACCAAAAGCTCGTGCACGTGCAGGTTCCCCCGACCTACTCGGGCAGGCCGCCGGTCACGCGGTTGCACTGGGAATCCGCTCGCTTCGGCATGGCCTCGCGGTGGCGGGTGACGCCATTACAGGCACTGTGGCAGGCGATGTGGTGTCTCAACGAAGAAAACGCCATCGCGGCGATGGAGTCGGCCATTCACGAAGGGTTTCTCCCTGAACGGCAGGTACGACGGCTGGGTCGTCTCGCTCCCCGCCGACTGCAGGACGGCATCCGACGCCTGGTCGTGAACAGCGGTTCCGGCAACGAAACCATCGTGCGGCTGCGGCTCGAGCGTTACGGATACCACGTCGTGGCACAGGGCAACGTTCCGGGGATGGGGCACGAGGACCTCGTCGTGGAAGACTGCGTCGGCCTGGAAGTCGACAGTCAGCGCTGGCACGACGGTAACCGGTACACGATCGACCGGGACCGCGACCTCCACGTCGCCGGCTTCGGCCGCCCGGTGTTGCGGTTGCGGCCGGCCTACGTCCACGAATCCTGGCAGCAGACTCTCGCCGTGATCGAGCGGATCGTCGCGGATGCCAGACGCGAGCGGAGTCGGCGCACGGGACGTGTGCTGGTCCGCTACGCAGACCCCCTGTAGCCAAAACCGGATGAGAGGCGACACGCCGAGCAAAAGTGCCACGAATTGCGGCGTGTCCGCGGGCGATCCTCGTTTAGCGCTGGACTACCGACAGAGTTTGCCGCGCGATCTCGAGTTCCTCGTTCGTGGGGACCACCAGCACCGCGATCCGCGAGTCGTCAGCGGAAACCACGCGTGCCTCCCGCGACGGTGATTCGTTGCGCTGTGCGTCGATCCGGATGCCGAGGCCTTCCAATCCCGCCAGTGACCCGGCACGCACCGCCGCGTTGTTCTCCCCCACTCCCGCGGTGAACACGATCGCATCCGCACCGCCGAGCTGCGCGAGATAGGCGCCGACGTAGTGCCTGATCCGATGCAGGTACACGTCGAAGGCACGCCGCGCAGTGGCGTCTCCTGCTTCGGCGGCCGCGAGCACGTCGCGCACGTCGCCGTGACCGGTGAGGCCGAACAGGCCGCTGTGGTGGCTGAGCAGATCGTCGATCTCGGCGAAGCCCATCCCGGACCGTCCCAGGTGGATGAGCACGCCGGGATCAATGTCCCCGGGCCGGGTGCCCATGACCAGTCCCTCGAGCGGGGTCAATCCCATGGAGGTCTCCACCGATCGTCCACCGTCGACCGCGCACGCCGAGGCGCCGTTGCCGATGTGCAGCTCGATGAGTTTGAGGTCGGCAATCGGCCGGCCGAGCAGCGTGGCCGCCGCATCCGTGACGAACTCGAACGACGTGCCGTGGAAGCCGTAGCGACGGATGCCGTGCCCTGCGGCCAACGCGGCGTCGATCGCGTAGGTGTAGGCGGCGGGCGGGAGGTTCTGGTGGAATGCGGTGTCGAAGACCGCGACATGCGGCAGGTCGGGGAAGGATGCCTGCGCCGCGGCGATGCCGGCCAGGTTCGGCGGGTTGTGCAACGGCGCCAACGCGGACAACTCGTCGATGTGACGGGTCACCTCGTCGCTGATCAGGGTGGGCTGCGCGAACCGGTCGCCACCGTGCACGACGCGGTGGCCGATCGCCAGGGGTGGATTCGAGTCGAGGTCCGGACCGTGCGCAGCGAACGCCTCGAGCATGACCGCGAACGCGGCGGTGTGGTCGGGGACCGGGATCTGCCGCTCGTAGGTCGCAGGGGTCTCGTCGGGGAATGACAGCGTGTGCCGGGCGACGCTGTGGGCCTCGCCGATCCGGTCCACGAGCCCGCTGGCCAGCATCCGCTCGGTCGTCATTTCGATGAGCTGATATTTGAGGGACGACGAACCCGTGTTGATGACGAGTACGCGGCTCACTGGTGTGGCCCGTCGGTCGCGGTTTGCGCCTGGATCGCGGTGATGGCGACAGTGTTGACGATGTCCTGCACGAGCGCGCCGCGGGACAGATCATTGATCGGCTTGCGCAGCCCCTGCAGCACCGGTCCGATCGCCACGGCTCCGGCGCTCCGCTGCACTGCCTTATAGGTGTTGTTGCCGGTGTTGAGGTCGGGGAAGATGAACACTGTCGCCCGCCCGGCCACCTCGGAATTCGGCAATTTCGCTGCGGCGACCGCCGCATCCGCTGCCGCGTCATATTGGATCGGTCCGTCCACAGCCAGATCCGGCCGCCGCGAGCGCACCAGTGCTGTGGCAGAGCGCACCTTGTCCACATCCGCCCCGGTGCCGGACTCGCCCGTCGAATACGACAGCATCGCCAGCTTGGGCGCTACGCCGAACTGCTCGGCCGTGGCGGCGGAAGACACGGCGATGTCGGCCAGTTGTTCCGCCGTCGGGTCCGGGACGACGGCGCAGTCGCCGTACACCAGCACGCGGTCCTCCAAGGCCATGAAGAAGACGCTCGAGACGACGGATACGCCAGGTCGGGTCTTGATGATCTCGAAACCGGGCCGGATGGTGTGCGCCGTCGTGTGGGCGGCGCCGGACACCATTCCGTCGGCGAGACCGAGGTGCACCATCATGGTGCCGAAGTAGGACGCGTCGGTGACGGTCTCCCTGGCCACCTCGATCGTCATGCCCTTGTGTTCTCGAAGCCGCAGGTATTCCTGGGCGAAGCGCTCCCGCAGCCCCGGCTCGAGCGGGCTGAGCACGGTCGCCGCCGAAACGTCCAGACCGAGTTCCGCGGCCCTGGTGCGCACCTCCGGCTCGTCACCGAGGATGGTGAGCTTCGCCACACCGCGCCCAAGCAGCGTGCTTGCTGCCCGCAACACCCGGTCGTCGCCGCCCTCCGGAAGGACGATGTGCCGGATGTCAGAGCGCGCCCGCTCGATCAGGCCGAATTCGAACATCAGCGGCGTCACGACATCGGAGTGCCCGACATCCAGCCGATCCAAGAGCACCGCTGCGTCAACGTGTTGTTCGAACAATGCGAGGGCGGTGTCATATTTTCGTTGCGAATCGGCGGCGAGTTTGCCGCGCGACTGAGCGATCCGCTGAGCGGTATCGAACGTGCCGAGGTCGGTGGAGATGATGGGCAGACCCGGGTCGAGGCCGGTGATGAGCTTTTCGATGGTGGCGGAGATCGCAAATCCGCCGTTCAACACCACACCGGCCAGCGACGGGAAGGTGCCGGATGCGTTGGCCATCAGCAGGGCAAGCAGCACCTCGCTGCGGTCACCGGCGACCACGACGATAGCGCCGTCGTCCAGGCGGGTCAGCACGTTTTCCATCGACATTCCGGCAATGACCACACTGAGTGCTTCACGCTGCAGCAACGCCGGGTCGCCTTTGATCAGGCGTCCATCGCACGCAGCCATGATGGTGCCGACGGTCGGTGCCACCAGTACCCGATCCTCGGGGATCGACCACGCCGGGACGTGTGCCGCCGCCGACACCGATCGGGTGATGTCGTCAAGATGCGTGGCGTCGACACGGTTGACCACAACGGCGAGCACCGCGGCGTGGGCAGCAGCAAGCTCTGGCATGGTGATTTCCGCGATCTGTCGCAGCTGGTCGGCGCTTCGCCCGGCCACCTCATCCAGGTCTCGCCCGGTGAGCACGAGCAGCACCGGTGCCCCCAGGTTGGCGGCGACGCGGGCATTGAAGCTGAGTTCGGTTGGGGTGGCGACATCCGTGTAATCACTGCCGACGATCACGACCGCGTCACAGACGCGCTCGACCGCGTTGTAGCGTTCGATGATCCGCGAGAGTGCTGCCTCCGGGTTCGTGTGCACATCGTCGTAGGTGACGCCGACGCAGGCGTCGTAACTCAACTCCGCGGTGCCGGCAGCCAGGAGAAGTTCCAGAACGTAGTCGCGCTCCTGGATAGACCGAGCCACGGGTCGGAACACCCCGACGCGGCTGACCCGGTGGCTGAGCGCATCCAGAACCCCGAGAGCGATCGTCGACTTGCCGGAATGACCTTCGATCGATGCGATGTAGATGCTGCGGGCCACTCGTCAAGACTACGGTGTGGATGCCCGCGGACGCGCGTCCAGTTCCCGCCAGGAGCGCCCGACCAGCGGAGCGAGAGTGACCACGGCGTACGCTCCGGCGACGACCACGAGAGTGGGGAGCAGTCCCGCCTGTTCGACCGCGACGCCGCCGAGCAGGCTGCCGAGCGGCATCCCGGCGGTGACGCCGGTGGTCAGGGCGCCAAGTACCCTGGCGCGCATGCCGCGCGGAATCTTCTCGTAGAGCACCGCATCCAGGAGTGGATTGATCGACCCGGCGGATAGCCCGGCCAGGATGAACACACTCAGCAGAGCGGGCACCGGCAGGTCCAGTGCCATCGCGATGTAGGTCGGCGGCCCGGCCAGCACGAAGCACACCACGAGCGTGGCCCGCTTCGGCAATCGGTGCCCGAACCAGCCGAACAGGCCGGCGCCGGCGAGCGCGCCGAACGCGAAACAAGCCACCATGACTCCGAATAGGGAGCCGTCGGGACTTACGGTGCGCGCGTACACGGGATTGAGCACGAGCAGCCCAGCCGCATCGAAGCAGTTGGTGATGACGATCATCAGCACCAGATTCCGGATCAACGGCTCGGCGGTGAGATACCGCACCCCGTCGGCGAGTTCCCGCCAAAACCCCACCGTCTTCTCGGGCGGCGCCGAGGCAGCCAGGGTGACCATCCGCGCCGGCACCCCCGTCCACAGCAGGGCGGCCGAGAGGGCAAAGGAGATGGCATCCAGCACCAGCGAGTTCAGAGGGCCAAGCCAGACGACCGACACCGCCGCCAGCGACGCCCCGACCATCATGGCGCTGCGCGAGATCGCGGAGGCGGCACCGGCGGCTCGAGTGAGCCGCACTCCACACACCTCGGCGAGGTCGGGCAGGAGCGATCCTTTGGCGGTATTGCCGGGAGTGTCGAGCACCCCGCTGAGGAACACGAGCGTGAGCAGCGCCCAGAATGGCAATCCCACCGTTGCGGCGAGCATCGGTATCGCCAATACTGTGACGCCGCTGGCGAGATCGGCGACGATCGCCGAGCGGCGGAAGCCGAGCCGGTCCACGAGCACCCCGCCGAAAGCGCCCACGACGATCATCGGCACCGTGGCGAAGACTCCGGCGACGCCGGCCGCCAACACCGACCTGGTTTCCTGCAGCACGTACAACGGGATGACAACTAAAGTGACGGCGTTGCCCGCGAGCGACAGTCCGTGTGCGGACAGGAGCGCCACCAACGGAATCAGGCGCGTGCGGCTGCGGATCGCGGTGTCGCTCACGGTCGGCGCACCGCGTGCACGATGAGGTGGACGGCTTCAGCGCCCGCGCGGTCCCCGCCGCCACGATCGCGCCACTTCTCGATGACCGCCTCAAGTTCGGCTCCCGCTTCGGCCAGTTCCGTTGCAGTCAGGAACGCGAAGGTGTCCGAAGACCCCGCCGCCTCCACCCATTCGCGCGGCTGCCCCTCTGCTGCTTCGATTGCCCGATGCAGGGTCGTAGCGTAGCTGTCGATGATCTGGTGGCGGATGGCCGCG
>JBDSDO010000083.1:0-10573 GCA_039920505.1 Terrimesophilobacter sp.
CGGCATGACGACCGGCGTCATCCTGAGTGGCCAGACCCCCGAGCAGCGCCGCGAGCAGTACGCCTCCGATATCACCTACGGCACGAACAACGAGTTCGGCTTCGACTACCTGCGCGACAACATGGCCTGGTCACAGGAAGAGCTCGTGCAGCGCGGCCACAACTTCGCGGTCGTCGACGAGGTCGACTCGATCCTCATCGACGAGGCGCGCACCCCGCTCATCATCTCCGGTCCGTCCTCCGGGGAGGCGAACCGCTGGTTCACCGAGTTCGCCGGGCTCGCGAAGCACCTGATTTCTGGCGAAGACTACGAGGTTGACGAGAAGAAGCGCACCGTCGGTGTGCTGGAGCCAGGGATCGAGAAGGTCGAGGACTACCTCGGCATCGACAACCTGTACGAGTCGGCGAACACGCCGCTGATCTCGTTCCTCAACAACGCGATCAAGGCATCCGCGTTGTTCAAACGCGACAAGGATTATGTCGTCATGAACGGCGAGGTGCTGATCGTCGACGAGCATACCGGGCGCATCCTGCTCGGCCGACGCTACAACGAGGGCATCCACCAGGCGATCGAGGCCAAGGAGGGCGTCGCGGTCAAGGCCGAGAACCAGACGCTCGCCACGGTGACGCTGCAGAACTACTTCCGCCTGTACGACAAGCTGTCCGGCATGACCGGTACCGCGGAAACCGAAGCGGCAGAGTTCATGGGCACCTACAAGCTGGGTGTCGTGCCGATCCCGACGAACAAGCCGATGATCCGGATGGACCAGTCCGACCTGGTCTACAAGAACGAGAAGGCCAAGTTCGAGCAGGTCGTCGAGGACATCGCGAGGCGGCACGAGAAGGGCCAGCCGGTGCTGGTCGGCACGACGAGCGTCGAGAAGAGCGAGTACCTCTCCAAACTGCTCGCCAAACGCGGCGTCAAGCACGAGGTGCTCAACGCGAAGAACCACGCCCGCGAGGCCGCGATCGTCGCCCAGGCCGGGCGGCTCGGATCCGTCACCGTCGCCACCAACATGGCCGGCCGCGGCACCGACATCATGCTCGGCGGCAACGCCGAGTTCCTCTCGGTCGCGGAGCTGAACAAGCAGGGCCTCAGCCCGGTGGACACGCCGGAGGAGTACGAGGCGGCGTGGGACGCCGTGTTCACAGACGTGAAGAAGAAGGTCGACGAGGAGGCCGCCAAGGTCGTCGACGTCGGCGGGCTGTACGTGCTCGGCACCGAACGGCACGAGTCACGCCGCATCGACAATCAGCTGCGCGGGCGTTCCGGCCGTCAGGGCGACCCGGGGGAGAGCCGGTTCTACCTCTCGCTCACCGACGACCTGATGCGCCTGTTCAACTCATCGGCGGCCGAGTCGTTGATGGGCCGCAGCAACGTGCCAGACGACCTGGCCATCGAATCTCGCGTAGTCAGCCGTGCCATCCGCAGCGCCCAGGGTCAGGTCGAGGCACGCAACGCCGAGATTCGCAAGAACGTCCTCAAGTACGACGACGTGCTGAACCGTCAGCGCGAGGCGATTTACGGCGACCGCCGCCGCATCCTCGAGGGCGACGACCTGCACGACCGCACCCAGAACTTCCTGCAGGATGTCGTCACCGCGGTACTCGACGAGCACTGCTCCGAGGGCCACGCGGACGATTGGGATCTGGATGCGCTGTGGAACGACCTGAAGCTGCTCTACCCGATCTCGACCACCCTGGACGAGCTCGTGCACGAGGTCGGCGGCCGGAACCAGATCACCCGGCAGTTGCTGGAAGAAGAGATCCTTTCGGATGCGCGGCTTGCCTACGAGCGCCGTACCGAGTCCCTGGGCGAGCCGGCGATGCGCGAGTTGGAGCGTCGCGTCGTGCTTTCGGTGATCGACCGCCGCTGGCGCGACCACCTGTATGAGATGGACTACCTCAAGGATGGCATCGGGTTGCGGGCGATGGCCCAGCGCGACCCGCTGGTCGAGTACCAGCGCGAGGGCTTCTCTCTGTTCCAGTCCATGATGGAGCAGATCCGCGAGGAGTCGATCGGGTTCCTGTTCAATCTCGAGGTCGAGGTGAATGCCGGTGGCGAGGCAACCGCCGCGGTTCCGCAGGTGGCTGCGAAGGGTCTCAGCGGTGCCGGTGCCAGCAACGAGAAGCTCAGCTACTCCGCGCCATCGGACGACGGCGGGGTCGAGGTGCGCAACCAGCGCGGTCAGATCGAGCAGGCCGCCACGGCCAAGGCTCGTCAAGCGCAGGCAGAGGCGGAGCCGGCGCTCAGCCCAGCGTTCGGGGGCCGAGGCGGCGCATCGAGTGGGCAACAGGGCGGCGCGAAGAGCGCTCCGCCCGCCGGTCCGGCTCCGAGCAACCGGGCCGAGCGGCGCGCACAAGAGCGCAAGCGCGCGCAGCACTGACCGGCCGGCTCCGGCCTTAGTCAAACGCCGGGTTCAGAGCGCGTTGGGGTTCAGAGCACGTTGATCGCGGTGGCTCGCCACCGATGGTCGAGCCCCTCGAGCCGCAGGGCCACGACCCGAGTGCGGACGCGGCCGTGCACCACGACGACGGCCTCGACCACACCGTCTCGTGGTTCGCACGTCACGGTCGACCCGATCGTGAAATTCGGCCTGGCGCCCGGCAGCCCCTTGGCGTGCCTGGCTCGCGCCGACAGCACCACTCGTTTCAGCAGATGGCGGTAGACATCGTCGGTCACCCACCGCGAAATCTGCTCCAGGTCCCGGGCTCCGGCGAGGATCTCGATCACGCACCGGGTGAGGTTTTCCAGCAGCGGGTGCGGATCGGGCAGGTTAGAGCGTGCCGACGGCTGTTGTCCGAAGAACTCGTCGTCGGACTCGAAGTGCTGACGGATGACCTTGCCGCGGGCAGTCGCTGGGCGAGGTTTCGCCTGGGCGGCGAGGGTTTGGGCTGCGTGGGTCCGATCGGCGCTGAGTGCGGTATTCACGAGTGCTCCCAAGTGTGATGCCCGTCCGGTCTACCCCAGAACGGGGGTCGCGTAATGGACATGAACTTAAGCAGATCGAGACACCGAAAGTCCACGCCCCACTGCGGGGCTGTGGATAACATCGCCCACGCTTGCCGTGCGTGTGGCGGCCACGACACAATGGTCCATGGCCGAAAACAAGATCCAGCCGACGGATGCCTCCGTCGAGGACTTCCTCGATGCGGCTACGCCGGCCCGGCGCCGCGAAGACGGCAAGGCCCTCAACACGATCTTCCGGGAAGTGACGGGAGAAGAGCCGGTCTTGTGGGGGCCGTCGATCGTGGGCTACGGAGGCTATCGCTACATCTCGCCGTCCGACCCGCGCAGGCGTGGCAACTGGATGAAGACCGGATTCTCGCCGCGCAAATCGCAACTGTCGATCTATGGGCTCAAGGACCTCCCGGAGGGTGCCGCACTCCTTCCCCGGCTCGGCGTCTACACCGAGGGAGCGGGGTGCGTCTATGTGAGGAAACTCGACGACATCGACCTCGACGTGCTGCGGACGCTCATCGCGATTGCCTGGACCAGGGCGGACGACCCAGAGCCCGACCCCGCCTAGCTGCCACTCGACGAGCTCCGCCGTGGTTGGTTCGTCTCACTTGGCGGAGGCTCAACACGCTCGTCAGCCGACAACTGCTGTGGATAACCTCCCACACGTGCGTGTCAGGCTGGCTACGGTCGCATCATGCGATGGGACAACCTCTTTGACGACCTCGAGAGTCAGCTCGAACAGGGGCTCACAGCAGACGAGGTCGACCTGCGGGCGGAGGAGGAGCGCTTGCGGCTCGGTCGGCTCGGGTTGCGGGAGCGGATCGCCGCGATCCTCCAGGCGCAGAAGTACGATCCGGCCTACGGCCTCCGGTTTACGCTGCACGGCGGTGAGGGCCTGTCGCTGCGACCGGTGGCGGTCGGCAAGGACTGGATGTCCGCGGATGTTCTGGATGATTCGACCCGGCACGCGCAGTGCGTGTTGCCGTTCCACGCGATCGCCAGCGTTATGCTCACGCCGTCGCAGGTTCAGCAGAGCCTGAACGCGATGTCGACGCGCGACTCCGAGCCAGGGATCACGAGCCGGCTCGGCCTCGGGTTCGTGTTGCGAGATTTGTGCCGGCGCCGCCGCGAGGTGAGTGTGCACCTCGCCGATGGCGACCTGCACGGCACCATCGACAGAGTCGGCCGCGACCACTTCGACCTCGCCGTGCACGATCCGGGAGCCGCTAGGCGGGACTCCGCCGTGTTCTCGTACCGGATCATCCCGCTGGATCAGGTCCTGCTGGTGCTGCTGTGATCGTTGCGGTCGCCGAGCAGTTCCGGCAGGCTCCCGTAGTCGGACTGGTTCCAGAGACTGATACGTCGCGACTCTTCGTACTTGGCCTCGATGTAGGACTCCAGCACGCTGCGCTCGACCCGCCACTGCCCGCGGCCGCCGACCTTGATGGCCGGCAGCTCCCCGGACCGCACCAGCGCGTACGCCTGCCTCGCCGACACGTTGAGCACTTCGGCGGTGTCGGCCAGGGTGAGGAATCGGGCGAGGGTGCCGGCGGGGTTGGTGTCGTTCATGCCTCGATTATGGGTGAGTTCAGGCGGCCGGAACGGGGCTGTGGATAACTTTCGGCGAGGAACGGCGTCGGCGGCGACCATAGAAGTCACCCCAGTGCGAACCCGGAAGCCGAAGGAGATCACCGATGCCTCGCAAAAATCCGGCAACAGCCGACGAACGCACGCCGCGGTCGTTGTGGTTCGATCCGCGCTTTGCTATCGGCGTCGGCTTGATCCTCGCGTCCGTGCTCGGTGTGCTCTGGATCGTGTCCACCGCCGACCGTACCGTCGAGGTGCTGTCGGCGGCCGGTCCGCTCAGCCCGGGTGACCGAGTCGCAGCGGGGGACTTCGGCGTGCAGAGCGTGCGGCTGGGGTCGGCCGACGGCAAGTACCTCACGCGCTCCGATGTTCCGAAAGCCGGCGTTGTGGTCACCCGTGCCGTCGCTGCCGGAGAACTGATCCCGCTTTCGGCGGTTGGCAGCGTCGACGGGCTCAGTGTCGCCTCCGTCGTCGTCAGCGTGCACGGTGGACTTCCGCAGTCGGTGTCGGCCGGCACCGTGGTCGATCTGTGGTCCGCCCACGAGGCCGAACACGGGGTATTCGGTCCTCCCGCGGTGCTTGTGGATTCGGCCACTGTGGTCAGGGTGATCACCCCAGACGGTTTGGTCGCAGGCAGCACCCAGAGCGTGGAGCTTCTCGTCTCCCGGTCGAAAACGGCCACCGTGCTGGAGGCCGTCGCTAATCAGGATGCGATGTCGGTGGTTCCGGTGACCCTTCCGGCGAAGGGCTGACCATGCCGACGATAGCGATCGGCGTGCCGGAGGAATCCGAGGACCGGCTGGCACGGGAGGCGACCCGCAACGGATACGACGTGGTGGCGCGGTGCCGCAGTGCTGTGGAGTTGACGGCGGCGATCCTCGGCACGTTGCCGAATGTGGTCGCCGTCTCGGCCGCCGAGGGCTATCTGGATGCCGACCTGCTGGCACAGTGCGACGCCGCCGGGGTGCGGATCGTCGCCTTCGCGGCATCCGACAAGGAACGTCGTCGAGCCTCAGCCATGGGACTGCACGAGGTCGCGGTCGGCGAACCCAGCTGGCCGGCGCTGGAGTCGCTGCTCAGTCGGGCCCCCGCCGAGCCGGTTGCTCCACATGAGGGCGGCCAGGTGTTGGCAGTCTGGGGACCAGCCGGAGCTCCAGGACGCACCACCCTGGCCATCAACATCGCCGCGCAGCTGGCCTCTTCCGGCTTCAGCGTCGTGCTGGCCGATGTCGACACGCACGGCGCGTCAGTAGCGCCGGCACTCGGCCTGCTCGACGAGGCTCCCGGCTTCGCCGCCGCCTGCCGCCTGGCCGGCGTGGACACCCTCACTCAGGTGGAATTGGAACGGATCGGGCAACGCTACCTGTCCGCGCACGGCAGCTTCTGGGTGCTCACCGGGATCGGCCGTGCCAGCCGGTGGCCGGAACTGTCTGCGGAGCGCGTCGCCACAGTGGTGCGGGAATGCCGGACCTGGGCTGATTACACGGTGCTCGACACCGGATCCAGCTTGGAAAGCGACGAGGAGATCTCCAGCGACCTGTTCGCGCCGCGGCGAAATGCGGCAACGATCGCGGCCCTCCGGGCCTCAGATCGAGTGATCGCGGTAGGAGCCGGCGATCCGGTCGGGTTGTCCCGCTTCCTGCGCGCCCACGTCGATCTGATCGAGACCCTAGGCAGCGACCGGATCACGGTCGTGATGAACAAGATCCGCGCCAGCGCGATCGGGCCTGGACCGGGCGCCCAGGTGGCGCAGACGCTGCAGCGGTTCGGCGGCATCATCGGGGCGGTGCTCGTTCCCTACGACCAGCCTGCCCTGGATGCCGCGGTTTTGAGCGGGAGGACACTGCTGGATTCGGCCAGGAAGTCGCCGGCGAGCCTGGCGATCGGCAAGTTCGTGTCAACCCGTCTCATCCCGCCTCCCGCGGAAGCTGCGCACCGGTGGGCGCGGTGGCGGCGGCTGTTCCCGGCGCCGCTGCTGGCCCACCAGACCGGGCAGCACCAGAGGACGGTCGAGCGCAGGCTAACCTAGAGGGCGTGTCGACCCTCAGTGATCTGGTCATAGCGCAGGGGCGCTCCGAGGACGCCGACGTCGAGTGGCTGCACCTGCTGGTGGGGGACTGGCAACTGCTGGCCGACCTCGCCTTCGCCGATATCGTGCTGTGGGTGCCGTCGGCGCAGGGTAGCTTCGTCGCCGTGGCGCACGCTCGCCCGTCGAGCTCCGCCACCCTGTTCTACCGCGACTTCGTCGGGCAGGATGTGCGGCCGGAGTGGGTGTCGCAGGTCACTGAAGCGTTCGAAACCGCCCACATCGTCGACTCCGCCTCACCGGACTGGTTTGAGGAAACCCCGACCAGGGTACGCGCGGTACCGGTGATGCGGCGGCTGTCTCCGAGTGGCGCCAAGACCACCTCGCATCCGATCGCCGTCATCAGCAGGCACACGAATTTGAGCGAGGCGCGCACTCCCAGCCGGCAGGAGCTGACCTTCAATGAGTGCGCCAACGACCTGTTCGCCATGATCGAGGTGGGCGATTTCCCCGACCTCGGCGCCCCGGCCGGTCCTCGGCGTGGCGCTCCCCGTGCCTCCGACGGTTTGATCCGGCTCGACGTGGACGGCATCGTCACGTTCGCCAGCCCGAACGGGCTCTCCGCGTTCAACCGGATGGGCTTCGGCGGCGAACTGGAGGGCGAATCGCTGGCCGAGGTGACCACCGGGCTGCTGGCCGGCAGACTCACAGTGGACGAATCGCTGCCGCTGGTGGTGACCGGTCGCGCGCCCTGGCGTACTGACATCGAGGCGAAGGGGGTCACCGTGTCGCTGCGATCCATCCCGATCCGGGATCGCGGCGACCGGGTCGGCGCCATCGTGCTCAGTCGCGATGTCACGGAATTGCGGCATCAGGAGCAAGAACTGCTCACCAAAAACGCGACCATCCGCGAAATCCACCACCGGGTGAAGAACAACTTGCAGACGGTGGCGTCGTTGCTGCGCATCCAGGCTCGGCGGTCGCACTCGGATGATGCGCGGGAGTCGTTGACGCAGGCCATGCGGCGGGTCGCGGCGATCGCCGTGGTGCACGACACGCTCAGCGAGGGCCTGAGTCAGAACGTGGACTTCGACGCGGTGTTCGAGCGGGTGCTGCTGCTCATCGCGGAGATCTCCTCCACGCACAACGCGAAGGTGCATCCGAAGTTCACCGGCAGTTTCGGCGAACTTCCGAGCGCCTACGCGACCCCGTTGGCGCTCGCGCTCACCGAACTGGTGACGAACGCGATCGAGCACGGTTTGAACGGGCGCGAGGGCAACGTGGAGATCACGGCGGAACGCACCGACGAGACGTTGAGCGTGCGGGTGCGCGACACGGGGGCGGGCATGCCGGAGGGCAAGGTTGGTTCGGGGCTCGGGACGCAGATCGTGCGCACCCTGATCCAAGGCGAACTGGGCGGAATCATCGACTGGCACACGATGGTGGGCAGCGGGACCGAGGTCACGATCGAGATTCCGTTGGCCTGGCTCACAAAGAACTAGGCCGCGGGAACGGCAGCGACTAGGAGGCTCGGCGGGCGCGAGCGGCCCGGCGCTTCAGCGCACGCCGTTCGTCTTCACTGAGGCCGCCCCAGACACCGTAATCCTGGTTGGTCTCCAGAGCGTACTGCAGGCATTGTTCGCTGACCGTGCAACGACCGCACACTGACTTCGCCTTTTCGATCTGGTCGACTGCTGGTCCGGTGTTGCCTACCGGGAAAAACAGTTCGGGGTCGACGGTGAGGCAGGCTGCTTTATCGCGCCAATCCATGAATAGGTACTCCTTCAGGTGTGATGCATAGGTCTAGACCCGTAACGGGATTACGAAGAGGGTTTTGGGATATGCTCACAGCCCTGTGAGTAACAAATCGACCTCAGCTAGAATCTCACACTGGTTGTAGCAAATCAATAGTTTTTTGGTGGATATCCCTGTGAGCGAAAGAAATGACCCGGAAGCCGCGCCCGGCGAGGAGCGGATGCCTGCGCCCGCGCTGCTGAGAATTCTGGCTGTTCTGCTCTTCGCCGAGGCCGCCGCTTTGGCCGTGGCCACCGTGTATCTCGTGGTCGAACTGCTCGCCGAAACCCCGCAGTCATATGCTACAGCGGTGGCGATTCTGGCCCTTGCCGCTCTCGCGGCGGTGTGGCTCATGATCGTCGCGGTGAACACCCTCCGCTGTCGGCCCTGGGTGCGCGCCGCAGCGATGGTGTGGCAAGTGCTGCAGATCGGCCTGGGGATTGGCAGCCTGCAGGGGCTGTTCGCCCGCGAGGACATTGGCTGGTTTCTCATTGTGCCGGCGATCCTGGTGATCGCCCTGTTGTTCAGCGGCCCGGTGCTGGCCGCCACGCGTCGGGATTCCTGAGCAGCGACCCAATCTGGCTCGGCGACTACCCTTGAGGTGATGTTGAAAACACTGCTGACCGCCAAAATCCATCGTGCAACGGTCAGCCATGCTGATTTGAACTATGTGGGCTCGATCACGATTGACCAGACACTGCTGGATGCCGCAGGTGTGCTTCCAGGCGAGTTGCTGTCGATTGTGGATGTCTCCAACGGCGCGCGACTGGAAACGTACGCGATCGCCGGCGAGCCGGGCAGCGACGTGATCGGGATCAACGGTGCCGCGGCGCACCTGGTGCATCCCGGTGACATCGTGATCATCATGGCGTACGGCCTCTTCGATGCCGAGGAGGCGCGCACCTTCGCGCCAACGATCGTGCACGTCGACGCCGCCAACCACATCGTCACTGTCGGCGCGGATCCGGCATCCGCCCCGGCTGGCCTCGTCCGCTCGCCGCACTCGCTCTAATCGGGGTATTCAGCCGCACCGGGGCATTCAGCCTCGTCGCGGCGGTACCTGCTGGGTGGTGTCGCGGCTGGGTCAGTCGTCGAGGCCGAGCTTCTTACGCAGCGAGGCGACGTGACCGGTGGCCTTGACGTTGTATTGCGCCTGCTCGATCGAGCCGGACTCGTTGAGCACGAACGTGGACCGCAGCGTTCCAATGACCGTCTTGCCGTAGAGGGACTTTTCGCCGTAGGCACCGTACGCGTTGTGCACGGTCAACTCGGGATCGCTCAACAGCGGGAAGTTCAGACCCTGTTCGTTCTGGAACTTCTTCAGCGGGGGCAGGTCGTCCTTTGACACGCCCAGCACCTGGTATCCGGAGGCCTTCAGCGAGTTGATGTTGTCCCGGAAATCGCACGCCTCGGTGGTGCAGCCCGGCGTGCTGGCGGCGGGGTAGAAGTAGACGATGACCTTCTGGCCGGCGAAATCGGCCAGCGAGACGGTCTTGCCGTCCTGGTCGCTGAGGGTAAACGCCGGGGCGGTGTCGCCGGGCGCGAGCTTGATCGATGCCATACAGATTCTCCTCGAAGTGGTTCGTTGTCTTTATTCTACGAAGGCGAAGGGGCGTTCGATGCCCGCCGATTGGCACCAGTCAGCGGCGGAATGCTATCGTTGCTTCTCGGCTCGTCTTAGCGCCGCGCCACGCACCTCTAGCTCAATTGGCAGAGCAACTGACTCTTAATCAGTGGGTTCCGGGTTCAAGTCCCGGGGGGTGCACCACAAGGAAATCCCCTTGACCGGAAGAACTCCCCGGTCAAGGGAATTTTTGCTCCCTGCGCAGTCTTGAGCCTTGGAGCCTGCAATGCCTGCTTATTTGATCGCCGAGTCATTTATGGGTCATAAACCCCCTCTGAATGGCTTTCCGCGCCGGATCTTCACCGCCGGATCCCGGTTGTCACGGACTGCCGCGGACGGTTTGGGCCGGCCGTCGCACCTACTCTCCATGAACGAGACAACACCGCCTCCCGCGATCGGGCTGGAGCGCTTGCTGAGTATCGAGGAGCTGTCCGACTACCTCGGCGTTCCGGTGCGCACCCTCTACGACTGGCGGATCGACCGCCGCGGTCCGAAGGCGTTGCACGCTGGCCGGGTGCTGCGCTATCCGGAGAGCGCCGTGCGCGCCTGGATCCAGGAGAACCTCGATGCCTAGGCCGGTT
>JBDSDO010000084.1:0-8896 GCA_039920505.1 Terrimesophilobacter sp.
GATGAGCGGGGTGGCGAACGTGAGTGTCGCGATGAACGGCCGGATGCCATTGGCGAAACCGGGGCGGCGGAAGTTGAAGACCGAGCCCTGAAACAGAGAGACGTACGCGCCGGAGACGGAGTCCCAGATGGCGCTGAAGGTGTCTCCTGGACGGGAGAAGAAGTATCCGGCGGCACGCTGGACGCTCGTGTCGGTGACGGCGATGAGCACGGCGCCGGCGATGAGGGCGAGGATGACGGCGAACAGCGAGATCGCAGCGCCGCCGGTGGTGATCTCCCGCAGCACTCCGGAGAAGCGCGACCCCGGCTGGTCGCCCTCGGGCTGGCGGTCATCCGGTCGCACGGCAGGCGTCTGCCCCGGTTCGATCGATTCGGTGTCGGGGGTGCGCCCCTGCGCCGGGAGTTGCGCGTCGCTCATGCTGCCACCTCGGTCGGGGCCTCGCCGGCCATCATCAGCCCGAGCACATCGCGGGGCGTATCCCCTGGGACAATGCCGACGATCCTGCCGCGGAACATCACGGCGATGCGGTCGGCCAGCGCCGTCACTTCGTCAAGTTCGGTGGAGACCACGATGACTGGGATGCCGGCATCCCGTGTGGCGACGATCCTGGTGTGGACGAATTCCACTGATCCGACATCCAATCCTCTGGTCGGCTGGGCGGCGACGAACAGTCGCAGGTCGCGGCTGAGCTCGCGGGCGATGACCACCTTCTGCTGGTTGCCACCGGAGAGCTTGCCGGCGTGGGTGCCGATGCCCTGCGCGCGGATGTCGAATTCAGTGATCTTGTCTTCGGCGAACTCCGCCAGGTATCCCAGTTGCAGGTTGCCGAAGCGTACGAACGGCGCCCCGGTGGAGCGGTCCAGCATGAGGTTCTCCGCGATGGTGAATTCGCTGATGAGCCCGTCTTCTTGCCGGTCCTCCGGGATGAAGCCGACACCGGCGTCGAGGATCTTCCGCACGGACAGACCTTGCAGATTCTTGCCATCGAGCAGGATGTCGCCGGTGACGCGCTGCTGCAGACCCATGATCGCTTCGGTCAGTTCGGTCTGGCCGTTGCCCTGAACCCCGGCGACGGCGAGGATCTCACCGGCGTGCACCTCAAAATCGATGTGGTCGACGACGAACTGGCCGAGGTGGTCGATGACGCAGAGGTCCTTCACGATGAGCGCAGGTTCCCCCGGTTTCTGCGGACCCTTGTCGACGGTGAGGTCGATAGGTCGACCGACCATGAGCGAGGCCAGTTCGGTGTTCGTGGCGGTCGGCGACGCCTCTCCGACCACCTTGCCGAGACGGATAACAGTGATCCGATCGGCGACTTCACGCACCTCGCGCAGTTTGTGGGTGATGAAGATGATCGCCGTGCCGGTGGCCTTCAGCTGCTCCATGATGGCCATCAACTCGTCGGTCTCCTGCGGCGTGAGCACGGCGGTCGGCTCGTCGAAGACCAGCACCTTCGCGTCCCGAGACAGGGCCTTGATGATCTCGACCCGCTGCTGGATGCCGACCGGCAGGTCCTCGACCAGCGCATCCGGGTCGATGTCGAAGCCGAACCGTGCCGAGATCTCGCGCACCGTCTCGCGTGCGGCGCCGATATTGAGGCGCCCGCCGAAACCTGTCTGTTCGTGGCCAAGCATCACGTTCTCCGCGACAGTGAACACAGGGATGAGCATGAAGTGCTGGTGCACCATGCCGATGCCTGCGGCCATGGCATCGCCCGGGCCGGCGAAATGCACCGGTGTGCCGTCCAGCAGGATCTCGCCCTCGTCGGCCTGGTATAAGCCGTAAAGCACGTTCATGAGGGTGGACTTGCCCGCGCCGTTCTCACCGAGAAGGCAGTGAATCTCACCGGGTTCGACAGTCAGATCGATGTGATCGTTGGCGACGAGGGCGCCAAACCGTTTGGTAATGCCGCGAAGTTCGAGTTTCATTCGTCACCATCGTCGATCCGCCGTGCCTGGCGGCACCGATCGTCAGTTTACGGTCGAACGGGCCGGGGAGCCACTATCGGCGCCCCGACCCATTCTGCCTGTGTTGCGTATTACTTCGGCGAAGACGGCGACTCGACCTTGATCGTGCCGCTGATGATGTCCTTCTTGATGGCATCCAGCTCACCCTGCAGCGCAGGGTCGACCTTCTTCTCGAAGTTGTGGAACGGCGCCAGGCCGACTCCACCGTTCTTCAGGGTGCCCACGTAGGCGGTGTTGTCGAACTTCTTGGCTGCCGCGTCCTTGACGACGGTTTCAACGCCCTCCTTCATGCCCTTCATGATGGACGTGAGGTAGAGGTCCGCGAACTTGGGGTCAGTGTTGAACACGTCGGCGTCGACACCCATCAGCGCGATCTGCTTGCCGGATGCCTGGATGGCCGCTCCGGCGCTCTGGTAGATGGGACCACCAACTGGGAGGATGACATCAGCGTTCTTGTTGATCAGGGCATTCGCTGCGCCGAGCGCTTCCTGGCCGGCAGCGAAACCGCCGGTGAAGGAACCGTTCTGGGTCTTGACGTCCCAGCCGAGCACCTGCACGTTTTTGTTCTTCTTGGTGTTGTAGTAGTTGACGCCATCGACGAAACCGTCCATGAAGATCGTCACCGGCGGGATCGGCAGACCGCCGAAGGTTCCGACGACGCCGGTCTTGCTGTAGCTCGCGGCGGCGTAGCCGCCGAGGAACGCTGCCTGGGCGGTGTCGAACAGGATCGGCTTGATGTTCGGGTAGTCGGGCTTGCCGTCGCCGGTGTCCTTGCCGTCCTTGTCTTTGGCGCCGGTCGCGTCGGCCGAATCGTCGATGATCGCGAACTCAACGTCGGGGTTGGCTTTCGCGGCCGCGAGGCTCGCTGCGGCGAGGTTGAATCCGACGGTCACGATGATGTTGCAGTTGCTTTCCAGCAGCTGGTTGATATTGGGGGCGAAGTCCGTGTCAGCATCCGACTGAACATGCTTCTCTTTGGTGCCGAGCTCGGTCGCGGCCGTAGTGAGCCCCTCGAGTCCCAACTGGTTGAACGACTTGTCGTCAAAGCCGCCGGCGTCGGAAACCATGCAGGGCAAAAAGGCGTTGGCGCCGGCCGTAGGAGACCCGGCGGGTGCTTTGTCCGGTGCAGTGGCGCAGCCGGCGAGCAGCACAGCCACGCCGAGTGTTGCAAAGCCGCTGAGGGCGGCTTTGCGCGAGGTGATTCTCACAATGTCCTCCAAGGTGCCGCCCCGACAAAGGTTGCCGAGGCTGTGTTCGTGAATATTACCTAAAGTTACGTTAAATTCAGGGTTTCCCGTGGGCGTCATCCAGCAATGGTTACCAGATCGTTGGGTGGACAGTCGGTCTCCTACAAATTGTCCCCCGGTTCAAGCAACTTAACTGTGTTTATCACCGTTTTCACGCGTCGACCGGTCGCCGTCGTGGGTGTCCGCGCCGACATGTCTCGACCACCGCGGGCTAGAGGATGTCCCCACGACCGGACAGTTTGAGGGCGTCCACCACCGTTTTCACCCGCTGCGCGTTCGCCGTCGTGGTGACCAGCAATGCATCCGGGGTGTCGACCACCACGATGTCCGTCACCCCCACCAGCGAGATGAGGCGCCCGGACTGACTCACCACAATGCCGCTGGAGGCATCCGCGAGAACCCTCGCGTTCTCGCCGAGGATCGCCAGATTCGCCTTGCGACCGCCCGAGTTCAGTTTCGCGATCGCTGCGAAGTCGCCGACATCGTCCCAGTCGAAGTCACCGGGCACGACGGCGAGCCGCCCCGCGGCGGCCGCCGGCTCGGCGACCGTGTAGTCGATGGCAATCTTCTTGAGCCGTGGCCAGATCTTGTCCACTGTCGCGCCGCGGCGCGGGGTGTCCCACGCCTCTGCAAGTTCGGTGAGCCCGGCCAGCAACTCCGGCTCCGACGTGCCGAGCTGCTCCAGCAGCACATCGGCGCGGGAGACGAACATGCCACCGTTCCAGAGGTAGTGCCCGTCGGCCAGGTATTGTTCCGCGAGCGCAAGCGCCGGCTTCTCCACGAACGAGTCGGCGAGCACCGCGCTGGGCGCGCCGGCAATCTCGAGCGGGCCGTTGCAGTGGATGTACCCGAACCCGATCGCGGGTTCCGTAGGGGTGATCCCGATGGTGGAGATGTACCCGGCGTCGGCCGCCGCCACTGCCTGGGTGACCGCGCGCTTGAACCCGCGGGTGTCGGCAATCACGTGGTCGGCGGCGAACGATCCGATGATCACGTCCGGCTCACGGTTCACCAGTATGGCCGCCGCCAGCCCGATCGCCGCGCTGGAATCCTTGGGCTCGCTCTCGAGCACCACGTTCGGGTCGGTGAGCTCCGGCAGTTGGTGTTCCACCGCCGCGCGGTGCGCGCGACCGGTGACGACCATGATGCGGTCCGGGCCGGCCAGCGGCACGAGCCGGTCCCAGGTGGCCCGCAACAGCGTTTTGCCGCTCCCGGTCAGATCGTGAAGGAACTTCGGGGCATCCGCCCGGGACAGCGGCCACAGCCGCGACCCGATGCCGCCTGCCGGGATGACGCTGTAGAACCTGTCGAACGCGCTCGGGGTGTGGGCCATGCGACCACTGTAGACCGGGCGATCCGCCACACTCCGTGCCGCGCCCGGCCGCTATTCGTTGGGAATAGACTGGCCCTGTCGGAATCCCGGCCAATCGTCTGTCCCGCTACGGGACGAAGAACCTCAGGGAGGGTTGCTCGTG
The DNA here is from genome assembly GCA_039920505.1 of Terrimesophilobacter sp. Lineage (GTDB taxonomy): Bacteria > Actinomycetota > Actinomycetes > Actinomycetales > Microbacteriaceae > Parafrigoribacterium. The sequence continues at coordinate 4,690 of JBDSDO010000084.1, forward strand.
CCGGAGAAGTCCACGGGGGCCCTGGTCGCACCTCGACCAGCAAAAAAATATCCATTTCCGAAATTCAGCAAGCCGAAGGCACCGGTAGGCACGCTCTACCGTGGTGACCTCGGCATGTGGTCGTGGGTGCTGCACCGTATTACCGGTGTCGGCATCTTCTTCTTCCTGCTTGTGCACATTCTGGACACTTCGCTCGTGCGTGTCAGCCCGGAAGCGTACAACGCGGTGATCGGCACGTACAAGAATCCGGTCATGGGTCTCGGCGAGACCGTCCTGGTCGCCGCGGTGATGCTGCACGCGCTCAACTGGCTGCGGATCATCCTGATCGACTTCTGGCGCTTCGGCGCCAAGCACGAGAAGGCGCTGTATTGGATCGTCATCGTGGTCTGGGTCATCCTGATGCTCGGCTTCGCTCCGATCCACTTGATGCACGTCTTCAGCGAAGGGGCATAAAACCATGACAACCATTGACGCCCCCCGCACCGCACGTCCCGTCCGCCGCCGCTCCGGCATCAACATCGAGAAGTGGGCCTGGATCGCCATGCGCGCCAGCGGCGTGCTCCTGCTCGTGCTCATCTTCGGCCACCTGTTCGTGAACCTGATGACCGGCAACGGCATCAAGGCGCTCGACTTCGCCTTCGTCGGCGGCAAGTGGTCCGACCCGTTCTGGCAGATCTGGGACTGCGCAATGCTCTGGCTCGCGCTCATCCACGGCTCCAACGGGATGCGCACCATCGTCAACGACTACACCCGCAACCGGCTTCTGTCCGTCATCTTCAAGGGCGGCCTCCTTGCCGCCGCCGTCATACTAATCATCCTGGGAACTCTTGTGATCTTTACCTTTGACCCGTGCCCCGCCGGCGCGGCAGCCAACCTCCTTCCGTCCTTCTGCGCGGCAAGCTGATGGCGCAGGATGCTGTGAATTCCGAGAATCATGAAGGCACCCTCATCGACGGCGTGCACTATCACAAGCACGACATTGTGATCGTCGGCGCCGGCGGCGCCGGGATGCGCGCCGCCATCCAGGCCGGACCCAACGTGGACACCGCGGTGATTTCCAAGCTCTACCCCACCCGCTCGCACACCGGTGCCGCGCAGGGCGGCATGGCCGCCGCCCTCGGCAACGTCGAGGAAGACAACTGGGAATGGCACACCTACGACACCGTCAAGGGCGGCGACTTCCTGGTTGACCAGGATGCTGCCGAGATCCTCGCCAAGGAAGCCATCGACGCGGTCATGGACCTCGAACACATGGGGTTGCCCTTCAGCCGCACCGAAGACGGACTCATCGACCAGCGCCGCTTCGGCGGCCACACTCGCGATCACGGCAAGAGCGCCGTGCGCCGGTCGTGCTACTCGGCCGACCGCACCGGTCACATGATCCTGCAGACCCTGTACCAACAGTGCGTCAAGCACGGCATCAACTTCTTCAACGAGTTCTGCGTGCTCGACCTGCTCATGGTCGAAGTCGATGGCGTCAAGAGACCCTCCGCCGTGGTGGCCTACGAACTGGCCACCGGCGAGTTGCACGTCTTCCAGGGCAAGGCGATCATCTTCGCCACCGGTGGATTCGGCAAGATCTTCAAGACCACCTCGAACGCGCACACCCTGACCGGTGACGGCGTCGGCATCCTCTGGCGCAATGGTCTGCCGCTGGAGGACATGGAGTTCTTCCAGTTCCATCCGACTGGGCTCGCCGGGCTCGGCATCCTGCTGTCCGAAGCGGCCCGCGGCGAGGGCGGCATCCTGCGCAACGCCGACGGTGAGCGGTTCATGGAGCGTTACGCGCCAACGATCAAGGACCTCGCGCCGCGCGACATCGTGTCCCGCTCCATGTCGACCGAGATCCGCGAGGGCCGCGGAGCCGGCCCCTACCGGGACTACCTGTACCTCGATCTCACGCATCTCGAGCCGGCGGTGATCGATGCGAAGCTGCCCGACATCACCGAGTTCGCTCGCACCTACCTGTGCGTCGAGCCGTACACCGAGCCGATCCCGGTGCTGCCGACCGCGCACTACGCCATGGGTGGTATCCCCACCACAGTGAACGCCGAGGTGTTGGCGAATAGCACCGAGACGGTGCCTGGTTTGTACGCCGCCGGCGAATGTGCGTGCGTGAGCGTGCACGGGTCGAACCGTCTGGGCACCAACTCGCTGCTGGACATCAATGTGTTCGGCAAGCGCGCCGGTGACAATGCCGTGGAGTACGCCAAGACCGCGGACTGGGTGCCGCTGCCGGAGAACCCGACCGCGGGGATCCGGGCGCTGCTCGACCACACGCGCGGTGGCGACGGCAGTGAGCGGGTCGGGGCGATCCGTAAAGAGCTGCAAGAGAACATGGACCGCAACGCCCAGGTGTTCCGCACCGACGACACGCTACGAGAGGTGGGCGAGCTCATCCAGAAGCTGCGGGTGCGTTACCGCAACGTCGGTGTGCAGGACAAGGGCAAGCGGTTCAACACCGACCTGCTTGAGGCAGTGGAACTCGGCTTCCTGCTCGATCTCGCCGAGGTGCTCGTCTACTCGGCCCGCAACCGCAAGGAGAGTCGTGGCTGCCACATGCGCGAGGACTACCCGCTGCGGGACGACGAGAACTTCATGGTGCACACCATGGCGTACCTGACCGGCGATCCTGAGACCTCGGCCGGCGGCCACATCAAGTTGGGCACCAAACCGGTTGTCGTGACGAACTACCCCCCGACTGAAAGAAAGTACTAATGAGCACTGCACTGCTTGAGAAAGGCCCGATGGAGCACGAGGTTGTTCCTACCTTCACGGCAACCTTGATCATCCGCCGCTTCGATCCAGACGTCGACGAAGAACCGCACTGGCAGGACTTCGACGTTCAGATGCACTCGACCGACCGCGTGCTCGACGCACTGCACAAGATCAAGTGGGAGCAGGACGGCAGCCTCAGCTTCCGCCGGTCCTGCGCCCACGGTGTGTGCGGGTCGGATGCCATGCGCATCAACGGCCGTAACCGCCTGGCCTGCAAGACGTTGCTGAAGGACCTGGATGTGAGCAAGCCGATCTACATCGAAGCGCTCAAGGGCCTGCCGCTGGAGAAGGATCTGATCGTGGACATGGAGCCGTTCTTCGACAGCTTCCGCGCGATCCAGCCGTTCCTGATGTCCAGCACGGTGCCAGCCGACGACAAGGAGCGCAAGCAGTCCCCCGCCCAGCGCAACGCGTTCGACGACTCGACCAAGTGCATCCTCTGCGCCGCCTGCACGTCGGCATGCCCGGTGTTCTGGACCGACGGACAGTACTTCGGCCCGGCCGCGATCGTCAACGCACACCGCTTCATCTTCGACTCCCGCGACGAAGGCGCCCAGGTGCGCCTGGACATCCTCAACGACAAAGAGGGCGTGTGGCGTTGCCGCACGACCTTCAACTGCACGGATGTCTGCCCCCGCGGCATCCAGATCACGCAGGCGATCGCCGAGGTCAAGCAGGCGATCATGCGCGGCAAGGCTTAAGGCGCGCAGCAAGCACACGAGTGCAGACAGACAAAGGGCCGTGAGCGCTTCACCCGAAGAAGCGCGCACGGCCCTTTGCTGTTGAAAGCCGCCCGTCCCCGAACGGTGGGCCTTCTTGTCACCATTGCTTTTATCGCATTTCTTACCTCTCACTTGAAGAGAGTCACACCGACTCGAATTATGACGCGAGTTTTTGCACTATTTTTGGAGTGCTGCGGGCTGACTATAGCGACGCTACGAGGGCAGTCCGGCAAGTCGAAGCACCGCGGCGAGGCCGGCCGGGGTTCCCGGCCAATGCTTCTCGATGGCGTCGCGTCCCGCCCGGTGCGTCGCGAAGCGGAGCGCGTCAACCGATGACGTGAACTGACGCGCGACGCGCATCCCCGACCGCGCGTGGCGCTTCCACAGCACTGCAAACGCGCCGCGGTCACCTCGGCGCGCCACAGCGATCAGCGACTCGTCAGATCGAACTGCCGGCTCACTCCCCAGGTGGCGCATGATGCCATTATGGTCGAGAGGCGCCGCCGGGGAAAGAGCTTTCATCAAATGCACTATTCCGAGCCTGCACCGCGGAGTGAGCTGCAACGGCACGCTCCGCGGCAGCGTGAGCCTGGGGCAGGGTGAACTTTGCCAACTCGCCGCGGACGGCAGCCAACGCGTTCGGCGCCATGCTCAGCGTCGTCGCGCCGAGACCGACAAGCACCACGGCGAGCCGCGGATCGGCTGCC
>JBDSDO010000085.1:0-13075 GCA_039920505.1 Terrimesophilobacter sp.
CTCGCCCCGTCGATCGAGAAGAAGTACGACACCCCGATCTCGGTCACCGGCACCACGGCGGTCGGCATCGACATCTCGAACCGGCTCACCAATGCGCTCATCCCGTTCGGGCTCATCGTGCTCGGGCTCTCGATCGTGCTGCTCGCGGCGGTGTTCCGCTCGATCCTCGTGCCGATCAAGGCTGCTCTCGGTTTCCTGCTCTCGATCGTCGCGTCGTTCGGCGTCGTGGTGGCCATCTTCCAGTGGGGCTGGTTGGCCGATGTTGTCGGTGTGGAGAACCCGGGGCCGATCCTGAGCTTCATGCCGATTTTGCTGATGGCGGTTCTCTTCGGCCTCGCGATGGACTACGAGGTGTTCCTCGTGTCGGGCATGCGGGAAGAATACGTGAAGACCGGCGACGCGCGCCGCGCGGTAAGCCGGGGGTTCGCGAACGGTGCACGCGTGGTGACGGCGGCCGCGCTGATCATGTTCTTCGTCTTCTTCGCGTTCGTGCCAGAGGGCTCCGGAACGATCAAACCGATCGCTCTCGGGCTCGCCGTCGGCATCGCCTTCGACGCGTTCCTGGTGCGGATGACGCTCGTGCCCGCCATCATGGCGCTGCTCGGCCCGTCGGCGTGGTGGATGCCTCGCTGGCTGGGTCGAATGCTGCCCAATATGGATATCGAGGGTGAAGAGCTCCGCAATCATCGAGCCGCCGTCGTGTGGTCGCAGGGCAGGGTCAACTCCGTCATCAGCGCTGAAGGCCTCGTCGTCGGCAGCGCCGAGCACGGCAGTGCTCCGGTCAGCGTGGATATTCCTGCCGGCGCATTTGTGCTCGTCACCGGCGGCCACGCTGACCGCAGAGCGTTCATTTGGACGCTAGCCGGGCGCCTCCTGCCAGTCGCCGGCCTGGCACAGGTCGGCGGACATCCGCTGCCATCGGAATCCGAGCGCGTGGCCAGAATCGTGGCCGTGGCACAGACGGGAGGCGCGGGCGGCGCGATGGCCGCCCTCACGGTGGGCGACCTGTTCGACGCCCGATTGCAGATCACGCAGCCCTGGTACCGAGTCTTCGCGAGACCAGCCCTGGTGCGGCGCTGGATATCGCGGCTCAACGAGATACTCGGTCGCGGCACTGGCGTCAGCGCGGTCAGCCTCGAGGCCGGGACCGAACTCGCCGAGCTTGGGCCGCTTGAGCGCGCCGTGACGCTGGCCGCGGTGGCCATCGTCGAGCGTCCCGCCGTGCTCGTGCTCGAGCTGGCGGATGGCGCTTCGGTGTGGGGCGGCGAATTCCTCAGCACGATAGCCCGCCTCGCTCCGGCCAACACCACCATTGTCGTGGCGACAAACGTCGCCGTGGTCCGCCTCGACTTCGACCGGCCGGTGATCACCGTCGACCTCGACGGTGTCGGCAACGGGTCCGGCCACCCGACGTACCGAAGTGTTTTGGAAGGATCCCTCCAGTGAGCACATCAGCCGCAGGCAAACGACGCACCGCTTGGCGCCGGGTCGCCGTGGCGGCCGTCATCCTCGTTCCCTTGGCCTTCGCAGGACTGTTCGTGGGAGCCTTGCCGCACGGCGACGATGCACGGGATGCGATTCCCGCGGCAGTCGTCAACCAGGACCAGTTGATCTACCAGGACGCACCGGACGGCTCGAAGACTCCCGTGTTCGCCGGGCGCCAACTGGTGACCGATCTGACGAAGGCCGGCTCGGGATTCAAGTGGAGTGTGAGCAACGCCGATGACGCTAGGAAGGCGCTCCGCGCCGGTGACATCGACGCCGTTCTGACCATTCCGAAGGACTTCTCGAAGTCGATCCTGTCGCTCTCCTCCGACGCACCGCAGCGAGCCGATCTGTCCATTCGCACCGACGACTCCCACAGCTATCTCACGGGCGTCGTCGCGCAATCGGTCGGCTCGAGCATGGTGGGCACGTTTGGCAAGACGATCACCGAACGATACATTTCCGGAATCACCTCAGGGGTCGGCGAACTCGGCGGGTCTCTGAGCACCGCGGCAACCGGAGCAGGCTCCCTCGCCGACGCGGCTACGGCCCTCAGCGGTGGACTGTCCACGCTATCCGGTGGCGCCGCATCCGCCCAGAGTGGTGCTGCATCAATTTCTAGCGGAGTGGACAGTTACACCCGAGGGGTCGATGGACTCAGTGGTGGACTTGCGAAACTGCGGGGCGGTGCGGCAGGCCTGAGCGGTGTGGGCAATGGTGTCGCGGATTACACAGGTGCCGTCGCAGCACTTTCGCAGCAATTGGCCGCGGCAAACGAAGCACTGAAAGCGAATCCCACTGATCCCGTCGCCCAAGGCATCTTCACCGCAACCGTTGCCGGGATCAGCGAGGGCCTTGCCAAGGTTGCGGCCGCTGGCGCCACCCTCAGCCAGCAAACCTCGGGTGCGATCACCGGCATCCAGGGTGCGATCGCCCAAAGCGCGTCGGGGGCGGCGAAGCTGTCGTCTGGTTCGGCAGGGCTGCGCTCAGGAGCCGGTTCCATCGCAGACGGTCTCGCGGGGGTGAGCTCGGGCGCTGCCGATGCGTCGTCGGGAGCCGGCCAACTGGCGGCAGGTGTCGGGGACCTCGCCGCCGGGCTGAAATCCGGCGCGGAGAAGGTTCCCTCAGGCGACGCGGACACTGCCGCCGCGACCGCCAAAATCGCAGCGGACCCGGTGGGTCTTACCGTGGTGCGTGATCACGAGATCAGCAACATTGGGCAGGTGGCGGCGATCTTCTTCGTCCCGCTCGGCCTTTGGATCGGGGCGCTCGCCGTCTTCCTCGTGCTGCGACCGCTCACTCGGCAGGCGATGATTTCGACCGCCGCCAACGGACGACTGGTCTGGTCGGGGCTTGCGCGAGCGGCGGCCATCACTCTTGCGCAGGCTGTGCTGTTGGTTGGCTTGCTCCACACCGCCGTCGGGGTACCGTGGTCCGCGGTGGGCGCGACCCTGTCTTTTGCGGTGCTCACCGCGCTCGCGTTCACGGCGTTCCACCACCTGCTCAGCATCGCGTTCGGCAAATCGGGTCTGGTGGTGTCGATTCTCATCCTCGCTGTGCAGGTCACGTCGACCGGGGGACTGTATCCGCTGCAGCTGTTGTCAGCGCCATTCCAATGGGTCAGCCCGCTGTTGCCGCTGACGTACGGCGTGTCGGGGATGCAGTCGATCGTGGCCGGTGGTTCTGCAGCGCCAGTGCTCGCGGCGTCCGCGGCTCTGGTGGCGTTCGGCGTAGTAAGCGTGCTGTTGTCCTGGATCCTGGTCAGGCGCCGGCGTGCTCCTGCGCTCGGAGTGCTGCCGAGCCTCGCCAGCGCGGCATAGAGTCAGAGCCACCATTCCCGGTGCTCTGGAGCTCGATCATCGGTCGGCTGGTCCATCTAGTATCCCGGGGCTTTGTGTCGGACCCGCCGGTGGGTGCGGACACCTTGCCGACCCGGATCGCGGTGCACCGGGCGACAGCGCGGCCGGTTCCCGGCGTTCGGAAACGGGGTTGACCACGGGGGGCGTACGTAACCGAGGACCAGCGGGCGACACGCCGCATTCCTGGCCAGTTTTACTCGGCGTGTTGCAATCCAGCATCGATTACGTACCGACGCCTCGACCACCGCTAGGCCGGTGAGCCTCAGTGCGCGCTGGTTCGTAGCGCCGTCAACGCGCGCCGGGAGGCTCTGCGGAACATCCCGGGGAATTCTGCGCCGGTATAGCGGGCGACATCGCGTTTCGAGGCGGTGCCGAGCTTTCCGTGCGCGAAGGCGAGTGTCTCGCTCAGCAGCTCCAGCCGCTCCTGCTCGGTTTTCGCCTTTCGGGTGTTCACTTCTGCGACGATCGTTCCGTCCCAATCGCGAGCCGCCAGGTATTCGAGCACTTCACCCACCGGCTCGTTCCCGCGCCCGGGCAGGAGGTGTTCGTCGAACACCTTGCCTTCGTCCATCGACCCCGACCCGTCGCACAGGTGCACATGCCTGAGGTGCGATCCCATCGCCATCGCAAGTTCGAGAGAATCGCGCCCGGCCAGTGACGCGTGCGAGAAATCGAGCGTCATCGAGTCGCAATCCATCTGCGTCGGGTCAGAACCGGGGGAGTACGCCTTCAGGTTCCGTCCGCCGACCTTCCACGGGAACATGTTCTCGACGGCGATGTCGATTCCGGATGCCGTGGCGGTTTCCCGCACAATGCGCAGGAAGTCCCGCGCATACTGCGCCTGCCAGCGGAACGGCGGATGCACGACCACTGTGTGCGCACCCACCGCGTTGGCCAATTCGGCCGACTTCTCCAATTTGACCCGCGGATCGCGGCCCCACACGAACTGCGTCAGCAGCAGCACGGGGGCGTGGATGGACAGAATGGGCAACTCGTACCGGGCCGACAACTCGAGCAGCGCAGCCGCGTCCCGGGTACCGTCATCGCTCGTGACCATGATCTCAACGCCGTCATACCCTGCCAGCTTGGCCAGCCGGAAGGTGTGCTCTGTGGGCTGCGGATACACGCACGACGTACTCATACCGATGCGAATCATTTGTACGATTCTAGGCACCGAGACTGAGAACGCTCGACTAGAGCCAATCTCGCGCCTTGAAACTGAAATACAATCCCACCGAAAGCACGACCATCACCGTTGTGGAGAACCAGAATCCCCACAGTGTATTCACTCCCGGATATGGCAGGTTTTGTCCGTAAAAACCGGTCACCGCCGTGGGGACCGCGATGATCGCAGCCCAGCTGGTGACCTTTTTCATCACTAGGTTCATCCGGTTGCCTTGAATGCCTAGGTTGGTGTCGAGGATGGTCGAGACGAGGTCGCGGAGAGACTCCGTCCATTCAGTCACGCGCAAGACATGGTCGTACACGTCCTGAAAATAGGGCGACATCGCGACGTCGAACGATCCCACGTCGCGGCGTAATACCGTGTTGACCACTTCCCGCATTGGCAGCACCAACCGGCGCAGCAGAACCAGAGACTTGCGGATCTCAAACGATCTCCGCTGCACCTCCTTATCGCGCGGCCGGTCGTCGAACAGAGCGTCCTCGAGGGACTCGATGGCACCGTCCAATTGCTGCACGGTGTCGAAGTGCCCGTCGACGATGACGTCGAGAAGGCCCCACAGCAAAAACGCGACGCCGTGCTTCGCGAGGTCGCCGTCCGCGTTCCAGCGGTGCGCCACCTTGCCGATGTCGAATTCCGGCGGATGCACTGTCACCAGCGCACGGGGTGTGATGAACGCCTTGACCTCGGTGGAGTGCAGTTGACCGGTGTGCTCGTCCAGTTGCACGGCGTATGCGGCTAGAAACAGGTGGGTGTCGTAACGGTCGAGTTTGGGCCGCTGGTGATGGTGCAGCGCGTCTTCGACCGCCAGATGGTGCAGGCCGAGTTCCTCTTCTAGTTCGGCGAGGAGTTCCTGGGTCGGCGAGGTGATGTCGATCCATAGACAGACGGATTCCTCGGCGAGCCGGTCGGAGATTTCCGCGAACGGCAACTCCGACTCGTCGATGACGCCATCGCGGTAAAGCCGGGTAGTGACCATGCGCGCAATGCTAGCCGTGAGCGAGCGGCTGGTAGCCTAGGCACGGCATTCCTGGCAACGGTGTTCGACACCGACAACGACAGAGGCGGTGCGGCGTGGGCGCAAAATCGAGCGAATTCGGTGACTGTTCATTCGTCGTCGTCTCGAACCGTCTTCCGGTCGACAGGGTGATCGACACCGACGAAGACGCCGCGTACTGGCGGCAGTCACCCGGCGGATTGGTGACGGCACTCGAACCGGTGATGCAGGCCCACGCAGGTGCCTGGATCGGATGGGCCGGGGTCGCCGACCTCTCCTTCGAACCGTTCGACAGCGAGGGCGTCTGGGTCGTGCCCGTTCCGCTCAGCAAAGACGAGGTTGAGGAATACTACGAAGGGTTCTCCAACGAGACCCTTTGGCCGCTGTATCACGACGTCATCGCGCCGCCCGTCTACCGCCGTGAATGGTGGGACAGTTATGTCACCGTGAACCGCCGCTTCGCCGCCGCCGCGGCGAACTCGAGCGCAGAAGGTGCACTGGTCTGGGTCCACGACTACCAACTTCAGCTCGTACCGACGATGTTGCGCGAACTGCGGCCGGATCTCACGATCGGTTTCTTCAATCACATACCGTTCCCGCCGTACGGCATCTACTCGCAACTGCCGTGGCGTACCCAGATCATCGAAGGACTGCTCGGCGCCGACGTCATCGGCTTCCAGCGCACCGCGGATGCCAGCAATTTCTCGCGCGCCGTCCGCAGGCTCAAAGGGTATGCCACCAGGAACCCGATCATCGAGGTTCCCCTGGTCGACGAATCTCCTGGGGTGCGCGTATATGGACCGATCAGGCGGGGTAAGCCGTTCCGCACGGTCGTGGCCAAAAAGTTCCCCATTTCGATCGATTCGCGAAGCTATGAAGAGCTGGCTCGAAGACCCGACGTGCAGCATCGCGCCAAGCAGATCCGGGAAGAGCTCGGCAACCCGGCGACCATCATGCTCGGCGTCGACAGGCTCGACTACACCAAGGGGATCGGCCACCGGCTCGAAGCATTCGGTGAATTGCTCGCCGAGGGGAAAGCAACCGTGGAGGACGTCACTCTGGTCCAGGTGGCCAGCCCGAGCCGGGAGCGCGTGCTCACCTACCGTGAACTGCGCGACGAAGTCGAATTGACGGTGGGCAGGCTCAACGGCGAGTTCTCCTCGATCGGTCACACCGCTATCAGCTACCACCACCACAACTACCCGCGGGAAGAGATGGTCGCGCTCTATCTCGCCGCCGACGTCATGCTCGTGACCGCGCTGCGAGACGGGATGAACCTCGTGGCAAAAGAGTATGTGGCGACCAGGTTCGACGATGACGGAGTGCTCGTCCTCAGCGAGTTCACGGGCGCTTCGGACGAACTGACGAAGGCTCTGCTGATCAATCCGCACGATATCGACGGCCTCAAGAACACCATTCTGCGTGCGATCGCCATGCCGAAACGGGAGCGCGCCGCAAGGATGCGGTCGCTGAGAAAGCGAGTGCTGGAAAACGACGTGGCGAAATGGTCGTCGCTGTTCCTTCGAGAGCTGGAAGGTCGCAAAGCACTGAACGTCAAGGGCAGGACGTGACGGAACCGGCGGCCCTGCCCGAAGAAGTCGTCAGCGCCGTGCGGGCGCTCGCGGGCACGGCACGACTGCTGGTCGCGCTCGATTTCGACGGGACCTTGGCACCGATCGTCGATCGGCCCCAGGATGCTCGAGCGCTGCCGGTCGCCGCCGCCGCAGCTGCCCGGCTCGAGGCCGCACGCAACACGCGTGTCGCTTACGTCTCCGGCAGAGACCTGGCCAGCCTTCGCGCCGTGGCCGACCCGCCGCCTGGAACCCTGCTCGTCGGTTCCCACGGTGTTCAGTTCCAGCTCGGCGGTGACGAGCCTGAGGTCGGCAAGCCCGACCCAGGCGAACTCGATGAATCGGAGCGCGCGCGCCTCACGGAACTGAGCGAGGTGCTGGCGCAGGTTGTTGACCCGGTAGAGCACGTGTGGCTGGAACGCAAGCCCGCCGGCATCGCGGTGCACACCAGACTGGCCGCCGCCGACGACGGCCGGGTGGCGCAGAGTCAGGCCAGACTGGCCGTCGCGGGGATACCCGGGCTGACCGTGCGCGAGGGCAAGGACGTGCTCGAATTTTCGGTGCGGTCGGCCACAAAGGGCGGCGCCATTGCGCGACTGCGGCACTTCACCGACGCCACGGCAACGTTCTACGCCGGTGACGACGTCACCGACGAAGACGCCTTTGCGGCGCTTGGACCGGGCGACGTCGGAGTCAAAGTGGGTGCAGGATCGACGTCCGCAGCATATCGGGTGGCTGACTGTGCGCAGTTCGCTGTGCTCCTGCGCGTGCTCGCCGACGCGAGGGATGGCTTAGTCGGGGAGCTGGTTCGCGAGGGGTCCTAGAATCGTTCCATGACTGCACCAGACATCAAGCCGCGGAGTCGCGACGTCACAGACGGCATCGAAAAGTCAGCCTCCCGTGGCATGCTCCGTGCCGTCGGCATGGGCGACGAGGACTGGGACAAACCGCAAATCGGCATCGCCAGTTCCTGGAACGAGATCACGCCGTGCAACCTGTCGCTCGCACGCCTCGCGCAGGCGGCAAAAGAGGGCGTGCACTCCGGTGGCGGATATCCGCTGCAGTTCGGCACCATCTCGGTCTCCGACGGCATTGCCATGGGGCACGAGGGCATGCACTTCTCCCTGGTCAGCCGCGAAGTCATCGCCGACTCGGTTGAGACGGTCATGATGGCGGAACGGCTGGACGGTTCGGTGCTGCTGGCCGGATGCGACAAGTCGCTTCCCGGGATGCTGATGGCCGCCGCCAGGCTGGACCTCGCCTCCGTCTTCCTTTACGCCGGCTCCATCGCGCCGGGCTGGGTCAAACTCAGCGACGGGACTGAGAAGAACGTCACGATCATCGACGCCTACGAGGCGGTCGGCGCGTGCAAGGCCGGCACCATGAGCCTTGACGACCTGGACTGCATCGAGCGCGCCATCGCTCCGGGCGAAGGCGCCTGCGGAGGCATGTACACCGCGAACACCATGGCAAGCGTCGCCGAAGCCCTCGGTATGAGCATGCCTGGTTCGGCCGCTCCGCCGAGCGCCGACCGTCGCCGCGATTACTTCGCCCACCGTTCGGGCGAAGCGGTCGTGAACCTGCTGCGCCTGGGCATCACCGCCCGCGACATCATGACCAAGGACGCGTTCGAGAACGCGATCTCCGTGGTGATGGCGTACGGCGGATCCACCAACTCGGTGCTGCACCTGCTGGCCATCGCGCACGAGGCGGATGTCGACCTGGAGCTCGCGGACTTCAACCGCATCGCCGACCGAGTGCCCCACCTGGGCGACCTCAAGCCGTTCGGGAAGTACGTCATGAACGACGTTGACCGGCACGGCGGGGTTCCGGTGGTCATGAAGGCGCTCCTGGATGCCGGACTGCTGCACGGAGACTGCCTCACCGTCACCGGCAAGACCGTCGCCGAGAACCTCGAAGCCATCAACCCACCCGCCCCCGACGGCGAGGTGGTACGCAGCTTCGACAACCCAATTCACGCCACAGGGGGCATCTCCGTGCTGCACGGCAGCATGGCGCCAGAGGGGGCCGTCGTGAAGACGGCCGGATTCGACGCCACCTCATTCGAAGGCCCCGCGCGCGTGTTCGAACGCGAGCGGGCCGCGATGGACGCCCTCACCGAGGGCGCCATTGAGAAGGGTGACGTCATCGTCATCCGCTACGAAGGCCCCAAGGGCGGCCCCGGAATGCGCGAGATGCTCGCGATCACCGCGGCCATCAAGGGAGCGGGCCTCGGCAAGGATGTACTACTCTTGACGGACGGACGATTCTCAGGCGGCACAACCGGCCTGTGCATCGGCCACATAGCACCCGAAGCGGTGGACGCAGGTCCGATCGCCTTCGTGCGCGATGGTGATCTGATACGGGTCGATATCGCTGCTCGCTCGCTCGACCTACTGGTTGAGCCGGCTGAGCTCGCCGCCCGCCGCGAAGGCTGGGCGCCGCTTCCCCCGCGCTATACCCGTGGCGTGCTCGCAAAGTACTCCAAGCTCGTGCACTCCGCAGCGGAGGGCGCGATCACCGGATGACGCCGCGAAAAGTGTCCCATACGTTCAGGTCAACTCAAGGATCGTAGATTCTATGCACTCCTCTCCCGTCCCCACCGCCAAGGCGCCGTCCAAGCCGGGCAACTCTGCAAAGGCGGAGGTACTGACCGGGTCGGGTGCCATTCTTCGTTCGCTCGAGCTCCTCGGGGTCAAGGATGTCTTCGGTCTTCCCGGCGGGGCGATCATGCCGTTCTATGACGAGCTGATGTCCTCGACCGCCATCCGGCACATCTTGGTGCGTCACGAACAGGGTGCCGGCCACGCCGCCGAAGGCTACGCATCCTCCACCGGCAAGCTTGGCGTGTGCATTGCCACCTCCGGCCCGGGCGCGACGAACCTCGTCACCGCCATCGCCGACGCCCACATGGACTCGGTGCCGCTGCTGGCGATCACCGGCCAGGTGTTCTCCACCTCGATGGGCACCGATGCGTTCCAGGAGGTGGATATCGTCGGCATCTCGATGCCGATCACCAAGCACTCATTCCTGGTGACCCGCCCCGAGGACGTGCCCGCCACCATCGCCGCTGCGGTCCATATCGCCACGACTGGACGCCCGGGGCCTGTCGTCGTCGACGTGACAAAGGATGCGCAGCAAAAGAGTGCTCCGTTCATCTGGCCGCCCAAGCTCGACCTGCCCGGCTACCGGCCGGTGACCAAGGCGCACGGCAAGCAGATCCAAGCGGCCGCACGATTGCTCGCCGCGGCGAAACGGCCGATCTTCTACGTCGGCGGCGGCGTGATTCGGGCAGGGGCCTCCGCGGAGCTGCTCGCTTTGGCCGAACTGAGCGGCGTTCCCGTGGTCACCACGCTCATGGCACGAGGGGCATTCCCCGACTCGCACAGGCAGCACCTGGGAATGCCGGGCATGCACGGCGCCGTCCCGGCCGTGCTCGCGCTCCAGGAATCGGATCTGCTCATCTCTCTGGGCGCCCGGTTCGACGACCGAGTGACGGGCAAAGCGAACCTGTTCGCCCCTGACGCGAAGGTCGTGCACGTCGACATCGACCCGGCTGAGATCTCGAAGATCCGCCTGGCCGATGTACCGATCGTTGGCGATGCCAAAGATGTCATCGCCGACTTGACTGTCGCCTTCGCGGATGCAACAAAGCATCAACAGCCCGACTATGCGCAGTGGTGGGCGCGGCTGAACGACCTGCGGGCGCGGTACCCGCTCGGCTACGACGAACCGGAGGACGGCACGTTGTCTCCGCAGTACGTCATCGAGCGGATCGGCGCGATCACCGGACCGGAGGGCATCTATGCCTCCGGCGTCGGCCAGCACCAGATGTGGGCGGCGCAGTTCATCAAGTACGAACGACCGAACGCCTGGTTGAACTCGGGGGGTGCCGGAACGATGGGTTACGGTCTTCCCGCGGCGATGGGCGCCAAGGTGGCGAACCCGGACCGCACGGTGTGGGCGATCGACGGCGACGGATGCTTCCAGATGACCAATCAGGAGCTCGCAACCTGCACGATCAACAACATCCCGATCAAGGTCGCGATCATCAACAACTCGTCGCTCGGCATGGTGCGGCAGTGGCAGACCCTGTTCTACGATGGGCGCCACTCTTTCACCGACCTGAATCCCGACACCCAGACTCCGATGATCCCGGACTTCGTGAAGCTTGCCGACGCGTACGGCGCTTTGGGCATCCGGGTCACGAAGAAGGAGGAGGTGGATGCGGCGATCGAGTTGGCGATCTCCACCAACGACAGGCCCGTCGTCATCGACTTCGTGGTGAGCCGGGACGCGATGGTGTGGCCGATGGTCCCGCAGGGTGTGGGCAACTCCAGCGTGCAATACGCCAGAGACAGAGCCCCAGAGTGGGATGAGGAGTAGACCATGCCGCACGTATTGTCGTTGATCGTCGAAGACAAACCAGGCCTGCTCACCCGGGTCGCCGGTCTGTTCGCTCGTCGAGGGTTCAACATCGAATCTCTCGCCGTGGGCAAGAGCGAAATCCCCGGGCTGTCCCGGATCACCGTGGTGGTGGATGTCGACGAGGGTCCGCTCGAGCAAGTCACCAAGCAACTCAACAAGCTGATCAACGTGATCAAGATCGTCGAACTCGACCCGTCGCAGACGGTCGAGCGCGAGCACCTGCTCGTGAAAGTGCGCGTGGACAACACCACCCGCAGCCAGATCCTGGAGGCGGCGAACCTGTTCCGCGCCAGAGTCGTTGATGTCGCATCCGACGCACTGGTGATCGAAGTCACCGGCGACACGGCCAAGACCCACGCTCTGCTTCGCGTGCTTGAGCCCTACGGGATAAAAGAGATCGCCCAATCGGGACTTCTCGCCATCGGACGCGGCAGCAAGAGCATCACCGAGCGCGTGTCCAAGGGCTGACACACGGTACCTGCCGGTGCCCCAGTTCATTCAAACCCCCAACCAAAATGTCAAATCTTGAAGGAGAACCACCAGTGACCGAGATCTTCTACGACAACGACGCGGATCTGTCCATCATCCAGGGCAAAAAAGTCGCCGTCATCGGCTACGGGTCGCAGGGCCACGCCCACGCGCAGAACCTGCGCGATTCCGGCGTCGAGGTGCGCATCGGACTCAAGGAGGGGTCGAAGTCGAAGGCGAAGGCGGAAGAAGCCGGTTTCACGGTGTTGTCCTCCGCGGACGCCACCACCTGGGCCGACGTCATCGTGATCCTGGCCCCTGACCAGGTGCAGCGTCACCTGTACGCGCAGGACGTTCAGCCGCACCTGTCCAAGGGCAATGCGATCCTGTTCGGACACGGCTTCAACATCCGGTATGGCTACATCACCGCGCCCGAGGGCGTCGACGTCATCATGGTCGCTCCCAAGGGACCCGGCCACATCGTACGCCGCGAGTTCGAGGCCGGCCGCGGCGTGCCCGTCATCGTCGCGGTGGAAGAGGACGCGACAGGCAACGCCTGGCCGCTAGCCTGGTCTTACGCGAAGGGCATCGGCGGGCTGCGTGCCGGAGCGATCAAGACCACCTTCACCGAGGAGACCGAAACCGATCTATTCGGCGAGCAGAGCGTGCTCTGCGGCGGGGTGTCGCAGCTCATCCAGTACGGTTTCGAAACCCTCACCGAGGCCGGCTACCAGCCGCAGATCGCCTACTTCGAGGTGCTGCACGAGCTCAAGCTCATCGTTGACTTGATCAACGAGGGCGGCATCGCCAAGCAGCGGTGGAGTGTCTCCGACACCGCGGAGTACGGCGACTACGTCTCCGGCCCGCGCGTCATCGACCCGCACGTCAAGGAGAACATGAAGGCCGTTCTCGCCGACATCCAGAACGGCGCGTTCGCCGAGCGCTTCATCGCCGACCAGGATGCTGGGGCCCCAGAGTTCAACGCGCTTCGCAGGAAGGGCGAAGATCACCCGATCGAGGCCACAGGTCGCGAGTTGCGCAAGCTCTTCGCGTGGGCGCAGAAGGACGACGACTACACGGAGGG
>JBDSDO010000086.1:0-4815 GCA_039920505.1 Terrimesophilobacter sp.
CGCATCTCGACCAGGTCGACGACGCCCTCGAAGTTGCTTTCGGAGCCGATCGGCAGCTGGATGACCAGCGGCTTGGCGCCGAGGCGCTTGATGATGGTGTCGACCGTGTAGAAGAAGTCGGCGCCGAGCTTGTCCATCTTGTTGACGAAGCAGATGCGCGGCACGTTGTACTTGTCGGCCTGACGCCACACCGTCTCGGACTGGGGCTCAACGCCCTCCTTGCCGTCGAACACCGCAACGGCACCGTCGAGTACGCGCAGCGAACGCTCCACCTCGACGGTGAAGTCGACGTGGCCCGGGGTGTCGATGATGTTGATCTGGTTCTTGTTCCAGAAACAGGTCACGGCGGCGGACGTGATGGTGATCCCGCGCTCCTGCTCCTGCGCCATCCAGTCGGTGGTCGAGGCGCCGTCGTGGGTCTCGCCGATCTTGTGGTTGACGCCGGTGTAGTACAGGATGCGCTCGGTCGTCGTGGTCTTGCCTGCATCAATGTGCGCCATGATGCCGATATTGCGGACCCTGCTGAGGTCAGTGAGCACTTCCTGTGCCACGGTGGTCCTTTCGAAAAGCTTCTATGGAATGACAGTTGGTTGGGTAGCGCGCAGCGCGTATCGAAGCCTCTGGGGCGGGTTTCACTACGTGCGCTTTGTCTCGCTACGGGCCAGCGGTGGGGGCGCCTACCAGCGGTAGTGCGCGAAGGCCTTGTTCGCCTCGGCCATCTTGTGCGTGTCCTCGCGACGCTTTACCGCAGCACCCAGGCCGTTGGAGGCATCCAGGATCTCGTTGGTCAGGCGCTCGGTCATGGTCTTCTCGCGACGCGCCTTGGCGTACGTGGTCAGCCACCGCAGTGCGAGGGTGTTCGCGCGGTGAGGCTTGACCTCGACCGGCACCTGGTAGGTCGAACCGCCGACGCGGCGTGAGCGTACCTCGAGGGTGGGGCGCACGTTGTCGAGGGCCTTCTTCAAGGTGACGACGGCATCCGCACCGTTCTTTGCCGAAACGCCCGCGAGAGCGCCGTAGACGATCCTCTCGGCGAGGCCTTTCTTACCGTCGAGCAGAATCTTGTTGACCAGCTGGCTGACGACGGGAGCGCCGTAAACCGGATCTGCGACAACCGGACGCTTCGGGGCCGGACCCTTGCGCGGCATTACTTCTTCTCCATCTTCGCGCCGTAGCGGCTGCGAGCTTGCTTGCGGTTCTTGACGGCCTGGGTGTCCAGGGCGCCGCGAACAATCTTGTAACGGACTCCGGGGAGGTCTTTCACGCGGCCACCGCGAACGAGCACCATCGAGTGCTCCTGCAGGTTGTGGCCTTCACCTGGGATGTAGGCGGTCACCTCGGTGCCGTTGCTCAGCTTGACACGGGCCACCTTGCGCAGAGCCGAGTTCGGCTTCTTCGGTGTGGTCGTGTAGACGCGGGTGCACACACCGCGCTGCTGGGGGTTGGCCTTGAGCGCCGGAGCCTTGGTCTTGGTGATCTTGGGGCTGCGGCCCTTTCGGACCAACTGCTGAATCGTTGGCACTAATTACTCCTTGGATTTACTGCACGGTGACAGTTACTGCTGCAATTTCTCGCACGCTCCAACATCCATAGATTTCGGCTGTGGAGGATGCGTGTGGACCCGCCCGTGGAACCGCTGGGATTCCGTCGTGCTGGTGGGTATGCCGTGGGGGCGCTGCCTTCGCTGTGACGCTGAGCAGTCGAGCCCAATTCCGGTTAGTGCCTTACGCCCGCTCGACTGGTCCCAGAACTTTCGGGCACAGAACGATCACGCGACAAAGCGCACACCTGAACGAGAATAGCCGCATCCGAGTCGCCGGTCAAATTGCGTCCGCCGCTCTTCAGCCGGTTGAGTAGCGAGCGCGTCGCACTTTACGCCGGTCAAGTAGCGAGCGCGCCAGCGCCCCCTCAGCCGGTTGAGTAGCGAGCGCGCCAGCGCCCCGTCAGCCGGTTGAGTAGCGAGCGCGCCAGCGCGAGCGTATCGAAACCCCGTGTGGTGTCCCGGTTGGGTCCCAATGTGCCGCGAGCACTCGCCTTGGCGGGTGCCCGACACTACAGTTGTTTACACATAAACATCTCGATTGGACGAACCATGACGATCGCCGTGCGTCTCACGGATGAACAGCAAAGGCGGCTTGACGCGTTGTCAGCCCGCACCGGAAGGTCGCGCTCTTTTTATGTGAAGGAAGCGCTCGAGACGCACCTGGATGAGTTGGAAGAGCGGTTTTGGGCACACGATGTGATCGCAGAGTGGGAAACGTCCGATCAAAAGACCAGGCCTCTTGAGGAGCTGAAGGCCGAGCTTGGCCTGTGAGTTCATGGCAGATCGAGACGACGGCACAGTTCGACAAGTCGATCCGGAAACTCGATCGCGCGATCGCCGCCCGCGTCATCGCCTACCTTGAAGACCTGTTGATGCTGGAGGATCCCCGACAACGCGGAAAAGGACTCACCGGGGATCGAGCTGGATATTGGCGTTACCGTGTGGGCGACTACCGAGTGATTGCGGAGATTCGCGAAAACGTTCTGGTGGTCGTCGCAATTGATGTGTCACATCGGTCCACCGCATCTCGCAGTCACTGATTGAGCGAGCTCAAGGGACGAGGCGGCTCGGGCGGATGCGGAACGCTCCGCCGGTTGAGTAGCGAGCGCGCCAGCACGAGTCTGTCGAAACCGGTTGTGGCGCCCGCAATAATTAGGGCATGGTCGAGGCACGGGAGAGGCGACGCCGCCGCAGCGAGGATGCCGGCGCCCGCGCCCGGTGGCGCCTGTCCGTGCGGTCGCGCATCGTGGTGTCGATCCTTGCGGTGACCGCGCTCGGTCTCGCCGCATCCGGAGTCGCATCGTTCCTCGTGCAGCGCGAGCGGGCCCTCGCCTCCGTCGACAGTCAGTTGCTGCACACGGTCCCCGAGCTGAAGAGCGTCGCGGCGAGCGACACTAACGCCGCCGCGCCCAAAACCGCTGAAGCCGTGCTGCGTGCCGCCATGCAGCGAATGATCCCCTCCGAGAACGAAAGCGTGCTCGGCCTCATCAATGGCACCCCCGCCCTGGTGCCCGCCGCCAAGCTCCCCTACCGCCTCGACGACGACCCGGCGCTGATCAAACGACTGGTGTCCGAGGCGAGCCCGACAAACGTCGTCCAAGGCACCGCCAAGAGTTCCCTCGGCACGCTGCGCTACGTGATCGTGCCGGTGACGATCGCCGGCGACACCAACGCGGGCCTCTACGTTGCCGCCTACGACCTGGATGCGATCCTCGAGGATATCGCCGAGTCGTTCCGCACCTACATCGCAGTCGCGCTCATCGCGCTCGGCCTTATCGGCCTGGTCGCCTGGTTCGTCGCCGGCCGGCTGCTGCGCCCAATCCGCCTGCTGCGTCACGCCGCCGCCAGCAACACCGCCGCCGACCTCTCCCAGCGCATCCCGGTCACCGGCCACTACGACATCTCCGAACTAGCCGAAACCATCAACGGCATGTTCGACCGGCTCCAAGACGCGTTCACCAGCCAGCGACGCCTCATCAACGACGTCGGCCACGAACTGAAGACGCCGCTCACCATCATCCGCGGTCACCTGGAACTGCTCGATGCCCGCAACCCCGACGAGGTGGCTGCGACGCGCGCGCTGGCCATCGACGAACTGGATCGAATGAGCACCCTCGTCTCCGAAATCTCCCTGCTGGCCGAGGCCCGCGCGCCGCGGTTCGTCAAACCAACAGAGGTCGACCTCGAGTCCTTCACCGCGAGCGTGGCCAGCAAGGCGCGTGCTCTCGACCCGGCACGCGAGTGGCGTCTCGAGTCGGCGGCCAGTGGCATCGCCAGCGTGGATGCCCACCGCATCACCCAGGCGTGGCTGCAACTCGCCGGCAACGCCGTCAAGTACTCCACACCGGGCGCGTCGATCACCCTCACCACCGCGCGCGTCGAGGCCCGCACCGGCGCCTGGCTGCAGCTCGGCGTGCGCGACGAGGGCCCCGGCATCCCGCCCGACGCGCACGAGCGGATCTTCGAACGGTTCGGGCGGCTCGAGTCCAGCCGGGGCACCGAGGGGTCCGGCCTCGGGCTGTCCATCGTGGCGGCCATCGCCGACGCGCACGGGGGCACGGTTGGGCTGACCAGCGCATCCGTAGCCGGGTCGACGTTCGAGATCCGGATCCCCTGGCGCGAGACGCCTGAGGAAGAGAAGGAGCAGCCGTGACCCGCATCCTCATCGCCGAAGACGAAGCGCGCATCGCCTCCTTCGTGGAGAAGGGCCTCACCGCGGCCGGATTCGCGGTCACCGCCGTCGGCGACGGTCGCGTCGCGCTGGCCGAGGCGCGGTCGGGCCAGTTCGACCTGCTCATCCTGGACATCGGCCTGCCCGGCCTAGACGGCTTCGACATCCTGGAGACGCTGCGCGGCGAGGGGAACCCGATCGCCGTCATCGTGCTGACCGCTCGCGACTCCGGCGCGGATACCGTGCGCGGCCTGGAGGGCGGGGCGAATGATTACATGTCCAAGCCGTTCCGCTTCGACGAACTGCTCGCCCGCGTGCGGCTGCGGCTGCACGATTCCCGCCCGGAGTCCGCCGACGCGCTGCAGGCGCACGGGCTGACGCTTGACGTGAAGACCCGCCGCATCGCCGTGGACGGTGTGCAGCACGACCTGTCGGCGCGCGAGTTCGCGCTGGCCGAGGAGTTTCTGCGGAACCCGGGCCAGGTTCTCAGCCGCGAGCAGCTGCTCAGCCGAGTTTGGGGTCTAGATTTCGACCCGGGCTCCAACGTCGTCGAGGTCTATGTGCGCTACCTGCGCGCCAAGATCGGCGCCGACCGCATCGA
>JBDSDO010000087.1:0-8502 GCA_039920505.1 Terrimesophilobacter sp.
GACCACCGACCAGGCTCTCGCTGCGATTGCGCGCCCGGGCGTAGCCACGGTGCAGATCATCCTCAACGCGTTCCGGCTGAAGCCACTGGATGCGGTGCTTCCGGCCGCGCTCGCCGCCGGCGTCGGCGTCATCGCGCGCGTGCCACTGGCATCCGGACTGCTCACCGGAAAATACACCGAGAACACGGTGTTCGCGGCCAACGATCATCGCAACTTCAACCGGGACGGTTCCGCTTTCGACGTGGGGGAGACCTTCTCCGGCGTCGACTACGAGCGCGGGGTCGCCGCCGCCCGCGAGTTCGCCGCGCTCGCCGCAGAACAGCCCACCACCGCCGCACTCTCGGCCAGCCAGGCGGCGCTCGCCTGGATCGCCCAGTCGGATGGGGTCAGCTCGGTGATTCCCGGCGCCCGCACTCCGGAACAAGCCCGCGCGAACGCGGTGGCGGGATCGGCTCCGCGCCTCGGCGCAGGGTTCACCCAGGCGGTGACGGATCTGTACGATCGGTAATTCCGGGCGGCAGTGCACGGGCGCTGGTAGCCGCCGATCGGGCTACCCGTTGTTATTCGGGTCGAGCCCGGTGCGCTCACCCGACTCGAGGCCGGCGATCGCGGCGAGGTCGCCGGCATCCAGCTCGAAGTCGAACACGTCGATGTTCTCCCGGATGCGTGCCGGTGTCACCGACTTCGGAATCACCACGTTTCCGAGTTGGAGGTGCCACCGGATAACCACTTGCGCCGGGGATTTCCCGTGCTTGGCTGCCAGGCGTGCCAATACCGCGTCGTCCAGGAGCCGTCCGCGTGCCAGTGGGGACCATGCTTCGGTGAGCATCCCGTGTGCGGCGCCGTACTCGCGCACTGTCCGTTGCGGCAGCCACGGGTGCAACTCCACCTGATTGAGCACCGGAACCACAGAGGACTCGGCGAGCAGTCGGTCCAGGTGTTGGGTGTGGAAATTGGAGACCCCGATGGACGTGGCCCGGCCCTCGTCCCGCAGCGTCTCGAGTGCCCGCCAGGTGTCAAGGTAGCGATCCTGCCTCGGGGAGGGCCAATGGATGAGGTAGAGGTCCACCCGGTCCAGGCCGAGCTTGCGCATGCTCGTATCGAACGCGCGCAGGGTCTTGTCGTAGCCGTGGTCGTCGTTCCACACCTTGGTGGTCACGAATATATCGTCCCTAGCCAGTCCGCTGCTGCGCATCGCGTTGCCGACACCGCGTTCATTGCCGTACAGCGCCGCCGTGTCGACGTGCCGGTAACCGGCTTCGAATGCGGCAAGCACGACATCCGTCGCCTGCGAATTCTTCACCTTGTAGACGCCCAGCCCGAGCTGGGGAATTCTGCGCCCGTCGTTCATCGGCAGGAAGGGAATGCTCATGCGCTCCAGGATAGGAGCATCCGTGCGACGCGGCACGCCCGTGACCGGGCGGTGGTCAGCGCACCGTTTGGATCGGCATCGTGTCCGGGATCGGACTGATGTCCTTGCCACGGAGGTCGGGATACCAGCGGATGAACAGCGTCGGCACCAGGAAACTGAAAAATGCGAAGCCCGCGGCGATCCAGTACGCCCCGGGAGCCGAGAAGCTGTCGATCATGAATCCCGCCGCAGCAGACCCGAGGGCCGCGCCGATCAGCTGCCCGGTGCCCACCCAGCCATACGCTTCCGCGGTATCGCTGAATTTCACGCTGGCCGACACGATTGCGTACATCACCGCGAAAGCGGGTGCGATGCCAAGGCCGGCCAGAAACAGCGTGGCCCCAATCCACCAAATGTTCAGCGACATCGCCGCCAGCGACATCCCCAGGAACACCATCAGCAGCCGCTGCGCCATCGACCACGGTCTGATCGGCCGGTGGCCAAGGGCCAGGCCGCCGGTGAGGGAGCCGATGGCGAACACGGACAAGATGATGCCGGATTCCGGGCCGTCGTCGCCGAACGTGGCGACGACTCCAGCTTCGATGGCCGCGCACGCCCCGACCAGCAGGAATCCGACGACTGTCGCGAGCAGCACGGTGGGCTTGGCGAGCACCTTGCCGAGGGTGCGTTTGCTGCGCGGGATGCGCACCCGACCGACTTCGGGGGAGGACATGAACCACACGCCGCCGCCCACGAGAAAGCCCACCGCCAGCAGAATCGCCAAAACGGTGCTGATCTGTATGGCGACGAACGTGGTGATCACCGGACCAACCACCCAGATGATCTCCTGGGCGGACGCATCCAGAGAGTACAGCGGGGTCAGTTGAGTGGAGTTGACCATCTTCGGGTAAATCGTGCGCACCGCCGGCTGCACCGGAGGTGTGCTGAGACCGGCAAGAAAACCGATTGCCATGATCAGGGGCACCGGAACCTGCACCAGCGCGATAGCCACCAGCCCGGTGGCGCACACCACTGTGGTCAGAGTCAGAACCTTGCGCATCCCCCACACGCCCATCCACCGGCTGGTGAGCGGTCCGGCGATCGCCTGGCCGATGCTGGTGGCAGCCAGCACCAACCCGGCCGCCGCGTAGGAGTGGTGCACACGCTCGACGTGCAACAAAAGCGCCAACGACAGCATCCCGAACGGGAAGCGAGCAAGCAGCTGAGCGGCCATGATTCGCGCAACCCCGCGCGTCTTCAGCAGGCTCAGATAGCTATTCACAAGGGGTCAATTCTAATGGGCGCGCACGTCGCAAAATCCGTCCACAGGGTGTGCAAAACTCCGACAACTTATGCACAACTGTGGATGACACGCCCACTACATCTTGGGTTCGCGAAATCTCCGATACCCGCTATATAGTGATTGGACTGCCCGGAGGGCACGACCTTGTGAAGTCAATCTGGGGAGCAAAAAGACAATGGCAATCACGGTAGTAAAGCGCGACGGACAACGGGAGCCGTACGACGCCAACAAGATCAACATCGCGATCGAGCGCGCGAGCGCCGGCCTGAACGAGAACATCACCTGGGTCACCCAAATCGCCAGCGAGTTGGAGCTCACGCTCTTCGACGGCATCACCACCCAGCAGCTCGACGAGGCCGTCATCCAGGTGGCACTGCAGAACGTCAAAGACGACCCTGCTTTCGACACCGTCGCTGCCCGACTGCTGCTGAAGACCATCTATAAGCACGTGCTGGGCGATTACGAAACCGTGCAGGAGCTCAAGTCGCTGCACGCCAGCC
The DNA here is from genome assembly GCA_039920505.1 of Terrimesophilobacter sp. Classification (GTDB taxonomy): domain Bacteria; phylum Actinomycetota; class Actinomycetes; order Actinomycetales; family Microbacteriaceae; genus Parafrigoribacterium. The sequence continues at coordinate 3,155 of JBDSDO010000087.1, forward strand.
ACTTCGTCGGCTACGTCCAGCGCGGCGTCGAGGAGAAACTGCTCGACTCCCGGCTGCAAGATCTGTTCGACCTGGAGAGACTCGCCGGAGTGCTCGAGCCGGCCAAGGACGAACTGCTCAAGTACATCGGCGTCGTCACGCTGAACAACCGCTACGGCATCAAGGGCCGCAACGGCGACCCGCTGGAGGTTCCGCAGTTCTTCTGGATGCGCATCGCCATGGGCCTGTCGCTGAACGAGGCAGACCCCACCGGCCAGGCGATCAAGTTCTACGAGAAGATGAGCAGCCTGGAGTACCTGGCCGCCGGATCCACCCTCGTCAACGCCGGCACCGTCTACCCGCAACTGGCGAACTGCTTCGTCATGGAGATGCAGGACGACATCGAGCACATCGCCAAGACCACGCGCGACGTGATGTGGCTGACCAAGGGCACCGGCGGCATCGGGTTGTCGGTGACCAAGCTGCGTGCGCAGGGCTCGCCGATCCGCAGCAACAACACCACCTCCACCGGCCCGATCCCGTTCATGCACACGATCGACTCGGTGCTGCGCGCGGTCAGCCGCGGCGGCAAGAAGTTCGGCGCCCTGTGCTTCTACATGGAGAACTGGCACTTGGACTTCCCGGAGTTCCTCGACCTGCGTCAGAACTCCGGCGACCCGTACCGCCGCACCCGCACCGCCAACACCGCCGTGTGGATCAGCGACGAGTTCATGAAGCGCGTGCAACACGACGACGACTGGTACCTGTTCGACCCGCTGGAGGTCGCCGAACTCAATGAGTTGTACGGAAAAGCGTTCTCGGAGCGGTACGCACACTACGTGGCTGAGGCGGAAGCCGGCAACCTGCGTATGTTCAAGAAGATCAAGGCCCGCGAGCAGTTCAAGGCGATCTTGATTTCGCTGCAGACCTCCTCGCATCCGTGGCTCACCTGGAAAGACACGATCAACAACCGCGCCTTGAACAACAACACCGGCACGATCCACCTGTCGAACCTGTGCACCGAGATCGCGCTGCCGCAGGACGTCGACAACGTGGCGGTGTGCAATCTCGCCTCGATCAACCTGTCGCGGCACCTCACCTTCCACGACCAGGGCCGCCCGACGATCGACTTCGGCAAGATCGAAGAGAGCGCACGTCTGGCGGTGCGGCAGCTGGACAACCTCATCGACATCACGCGATCCTCGGTGCCGGAGGCGGACTTCTCCAACCACCAGAACCGGGCGGTCGGGCTCGGCGTCATGGGCTTCACCGATGTCGTCGAGAAGCTCGGCTTCAGCTACGAGAGCGAAGAGTCGTACGACCTCGTCGACGAGATCATGGAGCACGTCTCCTACGCGGCCATCGACGAGTCCGCCAACCTCGCCGCTGAGCGCGGCGCCTACTCGAACTTCGAGGGCTCCCGCTGGTCGAAGGGCCTCGTGCCCATCGACAGCATCGCGCTCACCGAGGAAGACCGCGGCGTGCCGATCAAGGTCAACCGCACCACCCGGCTGGACTGGGATGCGTTGCGCGCCAAGGTCAAGGGTGGAATGCGCAACGCCACGCTGATGGCCATCGCGCCCACGGCATCCATCGGCCTGGTCGCCGGTACGACACCGGGCTTCGACCCGCAGTTCACTCAGATCTTCAGCCGGTCGACATCCTCTGGGAAGTTCCTCGAAGTGAACCGCAACCTGGTGCGCGACTTGCGCAAGCTCGGCCTGTGGACCTCGGTGCGGGAGTCGATCCTGCGCAGCCAGGGTGACGTCCAGACCATCGATGCGATTCCGGATGACCTCAAAGCCGTCTACAAGACCAGTTTTCAGTTGTCGCCGTACGCGTTCTTGGAGATCGCGGCCCGCGCGCAGAAGTGGATCGACCAGGCGCTCAGCCGCAACATGTACCTGGAGACCCGCGACCTAGGCGAGATGATGGACATCTACTACGCCGCCTGGGAGCGCGGAGTCAAAACCACGTACTATTTGCACTCCAAGCCTCGGCATCAGGCCGAGCAGACCACGGTGCGGGTGAACAAGTCGGAAGACCGCGACGCTCGCAAGGTCAAGGTCGCATCGACGGCAGACTCCACAGCACCGGCCCCCGTGTCCGCGCCCGCCCGACGCGGGTTCGGTTTCTCCGGACTCACCCCGAAAGGCAACTGATGACCCCGAACGATGACTACTTCGTCCCGGAAGACCCGATGGACGAGCTGCAGTGCGACAGCTGCCAGTAGGGCCGCGCAGTCGAGACCAGTAGCAGCAGCATCACAAACAAACAGGAGAGACAGGAAGAGCAATGGCAATTCTCGGAACCGGCGTGCAGGAAGGACTTCTCCTGAAGCCGGTGAAGTACCAGTGGGCGATGGACCTTTACGACCAGGCGGTTTCCAACACCTGGTTCCCCAATGAGATCCAACTCGACCAGGACATTGCCGACTTCAAGAAGATGACGGACGAGGAACGCCACGCGATCACGTTCCTGATGAGCTACTTCAACCCGAACGAACTGCTGGTCAACAAGGCGCTCGCGTTCGGGGTGTATCCGTACATCAACGCCGCGGAGTGCCACCTCTACCTGGCGAAGCAGATGTGGGATGAAGCCAACCACTGCATGAGCTTCGAGTACGTGCTGGAGACCTTCCCGATCGATCGCAAAGCCGCCTACCGCTCTCACGTGGAAGTGCCGTCGATGGCGCGCAAGGAGGAGTTCCAGTTCAACTTCATCCGCCGGATGACCGAGGAGACCCTCGACATCACCACCACGGCGGGCAAGCAGGACTTCGTGCGCAATCTCATCGCATACAACATCATCCTCGAAGGCATCTGGTTTTACTCGGGATTCATGGTCGCGCTCAGCTTCCGCCAGCGGAACCTGCTGCGCAACTTCGGCTCGCTCATGGATTGGGTCATCCGCGACGAATCGTTGCACCTCAAGTTCGGCATCAACCTCATCCTCACCGTGCTGGAGGAGAACCCGGACCTGCAGACTCCGGAGTTCGCCGCCGAGATCAAGCAGATGATCCTCGATGCTGTGACGATGGAAGAGGAATACAACCGCGACCTGCTGCCGGGCGGGATTCTGGGTCTGAACGCCGGCTACATCAACCAGTATGTCAAGTACCTCGCCGATCGGCGCCTGGAGGAACTCGGCTTCGAGGCCGAGTACAAGGTGTCCAATCCGGCGAAGTGGATGGCCACCGCCAACGACACCTACGAACTGGTGAACTTCTTCGAGTCGACCAACACCTCTTACGAGGCGAACGCGAAGGCGGCCGTCGCGGCCAAGCCCGAGTAGCGCCCGTCGTGCCCGATCCGCTGATCACCGCCAATGAGCTGGCGGTGCTGCTGAGCGCGCCGGACCGCGTCCGTGTGCTCGATGTGCGATGGAGCCTGGGCGGTCCGCCCGGCGGGCCGCTCCACGCCGAAGGCCACATTCCGGGCGCGGTATACGTGGATCTCGAGACGCAGCTGGCCGGTCCGCCCGTGCTCACCGAGGGCCGACATCCGCTGCCGGAACTCGCGTCATTGCAGGCGGCGGCGCGGAGTTGGGGCATCAACGTCGGCGACACGGTCGTCGTCTACGACGACCTCGGCGGACAATCGGCGGCGAGGGCATGGTGGCTGCTGCGGTATGCGGGAGTGCCGGACGTGCGAGTGCTTGATGGCGCCCTGGCGGCGTGGCGGGATGCCGGCTTCCCGCTGCAGGCAGGTGGAACGACCGCCACCCCTGGCGCGATCGAACTGCACTACGGGCACCTGCCGGTACTGACGATGGATGAGGCCGGCGACCTGCCTGAACACGGCATCCTGCTGGATGCGCGCGCGGCCGAGCGTTTCCGCGGCGAGATCGAACCCGTCGATCCACGCGCTGGGCACATCCCCGGCGCGGTCAGCGCACCGACGTCAAAGAACCTCCGGGCAGACGCCACCTTCCGGTCGCCGGCCGAACTGGCAGCGCGCTACGCCGCGCTCGGTGTGCAACCGGGAACTCGGGTCGGCGTGTACTGCGGCTCCGGGGTCACCGCCGCACACGACGCGCTCGCCCTGACGGTCGCCGGGTTCGCGCCGGCGTTGTATCCGGGTTCATGGTCGCAATGGTCGAACCATCCCGAACGGCCGGTCGCCACCGGGGAGTAGACGCGTTTCGGATACTGTCACCGAAGCGATACGCTGGCGACAAATGCTGCTCTGCTGGGTGGAGTAGGCTCCCAATACGGCCGTCACAACGAAGCGGCGTCGCATGTACTCGATATGGGGATTCCACGTCATATGTTCGCCCGACCAGGCACTATTTCGCCGTCTCACCCATATCCCGCGGATGTTCCATCACACCGCACCCCACCTCGGCAGGCTCGCGCCCACCTCTTTTGTGACCCAGCACCCACCCCAAGAGATAGTCCCGATCAGAGACAGTAAGGAAACCAGAATGCGTTCCAGATATGCACTGCCGGCCATTGCGCTGGCCGCCGCGCTCAGCCTCACCGGCTGCGTCAACAACTCCACGACACCAGCCGCTTCGGGTTCGGACACGCCGGCAAACACCGCGGTGGATGCGGCTGCAGTGGCGCTCTTGCCGGCCGATATCAAGAAGAACGGCAAGCTCATCATCGGCATTGATCCGTCCTACGCGCCGAACGAGTTCAAGGACGACGCCGGCCACCCGGTGGGCTGGGATGTCGAGCTGGCCGACGCGATGGCCGCCAAGCTGGGGCTGAAGACCGAATATCAGGCATCCAGCTTCGACAAGATCATTCCGAGCATCACAGGCGGCACCTACGACATCGGTGTCTCCTCGTTCACCGACAACGTCGAGCGGGAGAAGGCGGTTGATTTCGTCAACTACTTCACCGCTGGCGTGCAATGGGCACAGCCGATCGGCAAGACCGTGGACCCGGCGAACGCGTGCGGCCTCACCGTGTCGGTGCAGTCGACCACGTTCGAAGAAACCGATGAGCTCCCGGCGAAGTCGAAGGAGTGCACGGATTCCGGCAAGGCCGCCATCAACATCCTGAAGTTCGACAAGCAGGATGACGCGACGACGGCGGTCGCCACTGGTCGTGCCGACGCGATGAGCGCAGACTCCCCGATCACCCTCTACGCGATCTCGAAGCTGAAGGACAAAATCGAGCCGGCCGGCGAGTCGTTCGAAAACGCCCCGTACGGCATCGCCGTCAAGAAGAACTCGGACCTGACAAAAGCGTTGCAGGCAGCGCTGCAGTCGATGGTTGACGATGGCAGCTACACGAAGATCCTCACGAAGTGGGGCGTTGAAAACGGTGCGATCGACAAGATCACGATCAACGCAGCAGCCAAGGGCTAACCAATGAGCACGCCAACAGGCAGCGGTTCGGCGACGGGGAAAACCCCGTC
>JBDSDO010000088.1:0-19357 GCA_039920505.1 Terrimesophilobacter sp.
CCGCTCGCTGTGCTGCGCTCAATCGGGCATCTCCTCACCAAACGCCCTGGCGTCATCCCCGGCGAGTTCCGCGCCGCGTTCGTCGCCGCATTCGCCGGCCACGTCGCCGGCGCCCGCCGCAACTTCCGCAGTACCAAGCGACTGGGCTGGGGCGCGGTCGATGCGCTACGGATGCCGTGGGTCGAGTTGCGCGAACGACGTGCGCAGGATCGCGAAACCCAGCGGCAACTCCTCGGGCAACCCGTCAACGGCGATGACCGGGCAAGCTTCCTCGCCGACGGCGGATTCTGGGTCGCCATCTCCGGCATCGTGCTCGGCCTGGTCGCGTTCGGCGCGCTACTGTCCGCGCCGGCGGTGGCCGGCGGCGGACTCGCTCCACTCAGCAACGACGTCGCCGACCTGTGGGCCAGCGCGACCTACGGCTGGCGGGACGTGGGTGGCGGCTTCGTCGGCGCCGCCGACCCCTTTGCCATGGTCGTCGCACTCCTGGGCACGCTCGCCTTCTGGGCGCCCTCGTTCGGGGTCGCCCTGTTCTACGTCGCGGCCCTGCCGTTGGCCGCGATCGGCGCGTGGTTCTGCGCCAGACGGTTCAGCAACCGCAGTTGGCTGCCGCTCGTCGGCGCGGTGCTCTGGATGCTCGCGCCACCGTTCCTCGGCGGCCTCACCACGGGCCATCTCGGCGCATCCATCGCCCATGTGCTGCTGCCCTGGCTCGTGCTGGCCGTGGTCAACGCCGCGCATTACTGGGGCAGCGCTGCCGCCGCAGCGCTGCTGTTCGCCGCGGTCGCCGCATCCGCACCCTCACTTGTGCCGGCGCTGCTGCTGCTCTGGCTGCTCTGGCTGGTCTCGCGGCCGAAGGGACTGCACCGGCTCATCGGCATCCCGATCCCCGCGCTCGCGCTGTTCGCCCCGCTCATCGTGGCGCAGGTCGCGCGCGGCAACCCGCTCGGCCTGCTCGCCGACCCCGGGGTGCCGTTCGCGGTAACGGCCCCGTCCGGCTGGCGACTCGCCTTGGCGGACGCCGGCACCGGCCTGCACGGGTGGATCCACGTGCTCGACTCTGTGGTGCTGCCCGGCGAAACCGCACCGGTGCTCGTCGCGGTGCTGCTGCTGCCGGTCGGCGTGCTCGCGCTGCTGGCCTTGTTCGTCCCCGGCTCGCGTCGCGCCATCCCTGCGACGGGCGTGGCCCTGCTGGGCTTCGCGACGGCCGTGATCGCCACCCGAATCTCGGTGTCGTTCGTCGCGGGCAGCGCGATCACACTGTGGCCGGGCGCTGCCCTCAGCCTGTTCTGGCTAGGACTGACTGGCGCGACCCTGGTGGCTCTGGATGCGCTCGGTCGCGCCGCCGTCGCCTCCGCTGTCGTGGCCGGAGCGGCCACGCTCGCCCTTGCGGTGCCCTTGCTTGGCGTGGTGCTGACCGGAGCGACAGTGGCCGGCACACCGGCCGTGCACCCGGGGTCGGGACGCATCCTGCCCGCCGTCGTCACCGCCGAGGCCCAGGTGCGACCGTCGATCGGCACCCTGCTGATCTCCGTGCAGTCCGACGGTGCGGTGGCCAGCGAGCTGTCCCGCAACATCGGGGCTACCCTCGACGAACAGTCCACCCTCGCAGCGACGGATGCCACGCTGCAGGCCACCGAGAAACGCGTCGCCATTCTGTCTGGCAACTTGATGTCGCGCAGCGGCTACGACGCCGCGCCGGACCTTGCGGCGCTGGACATCGGATACGTCGTCGTGGCCGATGCCAGAGGTGACGACGGCGACCCGGTGCGCACCCGCGCGCTCGACGCGCTCAACAACAACGCCCTGCTCAGCACGGTCGGTCACACCGCCAACGGGATGCTGTGGCGGGTGCTGCACGTTCCGGAACCGGCACCGCAATTGCGGCCCCAGGACACCGGCGAACGACTCGGCACGGGCATCCTGATCGCGCAGGGCACCATCTTCGTGCTGACGCTGCTGCTCGGCATCCCCACCGCGCGTCGCCGCAAACGCCGCGTGCTGGTGAGCGGATCCCGCCCGCAGGCGGATGCGATGCCGCAGGAGATCGGCACTGGGGGAGCAATTCATGGCTAAGTGGCCGGACAACCCGGATTCTGAGGGCGGTGACATTCCGGAGCTTCGGCCCCCGCAGCCGCACGAGCGCGGAGACCTCACCGACTTCGACCTGTCTCAACTCGGGTTGCCGCCGAACGAGCGGACGCCAGCAAACGCGCCACAGCTCTCGCGCTTCGCGCCGAGGCCTCCCGGGGTGGCTGAGCCCTGGAGAGCACCGCAACCCGCACCGGGACCGTCGGGGGCGGAAGACACTGGTCCGGAAGACACTGGGCCGGAGGAGACTGAGCCGGAAGACACTGGGCCGGAGGAGACTGGGCCCGAGGCTGCTGAGCCATCGGCCGCCGAGAACCGGCCCGATGAGTCCGAATCCGAGTCCGAGTCCGAGTCCGAATCCGAGTCCCCTGAACCGATTCCCGATGAGCCCGAGGACGACGATCTGGTGGCATCCGAACCGTGGGATTCCGACTCTGACGCGTTCCCCGGCGAAGAGGAGGCCCCGCCTCCGCCGGTGCGTCAGAAACGGGATGCGCGCAGCACACTCCGCATCGGCGCGCGCGCGGTCGCCGGCACCGTGGGCATCGGCATCGCGGCCGTCGCAATCGCCGCCGCAACCTGGCTTCCTCTGCCACACCACGCGCCCGTCCCGCCCTCGATGGTCGTGACCCCGACGGCCACCACGCAGCAGCGCGTCTGCCCGGGGCCGGCGCTTCGGCCGGCGGATGCGCTCGACGCGAACGCGTCAGCGATCTCGTCGATCGGGCATCCGGACGTCACTGCCGCGTCCGCCAAGGGCACCGCCGACCGGGCCCCGCTTCCGGCGACGGAAAACGGCGCCGGAATTGCCCCCATCGTGCTGACCCTTCCCGCGGCGGCGAATGCGGCACTTGCCGGCAGCCAATCCCAGTCGGTGTCTGCCGGCGGCTTCGCCGGATTCGCGGCGGCCGAATGCGCCGAAACGGCTGCCGACACCTGGCTCGTCGGCGGTGCCACCGACACCGGTCGCTTTTCGCTGATCACCCTGAGCAATCCCGGAACAGTGCCGGCCACCGTGTCGGTGACCGTGTTCACCGAGGCCGGCGAGGTGCACGCCGCGGGCAGCGACGGCATCGTCGTGCCCGGCGGCACCCAGCGCATCCTCCCGCTGGCCGGATTCGCCCCGAACGTGCTCTCACCCGTCGTACGAGTGCGAAGCGAGGGCGGCCAGGTGGTGGCCAACCTGCAGCACGGCATCGTCCGCACCCTCGTCCCGGGCGGACTCGCCATCGTGGGCGCGTCCGCCGCCCCGGCGAAGCAGCTGGTGATCCCCGGCGTGGTGCTCACCGGTACCGAGGCGATCGCCGCCCAGCAGAACAGTCCGGGATTTGCGGATATCGCCCCCGTGTTGCGGCTCTATGTGCCCGGTACCGTCGACGCAAAGGTGCAGATTTCCGTGATCCCCGAGGACGGCACGGCGCCAGACGAACCGTCGTCGCTGAGCCTGCCCGGGGGTGTGGTGACGGATGTTCCCATCGAGGCGGGTGACGGCAGCTTCACCATCGCCCTGTCCGCGGATGTCCCGTTCGTCGCCGCCGCCCGTGCCTCGGCCATCGGGTCCGCGGGCGCCATCGATCTGACCTGGTTCGCCGCTGCCCGCGTGCTGCACAACAGTGCCGAGGTGGCCGTAGCGGCGGGACCGTCGCCGGTGCTGCACCTGGCCAACCCGACGCAGCAGACTCAGACGGTGACGATCGCCTCGGCGGATGCCGCGAAGTCGTCTAGTGCCACGGCGGCGGTGTCGGTGCCGGCCGGCGCCACCGTCACCGTGCCCGTTGCGTCCGGCGCGTACCTGCTGAGCGGATTCGACAGCTTGCGGGTCGCCGTGAGCTACCAGGGCGACGGGAAGCTCAGTGGCTTCACCGTGAGTCCCGGTGCGCCGAGCGCGCCGCCGATCCGGGTGTATCCGTAAGGCTTAAAAGTGCCGGAACCGGTCCGGCGCCAGGTCCCAGGGGTCTTTGCCGAGCAACTCGGCCACCGCGCGGAACACGCAACTCTCGATAAGCATCCGGCGGTGCCATTCGTCGTGGCGGTGCAGCCGGGCCAGTCGCTCGATCGGCAACCGGTACAGGATGATGCGGCGCTCGGCGGCGATGACCCGCCACCGGTCGACACCGTTGGTTCCGGATGCGCCGGGCAGCCCGGCGACCTCGAAGTGGGTGCCCTCGAGTTCGTCAGGCCACATGTCCTTGAGGTATTCGGCGGCGGCCGCGACGGTCGCGTCGAACACGTCGACCCTGGTGCGCAGCAGCGGCAGGTGCGGCCCGGTGACGGCGGAGCGGATTCCGCGCCCGTGCCGGTCGCGCCATCCGGCCCGCACCGAGCGGTGAGCACTGCTGCGTCGGGATGTGCGAGCCATGGCTCAAGTGTAGGCGGCGCGGTTCCGCGGCAGCGGGGTCGTTCGCCGTTAGGGTAGAGGCAAATGGGTGAGCGCCGGCAGCTGGATGAACAACTAATGGGCGAGCGCCTGCAGCTGGGCGAGCGACTCTGCAGCAAAGTGGCCTGCCAGGTGGAAGCCACCGCAACCCTCACCTACGACTACGAAGATTCGATGGTCGTGCTCGGGCCACTCAGCCCGACCAACGAGCCGTACAGCCACGACCTCTGCGCGCGCCACTCCGAACACCTGTCGGTTCCTCACGGCTGGCAGATCGTGAGGCACGCGGTGCTCGGCAGTATAGATTCGGGAGTATGACTTCAGGCACACCCGGCATCGATCTCAGCGCGTTCATCAAGGCCTATGACGTACGGGGGCTCGTCGGGTCGCAGCTCACCGATGAGGTCGTCAGCGCCCTGGCCGCCGGGTTCGTCGACGAGGTGGATGCCGCCGGCATCGACGTCGTGGTCGGCCACGACATGCGCGACTCGTCCCCGGGGTTCGCTAAGGCTTTCGCCCTCGGCGCGCAGGCCCGCGGCGCCAACGTCGTGTCGATCGGGCTCTGCTCCACCGACGAAAGCTACTTCGCCTCCGGACACCTGAACGCGCCGGCCGCCATGTTCACCGCCAGCCACAACCCGGCCACCTACAACGGGATCAAGTTCAGCCGGGCCGGTGCGCAGGGGATCAGCTTCGACACCGGGCTGCACGGCATCCGGGACCGCGCCGAAAAGTATCTGGCCGACGGCATCGACACCGTGCTGCAGCCCGGCAGCTTCCGCGAAGTGGATGTGCTGGCCGACTACGCGGCCTATTTGCGCTCGCTCGTGGACCTGTCCGGCATCCGGCCGCTGCGCATCGTCGTCGACGCCGGCAACGGCATGGGCGGACTCACGGTGCCGGCCGTGCTCGGGCAAGCTGCCGGGCTGCCGAAGCTGCCGATCGAGGTCATCCCGCTGTACTTCGAGCTGGATGGCACGTTCCCCAACCACGAGGCTAACCCGCTGGTCGCGGCGAACCTGGTCGACCTGCAGAAGGCGATCGTGGCCCACGGCGCCGACCTCGGGCTTGCGTTCGACGGCGACGCTGACCGCTGCTTCGTGGTCGACGAGAAGGGGCAGCCGATGAACCCGTCGGCCGTGGCAGCCGTCGTTGCGCTGCGGGAGATCCAGCGGGTGCGGAAGCTGCAGCCGGAAGGGGAGATCGTCGTACTGCACAATCTCATCACCTCTCGGGTGGTGGAGGAGACGATCATCGCCGCCGGGGCGACGCCGGTGCGCACCAGGGTCGGCCACTCGCTGATCAAGGACCAGATGCACTCCACCGGCGCGATCTTCGGCGGGGAGCACTCCGCGCACTACTACTTCCGGGATTTCTGGGGCGCCGACAACGGGATGCTCGCCGCCCTGCACGTGCTGGCCGAGTTCGGCTCGCAGCAGGGTGCGCTCTCCGCGATGTCGGCCAAGTTCACCCCGTACGCCCTCAGCGGCGAGATCAATTCAACGGTGGCGGAGGTGCCGGAGGCCTACAACCGCATCGTGGAGGCTTACACCGGCGTCGCCGAATTCGACGAACTCGACGGCCTCACCGTTACCGGCATCGTGCCGGAAGACCAGCCGTTCTGGTGGTTCAACGTGCGCCCGTCCAACACGGAGCCGTTACTGCGCCTCAACGTGGAAGCCGGCACGGATGCGCAGATGCAGCGCATCCGGGACGACGTGCTGGCCATCATCCGCGGCTGAGCGGCGCCCCTCTCCGCCCGTCGCCCCTTCCGAAATGACGGTCTTTTGGTCAAGGACGTCCCCGGATGCCCGCAAACAGAGCGCCACCCTACCAAATCTCCGTCATTTCGGAAGCGGCGGGGTCGCCGCGAACGGATGCGGATCTCCTTCGGTTTCGGTGGAGGCGGTGTATTCCGCGGTCACAGGCGCAAGCTGCGAGAATGGGGGGATGACTGCACTCACGACAACGCCGACGACCTCCCTGCCGTTCAAAGTCGCCGACCTCGCGCTCGCCGCGGCCGGACGCCATCAGCTGCGCCTGGCGGAGAACGAGATGCCCGGCCTGATGGCGTTGCGGGACGAGTTCGCCGCCGCCCAGCCGCTCGCCGGTGCGCGCATCGCCGGATCTTTGCACATGACCGTGCAGACCGCCGTGCTCATCGAAACCCTCGTCGCCCTCGGCGCGCGGGTGCGCTGGGCCAGTTGCAACATCTTCTCCACCCAGGATGAGGCCGCCGCCGCGGTGGCAGTGGGACCGACCGGCACTGTCGACGCCCCGGCGGGCGTTCCGGTGTTCGCCTGGAAGGGCGAGAGCCTCGAGGAGTACTGGTGGTGCACCTCGCAAATCTTCGACTGGGGCACCGAGGGCGGCCCGAACCTGATCCTCGATGACGGCGGCGACGCCACCATGCTCGTGCACAAGGGCCGCGAGTTCGAGACGGCAGGAACGGTGCCGGATGCGACGGAGTCGGACAGTCACGAATGGCGCGTCATCCTCGACACACTGCGCGCCTCGCTGACCGCCGCACCGGGACGCTGGACGGACCTCGCTGCCGGGATCGCCGGAGTCACGGAGGAAACCACCACCGGGGTGCACCGGCTGTACGAGCTGGCCAAGTCCGGCACGCTGCTGTTCCCGGCAATCAACGTCAACGACTCGGTGACCAAGTCCAAGTTCGACAACCGGTACGGCATCCGCCATTCACTGCCGGACGGCCTCAACCGCGCCACCGACGTGCTCATCGGCGGCAAGGTCTGCTTCGTCGCCGGTTACGGTGATGTGGGCAAGGGCGCCGCGGAGGCGCTGCGCGGCCAGGGCGCCAGGGTCATCGTCAGCGAGGTCGACCCGATCTGCGCTCTGCAGGCGGCGATGGACGGCTTTCAGGTCACCACGATCGAGGATGTGCTCGGCGAGGTCGACATCTTCGTCACCTGCACCGGCAACGAGAACGTGATCACTGTCGACCACATGCTGGGCATGAAGCACCTGGCGATCGTCGCCAACGTCGGCCACTTCGACAACGAGATCGACATGGCCGGCCTGGAGAAACTTGCCGGGGCACAGCGCATTGAAATCAAACCGCAGGTGCACGAGTGGCGGATGCCGTCGGGCCGAAGCGTGCTCGTGCTGTCCGAAGGGCGGCTGATGAACCTCGGCAACGCCACCGGGCATCCGTCGTTCGTGATGAGCAACTCGTTCACCAACCAGGTGCTCGCCCAGATCGAACTGTGGGCCAATCACGACGCGTACCCGCTGGGCGTGCACATGCTGCCCAAGGTGCTCGACGAGAAGGTCGCCAGGCTGCACCTGGACGCGCTCGGAGTGAAACTGTCGCAGCTCACCCCGGAGCAGGCCGACTACATCGACGTGCCCGTCACCGGACCGTACAAGTCGGAGTACTACCGCTACTGACCCGCCGCGACCCCTCGAGCGGATGCGGCCCGCCGAACGCGCGCCGAGCGATACCTTTCCGGACGAGATAGCCCGCCGCGGCGGCCGCACTCGTCCGGAAAGGTATCTTTCGAGCGAAGTCTGCGGTTTTAGCGGGAACAGTTACCGCGCTGGGCTACTCGGTTACTTCGCGCGGGCGAACAGCGGCTTGTAGCTGACCCCGGCGAGGATGCCGCCGACGATCGGTGCCACAATGAACGCCCACACCTGGCCAAGCGCGATACCGTCGCCGAACACGGCGGAGGCGATCGAGCGGGCCGGGTTCAGCGAGGCGCCGCTGACCGGCAAGCCGACCAGCAACAGCATGGCCAGCGCCAGACCGATGGCCAACGGGGCGAAACCAGCCGGGGCACGCCGGTCGGTGACGCCGAGAATGACGTAGACGAACAGGGCGGTGAGGATGACCTCGATCAGCAACACCGACAGCAGGCTGAACCCGCCGGGTGACCGCTCGCCGTACCCGGTGGAGGCGAATCCGCTGGACTGGGCCTTGGTGAGGAAGCCGTCCTTGCCGCCGGCCGCGATGGCGAACAGCAGTGCGGTGGCGATGATGCCGCCGACGATCTGGGCCACCAGGTATCCGAGGACGTCCTTCCAGGGCAGCCGTCCCGCGAAGGCGGCACCGATCGTCACCGCGGGGTTGAAGTGGGCGCCCGAGATGTGCCCGAACGCGTACGCGCCGGCGACGACGGAAAGACCGAAGGCGAGCGCGATCGGCAGATACACCTCACCGGCCCCGGGGAAAAGCGTCGCGAATAACACGGTTCCCACACCGACGAAGACGAGGATGAAGGTTCCCAGCGCCTCCGCTGTAAGCCGCGCGGCGGTCGACGGCGCTTTCGGCGGCGCGTCGGTAGGAGTGTGGGCGGTACGGGTCGAGCGGCTGGTCTGCGCCATGGTTCTGCTTCCTGATTGACGGAATCTTCACTCCGAGGCTACCGGATGCACACAGCAAACTTCCAGCATGCCGGCGTTTATGACCGCGGCGGAAACCGGTGCGGCAGACCGGTGAGCACCGGCTCGACGCGTGCCAGGCGCTGCTTCGTCAGTTGGAGCGCGAGCAACTCCCGCTCCCGTCGCACCGCCGCGACCGCGGCGAGGAACAGTTCCGGATCGGCCTGCGGCAGCGGGGAGACGAACCGCGCTGCCTCGGTCGCCAACTGCTGGGCCACGCGTATCCGGGTTTCCGGCGTGAGACCACCGGCCTGCCGCAGGAACTGCGCGATCCGTCGGGCGAGACCGTCCGGCATCCGGGCGACATCGGCCGACCGTGACCAGTCGACCAGCGCCACCGGCACCCCGAAAACGGCCGGTTCCCGGTGCGACACCCGCTCGTACTGGCTGTAGGTGCCGGCCAGGATGTCGCCCATCCGCTTCGTGCGCGGGTTCAGCAGCCCGAACAGTGCCGCGATCCCGCCCAGCGACATGAACAGCTCAAGCACCCCGGTGAGCGCCCGGATGAACGCGTGCCGGAATCCGATCGCCCCGCCGTCGTCGCGCACGATGCGAGCACCCACGATGAGCCGACCGAGCGACTTGCCGTGCGTGAGCAATTCCACGGCGGTGGGCACCACGACGATGCAGAACACCAAAGAGGCGATCGTCACCGCCTTCACTGCCGCGTCGTCCAACGCGCCGGCCAGGGCGGGGGAGTTCACCGCGAGCACCCCGGCGATCCAGAAGCCGAGGTAGACGATCACATCCAGCAGCGCCCCGGCCCCGCGCAGCACGAAACTGGTGGGCCGCAGGTCGAGGCCGACGGCCTCCCCGGTCATCAGCTCGGCGTCGTTGATGAGCTCGGCGTCGTTGATGAACACAGTGTCGTCGGGCACCGGCGGGCTTGCCATGTCTAGTATCTAAGCAGATGGATCTTGACGCCTATTCCGCCGCCCACCGCGATGAGTGGAATGAGCTTGCCCGGCTCGCCGGCAAGCGTCACTTCACCGGAGCCGAGGCGGATGAGCTGATTCAGCGCTACCAGGCCGGCGCCGCCCAGCTGTCCGCCATCAAAACCACGGCCGGGCAGTCCGTGCAGGGCGACCGGCTGTCGCTGCTGCTCTCCCGCGCGAGGCTACGGTTCACCGGTGCCGGCGCGAACGTCCTCAGCCGGCTCCCCGAGTTCTTCGGCGCCGCACTGCCCGCCGCGCTGTATCGCATCCGCTGGCTCAGCCTGGCGATCGCCGCGGTCTCGCTGCTGACCGGACTGCTGTACGCGATCTGGGCGATCCAGCATCCGGAGGTGCTCGCCTCCGTGTTCGGCAGCGACGCGCAGCGGCGACACTACGTCGAGCACGACTTCGTCGAGTACTACTCGAATTACAGCGGCGGCTCGTTCGCCAGCTCGGTGTGGACCAACAACGCCTGGCTCGCCGCGCAGGCCGTCGCGTTCGGCATCGTCGGCGTGTACACGCCCTACCTGCTGTTCGTGAACGCGATGAACATCGGCTACGCCGGTGCCTTGATGCAGCAATATGGGCAGCTGGACACCTTCTTCCTCTATATCGCCCCGCACGGGCAGCTCGAGCTGTACTCGATCTTCGTCGCCGGTGCGGCGGGCCTGCGGATCTTCTGGGCCTGGATCGCGCCCGGCGCCCGGAGCCGCGGGCAGGCGCTGGCCGAGGATGCGCGGGCGCTGTTCGCCGTGGCGATCGGACTGATCCTGGCGCTGCTCACCTCGGGCATCATCGAGGGGTTCGTCACCCGGCAAAACTGGCCGTGGCCGGTGAAGATCGGCATCGGCACCGTGGCGCTCGCCGCGTTCCTGGCCTACCAGTGGATCCTCGGGGGCCGGGCCGCCCGCGCGGGACGCACCGGCGACCTCGACGACTTCGAAGCCGGCGCCCGGCGGCTCGTCGCCGGGTAGTGCAGTAGTCGCCATGGGAGTGGGCCTCCAAAGTGGTGACTTGCAGGTAGTTGTTGTTCCTGAGGCGTGTGCTGTCTCAGGACTTCGTGGACGGTTGGTGTCTCGGGACTTCGTGGACGGTTGGTGTCTCAGGAGTTCGTGGACGGTTGGTTGATGGGTGGGCTCCTCGGTTGTTGCCGACGTAGTCGGTGCCGTGTGCTGGTCTGGGGTGGCTGACGATCTCGGTTCCTCGGGTATCGAAGAAGCTGACGGTGGTGCTGTCGTGGAGGATGTGGATGGTGTGTCCTCCCCAGTGCTGCCCGATCTGGTAACGGGTGTGCTGGAAGTTCACGATGCCGTTGGTCCGTGCGACACGTTGGCTGCTTTGAGTGCCCACGTCGATGATCACTTCGGCGGGAAGTGCGGGCGGGTCGGCGGCAGGGGTGGCATCCCAGGCCTCCTGCGGGGTCATCCCCGGCGGCAGGGCTTGATGTTCACGCTGCGTGTTGTAGTACGCGTCGAAGACGTCCACCTGGGCCTGCAGTTGGGCGATGGTGCCGGCCGGTGGTTGCTTGTTCAGGAACAAATGGAGGGTGCGGTGCCACCGTTCGTTCTTCCCCTGCGTGGTGGGTTTGCCCGGTTTCCCCGTGATCGGGACCACGCCCAGGGATAGCAGATAATTGACGAGTTGACCCTGGCGCCCTCGCCGGGTCGGGTTCAGGGCGGCCCCGTTGTCGGAGAGGAACTTCTGCGGAACCCCGCGCCGTTGAATGCCCAGTTTCACTACCCGGATGGCCGCTTCGCTGGTCTCACCGGTGGCGACCAGCGACGCCACGGCTACGCGGGAGTGATCGTCGATGAGCTGGAAGATCACGACTTTCCGGCCGGTGGTCAACGTCCACTCGGTGGCATCGATCTGCCAGCAGCAATTCGGCGCCGGATACACGAATCGGCGAAACGCGCTTCGAGGCTTCTTCCGCGGTTCGGGGATCACCACCCCGGCCCGGCTGAAGACCCGCGCCAACGTCGCCCGAGACGGCGGCGGCAAACCCAGCCGGCGCAGTTTCGCTTGGACGCTGAGCGGACCGTGGTCGAAGCCGGCCGATTCCAACTCTGCCCGCACCTGGAGGGCGAGCCGGACCCGTTCCCCGGTGATCGCCGCCGGACTGGTCTTCGGTCTCGTGGACCCCAACTCCAACGCCGCCCACTGCCCGTTGGCCTGAGCCTGGGCGCGGATCTTATAGAACCAGGATCGGGACACATTGTGCTTGCGACAGAACGCGGCCACGGCACCGCGCGGGGCGTCCTCCGGCCACGACGCAACCAGCAGACGGATCTTGATATCGGGTTTCATTTCGCTCATGAACGAAGCAAAACCCACCCAACCGTCCACGACGTCCTGAGACACACCGTCCACGATGTCCTGAGACAGAACTGTCCATTAAGTCATGAGACTTCACAGTGGTTCCCGGCCGTCGGAAACCACAACAAGACGCAAATGACGTGCAGTCAGCTCGTCGTGGCCGCGTGGAGGAACTCGTAGGCGGGCGCGGCATGCCGGGCGGTGATGCGCTCGAACCGGGTGACGCTGGCGAAACCGGGCCAATCATCCGGGAGCGCGCTCGGCGGCAGGCCAGGATCGAGGTAAGGCAGGATGCGCCACTGGTCCAGCGCGCGGATGAAGCGTGAAAAGGACGCGCGCGTGACGCCGCTGTCGGTGGTGACCACGCCGTCCGCGTTCGCTAGCGCGTCCGACTGCGAGGTGAGGAAGGCGCGGTGCAGGGCCGCCAGCTGGTCGAGATCCCACCAGTGGCGGGCGGTATCCGCCAGCGTCCCGGCGATGCGCGGGGTGTCGGCGATAAAGAGGGTGGCTCGCTCGCTCAGACCGAGGTCGGCCACGATGTCCGCTACCTCGTCGGCGAGGAACCCCGGGCAAATCCACAGGCCGGTCGCGACCACGCCGCATCCGATCCAGCCGAGACGTTTGCGGAGCTGGTGACGCACGTCCCGCTGCGCCTCCGGAATAGAGAACGAGAGCAGGCACCATGGGTCGCCGTCGGCCATCTGCCGGAAGGTGAAGATGCGGCGGTCGCCGCGCTCGAGCATCGGGATGGCATCCGGATTCAGGGCGTAGCCGGGCCGCCCGTCGATCGTGCTGGCCAACAGCAACCCCTTGGCTTTGACGCGGGACACGGCGGTGCGGGTGTGGGCGGGGGCCACCCCGACGGCGTCCATGAGGTCGATGAGGCCGGCGATGGAGATCCACCCGCCGACCCGGCGCAGACAGACGCCGACGATGGTGCGCAGCAGCGAGGTCGCGCTGCCGGGACGGGCGTCGATGTCGTCGAGGATCATCTCAGGTCCCTGACGTGCGGTCGAAGCGGGCGAGGGGTGCGGTCACTCGAGCTCCTCGCGGATCGCATCCACCCCGCGCCACAGCTCCTCAAAGCTCGTCGACAGCGGCGAGAGGCCGAGGCGGATGCCGTTCGGCGTGCGGAAGTCGGGGATGATGCCGCGTTTCCACAGCGCACCGTTCACCTCGCGGAATCGGTCGTGGGTGATCGTGATGTGGCTGCCGCGGCGGGCGGCATCCCGAGGGGAGGCCAAGGTGACGCCCAGCGGGGTGAGCACGGCATCCGTCAGGGCGATCGCGTATTCGGTCATCCGGATCGACTTCTCCCGCACGGCGGCAAGGCCGACCGAGTCGATCAGGGCGACCATGTCGCACATGGGCAGCATGCCGATCACCGGCGGGGTGCCGCTGATGAACCGGCGGATGCCCGGGTGCGGTTCGTATTCCGGACCCATCGCGAACGGGTCGCTGCTGCCCATCCAGCCCCAGATCGGCTGCTGGAAGGTGTCCTGGTGCTCGGCGCGCACGTAGCCGAACGCAGGGGCGCCGGGTCCACCGTTCAGGTATTTGTAGGTGCAACCGGCGGCGAGGTCGACACCCCAGGCATCCAGCTCGATCGGCACGACGCCTACCGAATGGCACAGGTCGAACAGCACGAGCGCGCCGACGTCGTGCGCCACCCGTGTGATCCCCGGCGCATCGGCCAGGTAGCCGGACCGATAGTCCACATGGCTGACCACGACGAGGGCGGTACGCGGCCCGCACGCAGCAGCAACCTGCTCGGCGGTGACGCCGGCATCCGGCTCCGGGGTGATCCAGATAAGGGTCGCGCCGCGCTCGGCGGCGATGCCCTGCAGCAAGAACCGATCGGTGGGGAAGTTGCCGGTGTCGACCACGATCTCGTCGCGGCCGGGGCGAGCATCCAGCGCGGCACGCATCAGCTTGTACAGGACGACGGTGGTCGAGTCGCCCACGAACGTCTGCACGGGTGCTGCGCCGAGCACCACCCGGCCGAGAGTGTCGCCAAGGGTGATCGGCAGCTCGTACCACTGCTCGTCCCAGCCGCGGATGAGCCGCGCACCCCAGGCATCCGTGGCGAACCGGGTGAGACGTTCGGCGCTGGCGGCTAGCGGACGGCCGAGCGAGTTCCCGTCGAGGTAGGCGACGACATCCGCCTGGGCGACGAACAATTCGCGGTGGGCGCACAGCGGGTCGGCCGCATCGAGGGCGCGGGCTGCCTCCAGGCTGGTGTCGGTCAGCGGGTCGGTCATCTGGGTCGCTCCTTAGATTCGAGTGAAAACGTCTGCAGCACTGAGCACGGATGCGCTGGTGAGCCAGGTGGGGACATCCGGCAGTCGAACACCGGCGATAAAGCTGACGACGGGGCCGAATCCACCGGTGCGGGTTCCTGCGATGCTGCGCACGACGGCGTCGCCGTCAAGGCCGGCGTCCTGCAGAGCGCGCAGTTCGCGGCGGTTGATGCCGAGCGGCAGTGGACCGTTACCGAGGTCGGTGCCATAGAAAACGGTGCCGCCGAACCGGTGAAACCGGCTCAGGTTGTCCTGAGCGGTAGCGAAGTCCGCGCCGTACTTTCCCCAGCCGTGGATGTCGAGGGTGCTGACCCACTGCTGCGTGCCAGCCATCGACTCCACAAGGTCGTCATCGAGCCGTTCTGACCACGGCGTGTGGGCGAGCCGGTCGACACCGGCCGCGAAGGCTCGTTCCGCCTGGCTGACGCCTTCGGCGTGCGCGACCACGGTGGTGCCTGCCGTGTGGGCGTGGGCGACCAGAGCGGCAAGGGTGACGTCATCGAGCACCGGGCCGGCAACCGAATTGAGCGTGAGCTTGATGAAGCTG
This sequence comes from Terrimesophilobacter sp., assembly GCA_039920505.1. Classification (GTDB taxonomy): domain Bacteria; phylum Actinomycetota; class Actinomycetes; order Actinomycetales; family Microbacteriaceae; genus Parafrigoribacterium. The sequence goes on from JBDSDO010000088.1 coordinate 14,974, forward strand.
GCGCCGGCGGCCAGTTGCGCGTCGATGGCGGCCACGGCAGTCTCGTGCGAAGACACCTCGACCACGCAATGCGATGGCGCCCAGGGCCGGCCAGTCGGATACCCGCCTGGCGCGGTGAGGAACGCTCCGGCGAAGCTCACGCTTGGCAGCGTCGGGTCGTCGGTCCATCCGTGGGCGATGTCCGGGTCCCAGCCGAGGTCGTCTACCGCGGCGATGCCACCAGCGAGGAGCGCTTTGCCGTCAATGAGTCCCAGGTGGACGTGCGCATCAGTGAAGCCGGGGAGCACGGTGCCGGCCAGGTGCGTGCTCGGGGCGGGGTCGGCGTCCGTGGCGAATCGGATGTTGCCACCGTCGACGGCGAGGTCGGTCGGGCCGAGCCACCGTCCGGCCCAGCACTCGTCGACCGAAAACACGGCGGCCGAGCCGGCTGTTGAGCCCGGCCGCTGCGCTAGTCGACGGGTCGTGTCCACTCTGTCGGTGTTCATGGGAGCGAAGTTTCGACGGGCTCACTCACCGGCGGTTCCCCGTCACCGAATTTCGGTCCGCACCGCATACAGCTCGGGGAAGAAGGTGAGGTCGAGCGCCTTCTGCAGGAAGCTGACCCCGCTCGAGCCGCCGGTGCCCCGCTTCATGCCGATGATGCGCATCACCGTCTTCACGTGCCGGAACCGCCATAGTTGGAAGTTGTCTTCGAGGTCGACGAATTCCTCGCAGGTCTCGTAGGCGAGCCAGTGCTGGTCGGGGTGCTCGTAGATCTCCCGGAAAGTGTTCACCAACTCGGGGTGGAACGCGTAACACTGGGTGACATCCCGCTCCAGCACCGATGCGGGAACGTCGAATCCGTGCCGCGCGAGGTAGCGCAGGAACTCGTCGTACACGCTCGGTTCGGCGAGCAACGTGGAAAGCAGCTCGTGCGCCTCCGGGTTCGACTCGAACACCTTCAACATGCCGGCGTTCTTGTTGCCGAGCAGAAACTCGACGGCACGGTACTGGTAGGACTGGAACCCGGAGGCGTTGCCCAGATAGCCGCGGAACTGCGCGTACTCGCTCGGCGTCAACGTCGCGAGTACGGACCACTGCTCGGTGAGCTGGCGCTGAATGTGTTTGACCCGCGCGATGCGTTTGAGCGCGACCTGCAGTTCGTCGTTCGCGATCAGCTCACGCGCCGAAAGCAACTCGTGGCGCATGAGTTTCAGCCAGAGCTCGCTGGTCTGGTGCTGAATGATGAACAGCATCTCGTCGTGGTGCACAGGGTCGCTGACAGGAACCTGTGCCGCGAGCAGCTTGTCGAGGTGCAGGTAGGAGCCGTAGCTCATCCGGTCTTTGAAATCGGTGACGATGTCGGCTTCGATCGCTCGTTCACCGGTAGGGGAAGTTGGCATGCCGACACACTATTACACTTTCGCGACGGTCGCCTACTTTTTGTGACACCAGCCCGGTGCGCCCAACCCGTTTCACGGAGTTTCTCTGCCCGCGGGCAGTGGTTGCCGATGCGCAGTGCCGCCGCCGACAGAAACTCCGTGAAACGGGATCAGGACGCGGTTGCGCTACTACAGGGCGGCAAGCTCGCCCAGCACCGCGTCGCCCGGACGTGCCGGCTCGATGTCAGCGGTGATCTCCGCGCGAACGTGGCTATGTTCCTGCCGCTGGGGATCACGCTGATCGCGATGACGTCACTGTGGTCGCTGAGCGGTGTGTTCGGGCCGACCTTGTCGTTGTGCGTGGAGCTTGGCCGTTTCTGCTGTTGCCGCGACGGTTCGACTCACTCTATGACCTAGCCTCCAACACGTTGGACGCTGCTCGACGGCGCTGTCACAGCGCTCGTGCAGCATGCCGTGCGGCTCAAACGTGCGGCTCCAGCCGGCAGCGGCCGATAACATCGCGGCGGGCGCGGCAGGTCAGTCGTCACCCAGTCCGTACACCGATTCAAGGCCGACAAACCGCTCCACGGCAACCACGGCGACCACCGTGACTAAAAGGCTCACGGTTGCGGCGGCCGCGACGGTCGGGTCGAAGGAAAAACGTAGCGATTCGAACATCTGGATTGGGAACGGAGTCGTGCCGCGGCCGCTGAGCATCAGCGAGACCGGAAACTGGTCGAAGCTGATGATGAAGCTGAACATCGCCCCGGAAATGATGCCGCCCTTGGTCAGCGGCAGGGTGATCCTGCGGAACACCGTTAATTGGCCGGAACCCAGCGACCGGGCTGCTTCCTCCAGCGAACGGTCGAAACCGACCAGCGTGGCCGTCACGTTAAGGAAGACATACGGCACCGAAATGAGCACGTGGCCGATCAGAAGGCCTAGGAAACTGCCGAACCCCATCCCGATCGAATGCAGAAAGGTCAACAACGCCAAACCAGTAACGATCACTGGCAGCACCATCGGGGACATTGCGGCAAAGCGCAACGCATTGGTCAGCCGGGCCGGTGCAAAACGCACGACATACAGTGCCGCCAGTGTCCCGATGACAACGCTGATCACGGTGGTCACCGCCGCCAACTCCAGGCTGAAGAAGAAGGACTTCACCAGCGGCCCGTTCTGGGCGAAATTGGTGAACCACTTCAACGAGAAACCCGCCGGCGGGAATTGCAGGTATTCACCCGAGTTGAATGCGGACACCACCACAATCGCAATCGGAGCGAGCAGGAAGATGTAGACGGCGATCACCCAGCCCCGCAGTCGGGACCGCCGCAGCGTACGTTGTCTCGACATCTCAGCCCAACTTTCTCGTGACACGACTCATGAATGCGGCATAGGCGCCCACGACGACGGCCATGACGACGAACAGCACCGCGGCCTGGGCGGTGCCCAGCGGCCAGTTCCCCTGATCCAAGATCGACTGCACCACCAGCATGGGTGTGGTGATGACCTGATTGCCGCCCAGCAGCGCGGGGATCACGTAGGCGCTGGCGGCAAGGATCCAGACCACCACGGTGCCGGCGAACACCCCAGGCAGGCTCATCGGCCACACCACCCGCAAGAACGTGCGCACCGGACCCGCACCGAGCCCGTGCGCCGCCAGCTCCAGATCCGGTGTGATCGACGCGAGACGGCTGGCCAGCGGAAGGATCAGAAACGGCAGGTAGATGTGAATCATGCCCACGGTTACGCCGAACGCGTTGTACATCAGGTGCAACGGTTCGCCGACGCCCCAGGACTGCAAGGTGTTGTTGATCACCCCGCGATCCGCGAGGATGACGATCCAGCCATAGGTGCGCACGATGACGCCCACAAGCAGCGGCGAAATCACGAGAATCAAATAGATGCTCTTGGCTCGACCTGAGGCCCGCGCCATATGGTAGGCGACGGGAAACCCGATAACCAGCGTGATCACCGTGGTCACCGTGGCTAGCAGAACGGTCCGGCCGATCACGGCCCAGTTGAACGGATCCGTCAGCACGCCGATGTAGTTCTGAAGCGTTACCGGCGGCTCAAACGGCGCCACGGTGCTCGTGCTCATGAAGCTGGTCACGATCATGTTGACGTACGGAAGCAGGAAGAAGACCCCGATCAGCAACAGCAACGGCGCTATGAGCCAAAGCTCGGGCCTGACTTTTTTAAACATGAGAACCCGTCCTAGGCCGCGATCAGCCAGCACTCGTCAGCAGAAAACCGCACGGTGACCTCGTCGCCGACGGCATGCCGCTCGGACGGCGCCGCCTGCACACGCAACGTCTGATCCGGCGACACCGCGATGCGGTAATCCAGGATGTTCCCCAGGTACGAGCTGGAGACGACTCGCCCGGACAGGCAGTTCGGCCCCGCCTGCGCCACGAACGAGAAACTTTCCGGTCGGATGGTCAGCATGACCTTGGCACCCACCGCCATGTCGCCAGGTGCCTCGGAATCCAGCTGGCCCAGTTCTGTCGCCACCGCGCAGGTGTTGCCGGTTCGGCTGACCACCTGGCCGGAGACCACGTTGGTCAAACCGATGAAGTGCGCGACCTTGATGTTCGCCGGCCGGCGATAGATCACCTCAGGCGAGGCAAACTGTTGCAGCACACCGTCAAGCATGATCGCGATGCGGTCGGCGATCGCCATCGCCTCGCTCTGGTCATGCGTGACGAAGATGGTTGTGATGCGCAGGTCCTGCTGTAAACCCTTGATGTAATCGCGCATCTCCACACGCAACTTCGCATCGAGGTTCGCCAGAGGCTCATCCAGCAGCAGCACGTCGGGATTGGTGACCAGGGCCCGCGCCAGAGCCACGCGCTGCTGTTGGCCGCCGGACAGCTGACGAGGGTAGCGGTCCCGAAGAGCGCCCAGTTGCATCCTGTCGAGGATGGCGTCCACGCGCTCGGCACGTTCCGTTTTGGCCACCTTGCGCATTTCCAGTCCGAAAGCAACGTTCTCCGCCACCGTCATGTGCGGGAACAGCGCGT